>CAJXLX010000011.1 GCA_913056335.1 uncultured Rhodothermaceae bacterium
GACGACAATGCCATTACGCCGGCCGCTTCTGTATGGACCGGGTCTCGGCTCTGGGTACAAGCATTTGGCAGTGCCAACCTGCAGGCAGGCGACCGCATTGTAATCGCGATGCCGCCGTCCGCTGCTTTTGTACAAGTGCTTGTGGCTGCGCTCTGGCAGCGCCTTACCATTGCGCTGGCCCCGCCCTCCGCCTCGCCCGAACTGGTCCACCAGCTGGATGCACGGGCCTTCATCCATCCAGAAGCCGCCACCCCGCATGCGTGGGTGCCCGATGGCTGTGCCGGGCCGCTCGCTCCTCCTGAAGCCCTTCGCTCAGCTACCACGGACCGCACTCCCGAAGCCCGCTTTTTGCTCCGCACCTCCGGCACCACGGCCAACGCACGCTGGTACGGGCTCTCCGACACCAACGTGTTCTCGGTGCTGGCCAGCCACCTGCCCTACTTTAAGCTTAAACACAGCCGCGTGCTCTCGGTCTTGCCATGGTCGCACGCATTTGGCCTGGTACTCGACCTCCTGCCCGCTCTGCTCTCTGGTGCCGAAATCATTCGCGACCCCGAGGGCGGGCGCTCGGCTGCGTCTCTTTTGGAGATGCGTGACGCATGGGGCGCTACCCACCTCTCAGCGGTTCCCCTAACCATTCAACGTCTGCTCGATCACGACAGCGGTCCGTCCTTTCTCACCCAGCTCGCCGGTGGTATTGTAGGCGGAGCCCCTATCAGCGCGCCTCTTGCCGATGCCCTCTCGCAGACCGAACTACGAGTAGGCTACGGACAGACCGAGGCCAGCCCCGGCATTGCGCTTGGCGATCCGGGGGTGTGGGCCCCCAACTACCTGGGACGCCCGCTGGGCTGCACCGTGCGCATCAGCGACGACGGCGAGCTGCTCTTTCAAGGACAAAACGCCTGCATCGGGCAGTGGACCGAGAACGGCCTGGACCGGCTGGATCCTGAGCGTTGGGCAGCCACGGGCGACTGCGCCGAGCGCCGCAACGACGGGCTCTACTTTCAAGGGCGCACGGACAGCGCGTTCAAGCTGACGAATGGACGCATGGTTCATGCTGGCCCCATCGAGGCCCGCATCAAAGAAGCTATCGACGACGTCCACGACGCCTTTGTGTGGAGTCCCGACGGCACCCGCCTTGCCGTTGCCTTCTGCTGGGACGCCCCGCACGCACAGCGCCCCACGAACGATGCGATACGCCCCTACTTGGGTACGCTCCGCAAGCGGCTGGATACGACGCTCTTTCTGGCGCCCGCTGACTGGCCTCAGACCCCAAAGGGCGCCGTAGACCGCATGGCGATTCAGCAACGTCTGGCTGACCTCGTCTCGTCTCATTCGTCTTCTGTCACCTCATGACTGCCTCGCCCCGCTCGCCACTTGCACTGGGTCCGAACGTCACACTTCCTGCTCCTGTTGTCGAGCAGTTTGCTGCAACCCCAACCTGGTCGGTTGTACTCACTTCTGCAGCCGAAGACGCCTGTGCCTCCGCCCGCGATGCGCTGGAGACGCTACAAGCCAACGACACGCCGCTCTATGGCATCACCACGGGCTTCGGGCCGCTGGTGCGCCACGAAAGCGCAGCTTCGCCCACAGCCCGAGCGCGCAGCCTGGTAAACCACCTTGCTGCAGGAACCGGCCCCTACGCGCCGCCCCCGATAGTGCGTACTCTCATGATGCTGCGTCTGCATACGCTGGTCCAGGGGCACTCCGGAATTCGGATGGATACAGTCCGTGCCCTGCAGTCCGCGCTGGATGCCAACCTTACACCTACCGTCCCCACCATCGGGTCGGTCGGCGCCAGTGGCGACCTCACCCCGCTCGCTTTCGTCGCACGCGCCTTAATGGGCGAAGGCCACTGCTTGCGTGAAGATGGCTCCCGCATCGCCGCCGCCGCGGCTCTGTCTGAGGCGAACCTCGATCCAATCGAACTGGACGCGCGCGACGCGCTCGGCCTCGTGAATGGCACCTCTTTTATGACAGCATATGCTGCACTGGCGTGCGCCCGAGCCCAGCGCCTCTGTGCCTATGCCGAGGCCCACACCGGGTGGGTCTTTCGTTTGCTGGGCGCCTCCCTCGACCCACTTGCGCCCGATTTGCACGAAGCCCGTGGCCACCGCGGTCAGATGCAAAGCGCTGCCAACATTCGCGCTGCCGCACAGCCCGGAGACGCCTACACGCCCCTCGACGAACGTCCCCTGCAAGAGATCTACTCGCTACGCTGCGCCCCGCAGGTGCTGGGGGCGTGCCGCGAGCAGATCGACTATGCAACGCGCCTGGTTGAAACCGAACTCAACGGCGCCTCCGACAACCCCGTGCTGTTTAACAATCCGCCGCGTGTATACCACGGAGGCAACTTTCAAGGGCAGCAGGTCGCGTTTGCCTCCGATGCGCTCAGTGCAGCACTTACACAGATTGGCGTGCTCATGGAGCGACAGCTTGACTTGCTACTTACGCCCGCCCACAACGGCGGTGCGCCGCCTCTCTTAGCATGGACGCCCGGCGCAACGCACGGGTTTGCCGGCGCGCAACTCACCGCAACGGCGCTCGTTGCCGAGCTTCGGCAGCACACACAGGCCACGGCCACCTCCTCGATCCCCACCAATGGCGGCAACCAGGATGTTGTGTCGATGGGGACGCTGGCGGCTCGCACTGCGTACGAGCAAACGCCCCACGTGGCCCGCATTCTGTCGATTCATGCACTGGCTGCGCTTCAGTTGCGGCACCTGCAACACGCCGACAAAGCCCAGGGCACAACGCCCCCGCCCCCTGCTCACTGGCCAACGATGGATCCCCTAAAAACCGACCGCCCTCTGCACGACGACATTAACGCGTTCGCCGATACGCTGCTTACCCCATCTGCCCATGACTGATCGCATCGCCCCCGGTCCCAACCAGGAATCGGTGTGGGATTACCCCCGTCCGCCCCGCCTGGAGCGCACCGATGCACGCATTCGCGTGGTGTTTAACGGCACAACGATTGTGGATACGACGCAGGCCTACCGCGTCCTTGAAACGAGTCATCCGCCCGTGTACTACAACCCGCCTGGCGATATTGCGGACGGTGTTTTGCAAGACACCGGGCGCACCTCGCACTGCGAATTCAAAGGGCGCGCCCAGTACTACGACGTAGCTGTCGATGCAAAGCGGGCGCAGCAAGCCGCCTGGGCATACCCCAATCCCACCCCGCGCTTTCAAGATATGGCTGGATACGTCGCGTTTTACGCCCATCACATGGACGCCTGCTACGTCGGAGATGAGCAGGTAGATGCTCAAAAGGGCTCGTTTTATGGCGGTTGGATTACAAGCCGCGTTGTGGGCCCGTTCAAGGGCGGCCCCGGCACCATCGGCTGGTAACCACACAGGGCCGCCCCCGAAAAGCCTGGCGTTGGAACGCCGGGTGGGCTTCGCCGAACTACGACAGGTTTGCGTAGAACCGGAAGCGCCACTCATCAAGTGTAATTTCCCACTGCGGGTCGACCTTGTGGCTCTGGCTGGCCCAGTGGGGAAACTGATGGTACGGCATGGACACTTGGCTGAAGAAGTGTCGCGTAGATATGTGGAATGGACGATAGGCGCTGTCGGCGTGGCGCACGTAGTAGGCTACATGCAGCGCGCGCTGCCAGCTGTCGAGTGGCATCTCAGGCTGCAGGTTCATGTAAAACGAGCGCTTGCCCGACCCGTAGTTGAACGCGCTGAATTGACTCGGATCAAGCACCACGTCCCGATACGTCGACTGGCCACGGTACTGCGTTTCCACGCGGTTGCGTACAACCCAGGCTACAAGCTCCTGCTCGTGCGGCTTTTTAGTTTCAGAGTACACGGCGCGGGCCAGCCAAAGGGTAGCGTTATCGACCTCTGGGAGATTCTGGATGGCCGGACGCACCTCTTCGGATGGGGTGCCGTACGCGGCTTCAAGCAGTTCGTGCGATGCCTCCTCCGCCTCTGAGGACGTGCCCTCAGCCGATGCATCCTCGGTCAACGAAGACGCATGGGCCGAAAGGTCGGGCGTGCCGGTCGTTACCATAAAGGCCAGCGAGGCACAAGCAAGTCCGGTAGAAGCGATTTTCGTATATATGTTCATGCAACAATGCTACTGTGGGCAGAATCCGAATGCCTTGCCACTGCAGGAAAAGCAGCAGATGCGTGCTGTGGTATTTTGAAACGAATGCTTACGTATTTGCACCGCATTGTACAAGACAAGGCGATCAACAAGACCTACAAGGCAAGGTTTCCTGTCTTCGTTTTACCCATATCCTTGTTAATAATCAACCTAAATTGCTTCATCAAAAGTTAATGGATCAAGTTTATTGGCAGTTAGCGATGCTTTAATGTGCTGTTGGTACAATCTTGAAAGTGGTGACGCATCCGTTTTCATCTGACAATATGTGTACTTTTTACTCAAAGCGCTTTCAGTGCTATGGCTCATTCGCCTTCCCTCCGCATTCTGGCCGACGCAAATATTCCCCACGTACATGAGGCATTTGGTACGCTGGGCACCGTAACATTAGCGCCGGGACGCGCTGTATCTGCATCGGAGGTGCAGGCTGCTGATGTGCTGCTCATCCGGAGCGTGACTGAAGTGGATGCCGCTCTTGTCCACGACCAGGCGCTTCAGTTTGTGGGGTCGGCCACCATTGGCACCGACCATGTGGACCAGGACCTTCTGCGCCAGCGGGGCATCCCGTTTGCCCATGCCCCTGGCTCGAACGCCGACAGCGTGGCCGACTACGTACTTACCGCCTTGCTGCACCATGCCGTTCGAACGGGCACCGATTTGCCTACGCGTACGGTGGGCGTAATTGGGTGCGGCAACACCGGGAGCCGCGTAGCACGCCGCTGCGAGGCACTGGGCTGCCGCGTGCTCCGCAACGATCCGCCGCGTGCCAAAAACGAGCCGGAGCATGCCAACCTGTTTGTGTCGCTGGATACGCTGCTGAAGGAGGCCGATATCATCTCGCTGCATGTCCCCCTCACCACCGGCGGTCCCCATGCCACACGTCATCTGTTGGATACAGACGTTGTAGCCGCTATGCAGCCCGCCACCTGGCTCGTGAACACCTCACGCGGTGCTGTGGTTGAGGCTAACGCGGTGCGCAACGGACTGCACAACGGCCCCATTGGCGCATTGCTGTTCGACGTGTGGCCTGGCGAACCGGCTCCGGCCCCCGACTTGATTCGCGACGCGGCAATTGCGACTCCACATATTGCAGGCTATGCCTATGATGGCAAAGTGCGGGGCACGCACATGCTGTACCAGGCGCTCTGCAATGTGCTGGATCGTCCTGCTACGTGGCAGCCCAACGATGTCTTATCTGCCCACGCGCCTGCCACCTGGCACCTGGCCCCACCCAGTGCCCGCTGGCCCCGTACCGAGGCCTGGCATGCGCTCGCCCAGCAGGCCTATACGATTGCCGAAGACGACCGCCGCATGCGCGCCCTTGCTTCGCATCCGCCCAAAGAACGAGCCAAGGCGTTTGCCGAACTGCGCCGTACATACCCCATCCGCCGCGAGATGAACCGCTATGCTGTTGCAGCGAACAGCCTCTTGCCTGCATGGCACCAGCCGGTATCAACAGGACTTACCATGCAGCTTACCATGCCCGGCGCAACCTCTTCACACATGCGTTCCACTTGAAACGAACGCATCGCCCAACTGCAGGGTATGGCCAGATGTCATTCGCCTTGTTTCTCAATTGCGTCTTCTATCATGATGGATGCCGACACCCATTATCGCCAGTGGCGCTGGCAAGCCCCGCTCGGACTGCTCGCTGTGGGCACCGGTGCCAGCATGCTGGGCCATGCTACCCTCAAAAAAGCCGATCCCGACACCACTCCCTGGTCCTGGATCATCGCCGGAACGAGTAGCCTCATTGTACTTAATGCTGGATTGTGTTTATTTGGGGATGCTGTAAAGCATCGCATGCACTACGAGCGGATGCACGATGCACACGACGCACACACTGCCTAAAGCGGCCTCCGCCGTTCTTTCGTCCTTTTGACTTGACGCACGCCCACCTGTGAGCCTCACTGTCGTTGCCAACCGCGTTCCCATCCGCCAGTCCGACGACGGCGATTGGGTCCCCTCTGTCGGCGGACTCACCACCGCCCTGCTCCCGGTGCTCCGCCAACGAGGGGGGGCCTGGATCGGGATGGGCGAAGACCCCGCCCTGCCCGAGCGCCAGCCCTTCCCCGCCGACGACCCCGACTTTACTGTGCGCCGGGTACCGCTGAGCCAGGACGAGCTCGACGGTTACTACTACGGCATGGCCAACCGCGTGCTGTGGCCCGTATCGCACTACATGATTCAGCACTTTGAGCCCAACCCGAGCTTCATGGAGACCTACCGTTCGGTGAACCAGCGCTTTGCCGACGCGGTGCTCGACGAGGTCGACCGCAGCGATGAGCAGATCTGGCTCCAGGACTACCACCTGATGCTCGCCCCAAAGTGGATTCGCGAGGCCCGTCCCGATGCTACACTTGGGCACTTCTGGCACATTCCGTGGCCGGCCATGGAGGTCTTCCGCATCCTGCCGTGGGCCCGCGAACTCTTGCGTGGCATGCTGGCCTGCGACCTGGTAGGTGTGCATGTGCAGGAGTACGTCGACAACTTCTTGGAGAGCGCCCGCGTGCTTCTGGGCGCCGACATCGACGGGCAAACCGTCCATTACAATGGTCATGCTACACGCGTTGAAGCCCACCCCATCGGCATCGAAGTCGATCGGTTTAAGCAGATGGCCGACTCCGACGAAGTGCGCACCAAGGCCAAGCAGTTGCGCGAACGCCTGGGCACCAAGCACATCGTCATTGGCATCGACCGGCTTGATTACACCAAGGGCGTGCTCTCGCGGCTGGAGGCGTTCGAGCGCTTCTTGGAGAACAACCCGGCCTACCACGGCACGGTTAGCTTCTACCAGATTGCCACCCCCAGCCGCACAAAGGTCGACACCTACCAGCAGCTCAAGCGCGAGGTGGATGAGGTCGTAGGTCGCATCAACGGGCAGTTTGCCCGTGACAACTGGGTCCCCGTCAACTATCGCTATCGCACGTACACGCAGTTTGAGCTGTGCGCCTTCTATCGCGCTGCCGATGCTGCGCTCATCACGCCCCTGCGCGATGGCATGAATGTGGTTACGCAGGAGTTCATTACGGCCAACCAGAACGGCGTGCTCATCCTAAGCGAGCTTACCGGTGCGGCCTACCTCTTGCCCGAGGCAATCCAAGTGAATCCCTACGACAAAGACGGACTCGCGGCCTCCATTCGAACCGCGCTCGAAATGAGCCCCGAAGAGCGCACTACCCGCCTCACCGCGCTCAAGTCTACCGTCGAAGGCCTCGACGTGCAGCGCTGGGCCCGCGGGTTCTTGGATGCCCTGCATGCGTAGCCGCTCTGTGCTCTGTGTAATGGAGTCGGGGGATGCCCCTGCCGCCTCCCCTCAACATTCTCGTCTGCTCTCACTTGTCTTGCTCGTTTGCTATGGACACTCCCCCGCGCGTTGACGACCCGCTCTTCTTCCTGGATTACGACGGCACGCTCGCCCCCATCGTTGACGACCCCGACGCCGCGTACCCGCATCCCGAGGTGCCAGGGATCGTGCAGAAGCTACGCGATCGCTTTCCGCTGTGGATCGTAACGGGCCGCGACCTGCGCAGTCTGGGCCGGCTCTTCCCGGCCAACGCCCCCGCCATTGGACTCCACGGCGCTCAGCGTGGCTCGACCACAGACGCCGATCCGCCCGCCTTTAACGAAGACACCCTGGCGGCGCTCTCGAAGATGCAGAGCAACGTCCCCTCGGTGGAAGGGCTACACCTGGAGTCGAAGCCCCCAACTTTTGCAGTACACTACCGCCAGGCTCAAAACCCCGAAGATGCCCAGCGTCGCCTGCAGGCCTGGGTGGATACCGCCCCCGAATTCCTCGAAGCCATCTGGGGCAAAAAGGTCGTGGAGCTGCGCCATCGTGAGCACACCAAAGGTCGCGCCGTGCGCGACATTGCCACCGACCACCCCGACCGCCATCCCGTCTACATCGGCGACGACGTAACCGACGAAGATGCCTTTGAGGCGCTCACTGCGGTTGAAGGCGCCTGTACCATCAAGGTGGGCACTGGCGACACGGTTGCCCAGTACCGACTGCCCGATGTGGATGCCGTCGTCGCATACCTAAAAAGCTATCTGTAGACCATTCCCGTCCCCGAAAGGCGGAAAATACTTGCGTGTGTCGTGCCTTCGTTTCTGTGTGTGTAAACAAGCCGCAATACGCACGTGGTGCAGTCTGTCGCAGCGAACACGTCTCTGCATCAGGGGTCTCACCTATTGCATCTACACACTCCCGTTCTCCAACCCGCCTGCCTGCCATGAGCACGTATGCCCACCCCGACGTTCTGGTTGATACCGATTGGGTTGCCGACCATCTCGATGACGACGATGTGCGCCTCGTCGAAGCGAACGAAGATGTGCTGCTCTACGATACGGGCCACATTCCCGGCGCGGTAAAAGTCGACTGGCACACCGAGTTGCAAGACCCGGTGCAGCGCGACTTTATTGACGAGGCCGCCTTTGCGGAGCTCTGCGAGACGAAAGGCATTGGCCCCGACACGACCGTCGTGTTCTACGGCGACAAAAACAACTGGTGGGCCTGCTACGCCTTCTGGGTCTTCCGTCTCTACGGACACGAGTCGCTCCGCGTGATGGACGGCGGACGCAAAAAGTGGGCTGCCGAAGACCGCCCCCTCACGACCGATGCGCCCGACCTGCCCGCCGTGTCGTACCCGGTGCCCGAGGCCCCCGACCTCTCCATCCGCGCGTTCCGGGGCGAGGTCCTGGCGCATCAGCAGCAAGACGGCCCCATGGTCGATGTGCGCTCGCCCGAGGAGTTTCGCGGTGAGATTACGCATCTGCCGGGCCTGCCCGAAGAAAGCTCTATGCGTGGCGGCCACATCCCAGGCGCCCGCAACGTACCGTGGTCGAACGCGGTGAATGACGACGATGGCACGTTTAAACCGCGCAAGGAGCTTGAGGAGCTGTATCAGCAGCGCGAGGGCCTCGGCCCCAACGATCCCACCATCGCGTACTGCCGTATCGGCGAGCGCTCCAGCCACACCTGGTTCGTGCTCACGTACCTGCTGGGCTTCGACCAGGTCAAAAACTACGACGGCTCGTGGACCGAGTGGGGTAACCTCGTCGGCATGCCCATCGAAAAGGGGAAAGCCAAGCCAACCGCTGCCGACCAGTAGTCCCATCCGGACCTCCATCGTGATCTCGCTCTCGTTCTGTCTTGATTATGGCTTCGTTTGAAGATATTGCCGCAGGCTTCCAAATGGTCGGTCGCGATGGCCGATTGGAGCTGCTGTTAGAGTACTCCGACAAGCTGCCGCCACTGCCCGAAGCCTACCAAGAGCTTCGTGAGGCTGGGCTCAACATGGTGCACGAGTGCCAATCGCCGGTCTTCCTGCGTCCCGAGGTGCACAACGGCACCGTGCGCATCATCGCGGATGTGCCTCGCAATGCGCCCACCGCACGCGCCTTCGTATCCATCCTGCACGAAGCCTTCGACGGAGCCACGCCCGACGCCGTTGCCACTGCGACCGACTATCCGCTGCGCGACCTGGGCCTGGCCGACCTGCTCGGCGCGCAGCGCACACAGGGACTTTCGGCTATCTATCAGCGGATGAAGCACGCGGTAGCTGAACGCAGCCACACACCTATCGCAGCCGACTCCGCCGACAGCGCATAGCTCACGCCACCCGGCCACTAAACTTGCCCGATGCCTGGCGCACCACCTGCAGGAGTTCGGCCAGCATCATCGCCGTAGCGCCCCACACGGCGTGCCCATCGACCGCGTAGTACGGTACGTCTATGCTGCGCCCGTGGAGCGTCCACGGCTCTACCGTGCGCGTACCTGGGTCGAGCAGATGCGGGAGCAATGCGGGCAGCACCATCTCGACCTCGGCTTCCTGTGCAGTAAAGGTGGGCGCACGTGGGCATACCGCCACGAACGGGTGGACGCAAAACCCAGATGGCGGAATGTACAACGAGGTGAGCGAGCCCAGTATGGTGGATGCCCCGGGCGGAAGCCCCACTTCTTCGTGCGCCTCACGCAGCGCGGTATCGCACGGGACCTCGTCCGGCTCGCAGCGTCCGCCGGGGAAGGAGATCTGCCCAGGGTGGTGCGGCAGGTCGTTACGCCGCACGGTGAGCAGGACCGTGGGCACGCCATCTGCATTCGGATAGAGTAGCGCAAGCACGCCTGCGTTGGTGCAATCGGTGGCTTCGGTGGGCGGGCGCCGGTGTCCCGCATCGTAGCGCGGAGCCATGGTTTGCTGGGCCTCGGGCCCCGGTAGGCCGTTGCGGAACTGGCTCTTCAGCGCGGGAACGAGGCGGTCGAACGCAATCGACATGGTGGGGATCGGAATGGGTGAACAGATGGGCATAGGCTCTTGGCGCTCATGCCGCCGTTGGTATGCGTGGTATCTTGCGGGGGTCCGGTAGGCACGGAGGTGCAGCGCGCGGGCCTTCGCTTCCCTCTGAAACTAACAAAGCTGCCCCCACGCAAGGCCGCTATGTACCCCAAACAACAAAGCGCCCCGGCCGCCGTGAGGCCGCCGGAGCGCGTGTGGAGGCACTAAAGACGGATTCGAGGCAATCCGTCTACCTCCAGAACCAGGTGATGTGCGCGCGCTGAGATCCGGTTATTGGATCTCAATCTGACGCGGCTTGCTTTCTTCGGCCTTCGGGACCGTAATCGTCAGGACGCCATCTTGGTACGACGCTTCGATGTTGTTTTCCTGAATCGACTGCGGCAGCGTGAAGGAGCGATGGAAGTGGCCAAAGGCACGCTCCACGCGTACGTACTCGTCGCCTTCGTTGCGGGCTTCGTGGCGACGCTCGCCGCTGACCGTGAGCTGCCGTTCCTGCATGTTGATCTTCAGGTCGTCTTTCGACAGGCCCGGCAGGTCGAGGCGAATTTCGTAGTTATCAGGCGTTTCGACCATGTCGGTGCGCGGCGCCCACATGCGCGTGGTGTCCTCGTCGCGGCTGTTCTCGTTGCTTGTGGGAAACAGACGGTTGAATACCTGATCGATTTCGCTTTGCAGTGTGCGTAAGCTTCGGTTGGGTGTGCGGGTTATGTTCGTCATATTAATCACCTCGTTCGGTTATCTCTATTTGTGGTGCGTTACAGGGAATGCAGAGCACATCTTACTTCTAACTCCGCCATTTACTTGTGCAACCTCTGTACCAACCCGATACAAAACACTTCTAACGTACAGTTGCCTGCCAACACGGCAGGCTCTACAGCATGGTCTGACAGCTTTTTAGACGGTGCCTGACAAGATGGGGGCGGACTGTCATCATGTATCAGGAAGCTGACAACATGCAGATGCCAGCACGACACGCAGGATTTTTTGCTGCGATTTGGGCCGGTTGGTGGACTTGCGCTTTCCGTGAAGGTTCAATACATTTGGTATATGAGATGACGGCGCACCGTTCTCGTGGCGCTACATCACTCTCGTACGATACCTTGTTATTGACTCTTCTTGTACTCATGTCCGATCTATCAAACGTTAGCTTACCCTCACTGCTCGTCCTGACCCTTTTTCTGTGCATGGGCACACAAGCCCCTACTGCACAGGCGCAGTCCGATGATGCGTCACCTCGCTTCACGCTGGGCGTGGGTCCAGCACTGCTCTCCACAGTCAGCGCCCCCCAGACCGGGGCCTACCAGACCTATGGTGTTGGCGCCCGCGCCGAGATGCGCGTGCTGGAGTCGCTCGCTGTTGGACTCACCGGCGGTGTATTTCGTGCCACCGACCACCGCACACAAGGGGGATTCACGCAGTCTGACTTTACCCGACGCGTTGTTACGGGCACGCTACGCGCCCAGCTTGACGCGTACGAAACATCGGCTTTTCGAATCTATGGGATCGCAGGCGTTGCGATGCACCACGCTAACCGATCGGGGGAAATGCTCCTCGTTAACGATGCTCCGCCGTACGGCACCAGCACGCGTCCAGTTTCCGAAAGCGCACTCCGCTGGGGGCCTCAGGTCGGCGGCGGCCTCGCGCTGATGCGGTTTAAGGGCGCACAGGTCTATGCCGAGCCCACATTTACCGCCCTGCTGCCTGATGCCGACAACTTTGGGCGCGTTCAGCTGGATGTGGGGGTTCGTCTTCCGCTGTAGCAGGTAGATGAACGACCAAAGTACTGCACTCGGTCGCGACATGCCGGTGGGTGCCAGCACGTCCTCGCTGTGCACGCCCGACGAAGGACCGTCGGGCGCAGGGGTCGTTTTTGTGGATTAGGTATCGTTCACAATTCAGATAGCGCTACGGAGCGATGAATGCATCAACCCTGCCTCCCAAAACGGCGACGGGCCGCCCCACCGAGACGTGTTCTCGGAGAGCGGCCCGCTGCTCTATGATGTGCCGTTTACCTGCGTGACAGCTTCGTCCGTTGCGTCTTATGCATCGAGCGGCTGCGCGGGCTGCACCACACCCTCGGTGGTACCGAGCCCGATGCGGAAGCCGTTGCCTTGGGCCCAGCCGCGCATGATGACGCGATCGCCATCTTGCAGGAAGGAGCGCTTGGAGCCGTCGGGCATCTGCAACGGCTTGGTGCCGCGCCAGGCCAGCTCCAGCATGCTGCCGTAGCTGTCTTCGGTGGGCCCGCTGATAGTGCCCGACGCCATAAGGTCGCCCGGACGCGTGTTGCATCCGTTTACGGTGTGATGCGCCAGCTGCTGCCGCATCGACCAGTACATGTAGTTGAAGTTGGTCTGGCTGATGGTGTGCGGCGCGTCCATCTCAGGGGTTTGCAGCTGCACTTCGAGCTCAATATCGAAGTTCGCGCGGTCGTTGGGCTGCAGGTAGGGGAGCGGTTCGGGATCTTGCTTGGGGCCGTCGGTGCGGAAGGGCTCCAGCGCATCCAGCGGCACGACCCACGGCGACACGGTCGTGGCAAAGCTCTTGCCCAGGAACGGACCCAGCGGCACGTATTCCCACTTCTGGATGTCGCGGGCGCTCCAGTCGTTGACGAGCGAGAGTCCGAAGATATGAGACTCAGCGTCTTTTGCCTGAATCGGGGTGCCCAGCGCGTTGCCCGTGCCCACGAAGAAGCCCATCTCCAGCTCAAAGTCGAGCAGTTGGCTCGGCCCGTAGGTCGGGGGCGCGTCGTCGTCGGGTTTGCGCTGGCCGCAAGGGCGCTGGATGGGCGTGCCACTTACCACGACCGAACTGGCGCGTCCGTGATAGCCCACAGGCAGATGCAGCCAGTTGGGTTTGAGGGCATTCTCGGGCCCGCGAAACATAGTACCGATGTTGGTGGCGTGCTCGCGCGAGGAATAGAAGTCGGTGTAGTCGCCCACCTCTACCGGGAGCAACATGGTCACGTCGTCTTGTGCGTGTAGCACACGACTGCGCAGCGAGTCATCGTCGCGGAGGGTGGCGGTGTCGGATTTGAGCAGGTGGTGCACAGTCGAGCGTGCCGCGCGCCACACCGGACGCCCCAGGGCCATGAACGGATTTAGCGTATCCGCATGAAACGGGTGGGTGTCGGCGCCCAGCGCATCGTGGTCGAACAAGCCAGCATCAGCCAGCGTCGCCAGATCCACAACGTGGTCGCCAATGGCTACGCCAACGCGCGGCTCGGCTTGCGCATTGGGGCGAAATATGCCGTAGGGCAGATTCTGAATGGGAAATGGATGATCGCTGGGTACGTCGAGGAACGACGCATCCGATGCGGGAATGGATGTAGACGACATAGGCAAGGTGGTGTGTAGTGAAGTCAATGAAACGAGGGTAGATGCTGCGGTGTGCGGCGCTACATCAAGCTACATCAAGCTAAGCGCGCGCAGGTCTTCAACCGGTTCGACGAAGCTGCAACTGCCAAAGGAGTGCGCAAGTGCAGCACGGCTGTGCGAAATATCTTCGACCGAGGCGCTAAGCGGCCCCCACTGCATGCCTTCTTGCGTGAAGGTAAAGGTGTCCGCATTCTCCTCGCGCAAAATCGCAGAGACGCCATCCACATCCAGGTCGTGCTCGGCAGCCAGCACCGCCGCGCCAAACACGTTGAAGAAGCCGTGGCGCATGACCTCGTACTGCTCGTCGTGGTGGCGAGACGGGTGGTGGAGTCCAGCGGTGCCCTTGAAGCGCACCCCCGTATCGCGGCAGGCCACGATAGCACGCGCGACCTGATCAACGGAAGGAAAAAGCTCCGGCTCCATGCCACCACATCGGATCTTCAGTCCCAGAATGCTTTGTTCGGGCACCGGTTGGTTGGCATTGGCGGAGGCGAAGGTGGGCAGTACCTGCGGCAGTTGCGATGCCGTGTCGTCGGTCAGCGGCACCTCGAAGAAGATGTCGAGGTGCGCAAGGCCATGCTGAGCGAGTGTTGAGTCGACCGCCTCCAGAAAGCGCGCAACGGGCTCCGCCTCAAACGAGTCGAGCAGCGTGGTAGGCAGGCGCACTTCCATCACATCGGGACGCACGTGACTGTTGTGGTCTTCGATGCACGTGTCGATGCGATCAAGGTCGTCTGTAAACGCTTCCAAAAACGCATCAACAGTAGCGCCGCCCTGCCCGAGAACTGACAGTCCCACCGGCGGGTTGCTGGCAATGGCCTGGCGGAAGGGCCGTAGCTCATCGAGCCGTTTGGTAGGAATGACAAAGCGATTGAGCATCCAGCGCTCGGGTTCGGCGCGGTAGCTGAGGAAGTTCTGCATCGCCTCGTGCAGGGGGAGGTCGGCAGGCGGAAACATGCCTGCGTAATCCACAATGCGCTGCAAGAAGGCCCGCAGGCCCGGCGCAATGAGGGTATCGTCGGTATGGGGAGCGTTCATGAGCAGTAAGAAGGCAAGTCGGCAGATGCGAGCGGGCGCTGTAGCGCGCGATGTATGTACGCGTAGCGCGCCCTTTTCGTTATCCGCAGTAAAGCGTGCGGATCCCTATAAAAGCAAACGCACAACGCGCTCTGCAGTCGGGTATAGTAGATACTTCACGAAGCTCTCCCGATTTGCTTCTTGCAACTGCTTAAGCGTACATATTAAATTGTAATGGTTCTTTACGGCGTCGTGAACGTCACGAAAGACGACACGTAGCATGGCGATATGTGTGACGTTCACCGGATTTCTACTCACGGCTTCCCAACCCCATTATGATTGTATCCCGTCGATATTCGTTTCATGCGCTGCTGTGCGCGGTCTTTCTGGCCGGGGCAGTGCTTGCGGGCTGCGCCACCGGCGACCCCAACATTAACGAAGCAGAAAGTGCGCTGGAGGATGGCAACTATGAGGCCGCGCTGGAAAGCGTAGAGCGCGCCCTGGAAACCAATCCCGAGAACGCACAGGCATACCTGACGCGTGCCGACATCTATCAGGATCAGGCCGCTGAGACGTCCGATCCCGAAGAGCGCGTTCGCTTGTACGAGCAGGTAGCCGAGGCGCAACAACAGGCCATTGAAATCAACCCGGAACTGGAGAGTGAGATTCAGGGCCAACGGCAGTTTGCGTACATTGACCTGATGCAGCAGGGCGCGCAGAAGTTCAACGAAGCCCAGGAAGCGGGCGAGGAGGCGCTCTTTCAGGAAACCGCCTCGTTCTTCACAAGCGCGCGTCTCTTGGAGCCCGACTCCAGCGGTGCCTACATTAACGAAGCGTACGCGCGGCTCAATGCCGGGGAGCGCGAAGAGGTGATTCCGGTGCTGGAGCAAGGCATCGAAACGAGCCCGGATACCGTTGATGCGAATCTGTACTCGATTCTGGGCAGCCTCTACGTTCAGAATGAACGCTATGACGACGCAATCACGCTGCTCGATGAGGCCACCGGGTTTTACACCGACAACCGCGAGTTGCAGGAGCTCCGTTTGAATGCGTACACCGCCAGTGGAGACGTTGGCGAGGCGCTTTCGGCCTATCGCGAGCAGGTTGAGGCCAGCCCGGAAAACCCCATTTTCCGCTATAACTATGGGTCCCTTTTGCTCAATGACGAGCAGTACGAGGAAGCGGCCGCGCAGTTAGAGCGCGCCACCGAGCTTAATCCTGAGAACGGGGATGCGTTCTTTAATCTTGGAGCCTCGTACGTGAATCAGGCGGCGAACCTCGACGAAGAAATCTCTGAGATCGAGGAGCGTCTGCGCGAAGAAGAGCGCGAGGCAAACGAAGAAGAGCGCGGACGCCTCGAAACGCTTTCGAGCGAACGTCAGACGCTTATCGAGCAGTCGATTCCGCCTTTTGAGCAGGCCTACGACCTGCTCGAACCGAGCAGCCCAAACTATAGCACAGTCTGCCGTGAGCTGTACCGCTCATACGTACTTGTGGAGCGCACTGAAGACGCCGAAGAGCTGGAGTCGTGCTTCGACGATGTCGACGAAACGCCGCCCGGCATGGAATCTTCTGAAGAAGGGGATGAATCAGGTGGTCAGTAAGACCCATCTCATGTAACGCGCTCACAGGCCGCGTAACTGGTCTGTGGCACGAGGCCCGAACCTTGAAGGGGTTCGGGCCTTTTTGTTGAGGAGCATCCCGGCCCTATTTGTTGATCGTTTATCTGTTGGCAGATGCGGTCTGCGCTCTCTGCCCCCAATGCGGTCTCTATTCGTTTTGTGCAGCAACCGCCGGGAGTTGCTGCCTCGCTCTACCCATCAACCTGGTTTACCTTATGGCTTCCGATTCGTCGAATCGCGGATTTGGCACCCACGCTGTCCATGCCGGCCAGCAGCCCGACCCGTCTACAGGCGCCGTTATGACGCCGATCTACCAGTCGTCGACCTATGCGCAGGCGGCGCCGGGCGAGCATCAGGGATACGAGTACTCGCGCGTATCCAACCCGACCCGTACCGCGCTGGAAGGCAACCTGGCTGCTCTTGAGGGCGCCGAACACGGTATTGCGTTTGCCTCGGGCGTAGCGGGCATCGACGCCATTATGAAGGGACTGCGCCCTGGCGATCATGTCATCTCAACCAACGACCTGTATGGCGGTAGCTTCCGCCTCTTCACAAAGGTGTTTGAGCCGTTTGGCATCGACTTTTCGTTTGTTGATATGACCGATCTCGACCAAATCGAGGCCGCGATCACCGACGATACGGCTATGATATGGGCCGAAACGCCCACGAATCCGCTCATGCGTATCATCGACATCGAAGCGGTGTGCGAACTGGCCGAGGCGCATGACATCGACGTAACGGTCGATAACACCTTCGCCACGCCGTACCTGCAGCAGCCGCTCGACCTGGGCGCCGACCTCGTGCTCCACTCCGCAACGAAGTACCTGGGCGGACACTCTGACATCATCTTGGGTGCGGTGTGCACCAGCCGCGATGACTGGGCCGAGAAGCTGCGCTTTCAGGTGAAGAGCGCCGGTGCCTCGCCGGGCCCCATGGACTGCTTCCTGGCGCTGCGTGGCACGAAGACGCTGCATGTGCGCATGGATCGCCACTGCGATAACGCCCGCGCGCTGGCGCTCTTTCTGAACGAGCACCCGAAGGTTGGCCATGTGCGCTACCCGGGACTGGAGTCGCACCCTGGCCACGACATTGCCGCCAAGCAGATGAGTGACTTCGGCGGCATGATTGCCTTTTCGCTCGCCGACGACCGCATCGAAGCCGCGAAAACAGTGCTTTCCAACACCGATGTGTTCTTGCTTGCGGAGAGCCTGGGCGGCGTGGAGAGCCTGATTGAGCATCCGGCTTCCATGACGCATGCGTCTATTCCCCCAGAGGAACGCGAAAAAATCGGACTCACGGATTCGCTGATTCGACTCTCGGTCGGTATCGAAGATATCACCGACCTGCGTGCGGACCTGGAGCAGGCGCTCGACCGCGTATAAGCGGAGGCGTACTCCACAAAAAAACCTGGAGGCAGCGGCTTCGAGCCCCCACAGCCCGAAGCCGCCAGTTGTGCACGTCGGCGTGCTGCCCACGATGGGCGGATATGCATGTTGAAGCCGATGGTGCGAAATGAGCGCTCACACACGCCCTCCAGGATAACAGGTAGGCGGCTTTATACAGCGCGGAGCGTATGTGATGCGTTTAGGCTCCTGCCCCGCGCTGTATGCCGCCTATGTGTTACAAATCGAAAGTTAGAAAAATAGGTGGAGTCGAATGCTGAAGGCACTCAGCTTCGGATCGTTCACATTGACATCGTTGCCCAGGACCTCAAGGTCGTCGCTGAAGATTGAGGTGACGCCAAACTCATAGCGCAGCTCCGGTGCCAGACGCACACCGCCCAGATTAAACTCGACACCCGCCCCTACATTGCCGGATAGGTTGATGTCTTCGAGGCTGTCGTCAAGCTCGTCTTCGCCAATCGGAAACGACACCTGCGGCCCGGCCATCGCGTACGGCGTTACGAGCGGAAGTGCCAGGCGGTACTTCAGGTCAAGGGGCACCTCGATTGTGCTCAGGCTAAACGATTCGCTCCCACCTTCAAAATTAGCAAACTCGTATTCGCCAACCCGGCGGTAGATGCCGCTCAGGCGCACGCCCAACACGGCAAAGTCACGAGTGTAGGCAAGCCCCACATGGTAGCCCGTTGACGATTCGAAGTTGGCGCTTGTGTTCTCACTACTCAAATCGTCAAGGCTCTCGAAATTGAAGCCGCCAACGACACCTATCTGGGCATTCGACGCCTGTGGCAGGGCCATCCAGCCCAAAGCAGCAATCAGAAGGAGGAACGTGCTATAGCGAATGCGTTGCATATAATCAATTGTTTTTATTTAACAAAGAAGCAAGCAAGTATCGGGAGTTTGTACGAAGCGCTCAGGGACGGCGGTTCCCTCTGCTTCGTTCATGTAGACGCTGCTTCTGCTCATAAAGTAACGCGCCCGGTCGTGCAGCCTACGCATTCATTCCACATGGGCTACGCGCGCGGTTCGCGTACGTGCAATTGATGCAACGGCGTGCAACCTCACAAGAGCAGCCGATGTTGATGCATCCAGCGCTGTCACTGCATCTGCTCAATCCCACCCTCTGCGTTATGAACATTGGCATTACGTGCTACCCCGTCTATGGCGGAAGCGGCGTGGTTGCAACCGAACTGGGCAAGGCCTTGGCCCAGCGCGGGCACACCGTGCACTTTATCTCGTCGTCTTTGCCGTTCCGCCTTTCACACATGGGCGGCAACGTGTACTTCCATGAGGTGAACGTGCAGTCGTATCCCCTCTTCGACTACCCGCCGTACACGCTCACGCTCACCAGCAAAATGGTGGATGTAGCCAAGCACAACGGTCTCGACGTAATGCATGTGCATTATGCTATTCCCCATGCCACCAGTGCGGTAATGGCACGCGATATCTTGGCTGGCCAGGGTATTGACGTACCGGTCATCACCACGCTGCACGGCACCGACATTACACTCATTGGGCAAGATCCCTCATTTGCGCCGGTGGTCACGCACTCCATCAACCAGTCGGATGGCGTGACGGCGGTGTCGGAATACTTACGGAAGGAGACGTACGATCACTTCGATGTGACGGGCGATATTGAGGTGATTCCGAACTTCATCGATATGGAGCGCTTCCACCGCCTCGATAAGGAGCACTTTAAGCAGGCGCTCTGCCCCAACGGCGAAAAGGTCATTGTGCACGTGTCGAACTTCCGCCCCGTAAAGAACGCGACGCAAGTGGTCGAGGTCTTCCACCGCCTCCGCCAGGACGACCTGCCGGTGCGGCTTCTGCTCGTGGGCGACGGGCCCGACCGCGCTTCTGCCGAGCGCCGCGCTCGCGAACTCGATGTCTACGATGACATCCGCTTTTTGGGCAAGCAGGATCCGGTTGAGGAAATCCTGTCGATCGCCGATGTCTTCTTGATGCCCAGTGGCTCAGAAACGTTCGGCCTGGCCGCGCTGGAGGCCATGGCCTGCGAGGTGCCGGTCGTGGCCAGCGATATTGGCGGCCTGCCCGAACTGATCATTGATGGCGAGACCGGTTTCCTGTGCCCGCTCGACGATATTGACGCGTTTACCGAGTGCACCCGCCAGCTTCTGACGGACGACGAGCTGCAGTCTACAATGGCTGCGGCGGCGCTGGAGCGCGCCCGGGGCACCTTCCATGTCGACCAGATTGTACCCCAGTACGAAGCGCTGTATGAGCGCGTCCGAGACCGCATGGCCACCGCAGCGGCATAGCTACGAAGCTGCGTCTATTTCGCACTCAACAGCATAACGCCCCGCATCCTCCCAAAGCAATCATGCTCAGGGGATACGGGGCGTTCTTTTGGATGTGCACGTCAGGATGCGGCTCTATCAGGCAGCAGCCGGTGCCATAGCGTCGGTGTTGGCCGCGGCGGTTTCGGCTTCGCGTTCGTCGGCGGTGCCCACCTCGTGAATCCAGCCGCCGCCGAGCACGTCTTCGCCCTCGTAGAGCACAATCGACTGGCCTGCGGTGATGGCACGGCGCGGCTCGGCAAAAGCCACGTTGAGCATGTCGTCATCGTCTTGCCAGGTGAGGCAGCCGGCCCCTTCATCGTTGTAGCGGATGGCGCCCCAGGCCGGACGCTCTTCTTTCAGCGACGGGTATTTGATGAGGTTGACTTCGCCCGCCTTCAGGGTTTGCTGCATGAGCTCGTCCTTGGGCCCCACGGTAATCGTGTTGGTGTCGGGGTCGATGTTGGTGACGTAGACGCGCCGGCCCAGCGCCAGGTCGAGCCCGCGGCGCTGCCCGATGGTGTAAAACGGATAGCCGTCGTGCTCGCCAACGACCGTACCATCGCTCAGCACAATGTCGCCGCCCGACACGCGCTCTTCGAGTCCGTCGACGCGGTCGCGTAGAAAGCGCCCGTAGTCGTTATCGGGCACGAAGCAGATTTCGTACGAGTCGGGTTTGTCGGCCACGCTGTCGAGCCCAAAGTCGGACGCCATCTGGCGGATTTCGGGCTTCTCGTAGGTGCCCAGCGGAAAGATAGAGCGCGCCAGGTGCTCTTGCGGCAGGCCCCACAGCGCGTAGCTCTGGTCTTTCTTGCGGTCGAGGCCGCGCTTCAGCAGGTAGCGGTCGAGCTCCTCGTTGTGCTGCACGCGGGCGTAGTGCCCGGTGGCAATGTACTCGCAGTCGAGGTCATCGGCGCGGCGCAAGAGCGCAGCCCACTTGATATGCGTGTTG
Source organism: uncultured Rhodothermaceae bacterium (assembly GCA_913056335.1). Classification (GTDB taxonomy): domain Bacteria; phylum Bacteroidota; class Rhodothermia; order Rhodothermales; family Salinibacteraceae; genus Longimonas. Next base: position 21,082 of record CAJXLX010000011.1, read on the forward strand.
CAGAGCACACACGGATTGGGCGTGCGCCCGGCCAGGTACTCGTTGGTGAACCGCTCAATGACCCAGTCGCCAAACTCCTCGCGGATGTCGACGATGAAGTGCGTGAAGCCGTGGCGCAATGCAATAGCGCGAGCGTCGTTGATGGACTCCAGCGTGCAGCAGCCGACTTCTTTGCCGCTGTTTCCGCCTCCGCTGGTGGAGTAGTCCCACGTTTTCATGGTGATACCCACCACCTCGTAGCCTTGCTCGGCCAGCAGTACAGCAGTTACGGATGAGTCGACGCCGCCACTCATGGCGACCAGTACGCGTCCCTTTGCGCTCATGGCGTTTGGTGTTGCTCAATGCATCTGGATAGAATCCCTGAACGGCGCAGCGGCTTTCTGCATCGGTAGCAGTGTTCTTTTATACTGCGCTGAACAAGGAATAGAGGCAACGACCTGTACATCCGCCCGTTCCTGTGCAAGACGGGCGCGGGTGCCTGTTCTGAACAAAGCTTAAGACAATATTCGCTTGTTCTGGCTATGGATAGCTCGCATCTTTAGGAGCAACTATCTGTGCTACTCTTTGAGCGAGTAGCCAACTCTCGGTCTTTGCACTGCACGCACTGTTTTATGTCCCGGACTACTGTTACCACTCCTCGTGCCCCTGCCGCTATCGGTCCATACAGTCAGGCTATCCTAACGGATGACACGCTCTACTGCTCAGGCCAAATTGCGATCGACCCCGACACGGGGCACATGGTGAACGGCTCTGTTGAGGAGGAGACGCGCCGGGTGCTCGACAACGTAGGCGCTGTGTTGCAGGGCGCCAGCATGACGTACGAGAACGTGGTGCAGTGCACCGTCTTCTTGACCGACGTAAACGACTATGCCCAGGTCAATGAGGTGTACGGGCGCTACTTCAACGAAACGCCCCCGGCGCGCCAGGCGGTGCAGGTTGCGGCACTGCCGCGCAGCGCCCGGGTCGAGATTTCGTGCATTGCCGTGCGATAGGTCTCAGGATCAGTCTGGGGGCTGCATCACCCACGCACTTCAATGCGGTACGACACGGTGATCTCCACGTCGTCGCCCGTTCCGATGAGCGAGGGGTCGTTGACTTCGAGTTCCAGCGTGAGCGGGCGCGATCCGTTCTGCACGATTGAGGTGATGTCTTGCTGTAGCAAGTCGAGCGTAACCTCGGGCTCATCGGAGATGGGACGGCGCTCGGCGACCGGCTGCGCATCGGTATTCGCGCCGTAGTACACACGTGCAGAGCCCAGGTAGCTGAATACCTTGGGCTGTACACTGAAGTTACCGGTCAGCCGCTCCAGTTCAACGGACCGAATCCGGGCGCTCACTACGTCGCTACGCGTAGCCCCCCCACCAACCATCTCTTCTATCTGATCTTCCAGATTATCGCTGTTGGTGGAGGTGAGGGTGAGAGTTCCATCTGTCACATCATCGGCACTAAACGGCTCGAATTCGAACTCAAACTCGACCGGGTCCGCGTCGGTGCCGATGGGAATGATATCTTCGGTGCCGGTGCTGGTGTCATCGCATCCCACCAGAAACAGGGTGGCCACGAGAAGTACGCTGAGTGCGCCGTACGAAAATCGCATCATAGGATTTGATGTCGGGTCGGTGAAAGAGACTGTGCGTGCAACGAAGGGTTGGTATCAGTGCAACGCAGGGTTCAACTGGATTCGTATCACCGTGCTCTGAAACGAGAACTCGTTGCCACTGTGCTTACTCGCCGGCTACGGGTGCCATGCCGCGTTCATAGTGCGACTTGTACTCGCGCACGGCTCGGAAGATAGCGCTGGCCATGTAGGTCTGTCCTTGCTCGCTGGACAGGAAGTTAGCCTCCGACCGATTCGACAGAAAGCCCATTTCAACAAGCACTGCCGGCATGGAGGCGCCCCACAGCACATAGAACGGGGCCTGTTTAACGCCGCGACTGCGCCGGTTTACGCGCTCGGAGAACTGGCTTTCAATGAGCGCCGCCAGGTCCTGGCTCTGCCGCAGGTACGCGCTCTGTGTAAGCGTGGCACGCACCAGCTGCTGGTCGTCGTAGGCATCGTACACATCGGTATTGTCCTCATACCGAATTACGCTGTTCTCGCGCTCCATGACGCGGCGGGCCGACTCGGTTTTGGAGGGCCCCAGGAAGAACGTTTCGGTACCATAAGCCTGGCTTGACCTCGCCGCATTCGCATGAATCGAAATAAACAGCTTGGCGCCGTGCTCATTGGCAAATCGCCCGCGCTCTTCGAGTTCGATGAAGGTGTCATCGTCGCGCGTGTAGAGCACTTCAATGCTCAGATATTCCTCAAGGTAGCCGCCCAGTTTCTTCGATACGGCGAGCACAACTTCCTTCTCACGCACGCCATTGGCGGTGGCTCCATGATCCTGACCGCCATGGCCCGGATCAATGACCACCGTGTCCAGGCGCCAGCGCTGCTGGGCCGACTCGACCACATCGCGCGCTGAGCGAGCCGCCTCCTCTGCACGCTCGGCAGCTGACTGGGCCGTAGAGGTGGTCAAGTTCAGTAGCAAGTCGTCCGAGGCGCCGTCGCGGTAAGCATTGGCTCGAACAGTAGCGTCCTCGGTTAGGTGGATGCGAAAGGTAAAGTGACCATCGATGATTTCGGCATCCACCTGTGCGATGGGACCGCCGGTGGGCAGTTCAACCGATTCAGCAAGCGCTGCGTTGTAGAGCGTCCACTCCACAACCGATGCCTCGTCAGGCTGCTCGGGCATCGAGAATGCTTCAATACGCTCGGTGGTCTGCACACGTAGCACATGGCCTTGGCCATCCGACCGCTCGGCCAGTTCTACATCACGAATCTGCACCTGGGCTGCAGCGGGCGATGCAGTCCACACCGTCCCAACCAGCAGAAGCACAAAAACCCAATGTCGATAAGGGGTCTGGGCGTTGCCATGCATCATGGTGTCATGCTTTGGTGGAAGGAGCATGCGTATGTGGTGCAGTCAAGTCACGCTTTCGCTGTGAGTGGCTTAGCTATGCAACTGCGACTTCTTTTCGCCGGCCTCGATCGGCACCGAGATCGTGTTTTCGGATGGTGGGAGTGGGCATACGTAATCGGGGTTATAATCGCAGTATGGGTTAAACGCCTTGTTGAAGTCAACCACAACGGTGCCATCGTCACGGAGCGGCGCATTCAGGTAACGGCCCGCAGGATACGTTTCGTCACCATTTGTCGGATCGCGAAAGGGGATCCAGACTTCGCCGTCGAGGCCAGGCTCGCGAAAGACCAGCAGCCGCGTTGTATCTGCTACAGGAACATCCACTTCCCCAATAACGACTTTATCGACCGGAGGCCCTTTGTACTGCTGCACGCGCAGGGTATCTGTTGTTTCCGTACGCTGCAGCGGCAGCTCGAACCGGTAGGTAGGATCGACCTGGTAGTAGCGCAACCCCTCGAACCGACGGCGCGTGGACGCGTCGAGCACGGTGCGGTCGGCGTCGCGCATGCGCATGTCGCGGTCTAAGCGGTGCTGCAAGACCTCATTTTCATACACGGCTTCTTCGCTTAGCGTAGCCCCTTCGCATCCCGCCATCCCCACGGCCAGAAACAGCAGAACGATGCCACGCCACGGCACTACGGAAGATTCGGCTGTCATACACACTCAATCTATTGTGGCGATAAGAGAACTACCGCTGTTGTATGAGAGCATCCTCTGCAAGGTTGCCTGTATGCGCTCTAATCGACCCAGTTCGCTGCCTCAGGGGGTATAATTTGCGTGGTCTGTAAGCTGCTGGATACGCTGTTCGATCATTGCTTCGCGGTGGGCCGCCCGCTCCTGCATGCGCTGCCGCATGGCCTCGACCTGCTGCCGCAACTGCTGCAGCTCGCGACGGCGGTTGGCTTGCTTAAGATCGAACAGCTGCGTGATCGTCTGGCGCAACGTGTCGAGGTGTGCAGTGCGCTCCGGCCCTGCATCCAACTGGCGGATGCGATAGGCTCGCTGCTCGGCGGCGTGCTCCAGCGCATATTCGCGCTGTACCGCCTCGTAGAGCCGTTGACTCTGTGCACGAAGCATCTGCATGTAGTCGGATGGAGCCGGAGCAGCCTGCAACGTCTTTGCCCCCGTTGCATCTGGCGTTTCGCGGGCCTCCTGCGCAGCGTCTGACGCGCGCTCCACGGGCTCCAGGGTTGATTCAGTGAGGCGGTACGGCTGCCCCTGAATCTCGACAACGGGCACCTGCAGTCCGTACACCTGGTACTGCATTTGCACCCCGTCAAGAACCAGCCCGGGCGGAAGCGTCTCTTCAGATACGGCATTGCCGTCGATGTATACCGTGTTGTCCTGGATCTGCAACGTGCGATGCGGGACAGGCTGGCTGTAGACGGCAGGCACATGGATCAGGCTTGCTGTAATGAGCACGACGAGGAGCATCAGCATGGCCTGCCCGTGCTTACCCAAACGCTGCAAAGGATGCTTCTGAAACGGGGCACACAGAACCATGAGAGCACGGGGCTACCGAGTAACAGAATGCGATACGGAAGAAAGAGACGTCGAAGGAGTTGACATACGTGTCTGCAGCACCGTAGCCTGCCGGTGCAGGGCCGCCCGCTCGCTGGGAGTATCCCACGCAGGCAGGTCGGCCGATCCGATAGCGGTGCTACCGTCCGGCCCCGAGGCCCCGGGAGCTCCGCTCAGTAAAAGCACTACCGCCAGTACCAGTGTTAGCCCCCACGGAACGGCAGCTCCGTTGCGAGCAGGTGAGGGGGCTGTTGCGCTGGCTGTTGCCGGATTGCGTGCCCTGGAACCAGGTATTGGGTTCTTAGCTGGGTTCTCAGAAGCAAGACGCTCAGCCCAACGGGCAGACGGGACCGTCACCATACATACGGCTCCTGCGTCGTGCTGCGGCACCCCGTCACCCTGTATGCAGATGTCAGATTCATGTGCCGACGCTGCGTCCGACGCCGCAGCCTGGCGAGCGTGCCCTACGATCTCGTCGACGACAGTAGCATCAGGACGTGCAGGAGCCTGTGCATCCAACTGGTGCTTGGCCTCGTGAAAGGCGAACCACTCGTCGAACAGGTCGGGCCGGTGAGCAAGGGCCTGCTCCATCTGCTCGGCCTCGATCTCGTCGAGCTCGCCGTACATGTATTGAAGAAGGCGGTTGGTATCGTTGCTCATACAGGTGTAGCATACGCTCGTAGGAAGGCAAGAAAAAGCACCAACCTGTGTGCCACTTTCAGGATACATAGGCCGAACCAAACATGCCGTGTAACTGCATGCTGCTATGCCGAAGTCGGCCCTTCCATCGATCCAATCAGTGCATCGGGCGTAACTTCAACTTCGTCGAGCATGCCTCGCAGGTTCTTAAGTGCGTACCGCATGCGGCCCAGGGCCGTGTTAATGGATACCCCGGTAAGCTCCGCAATTTCGCGGAACGTAAGATCGGTTTCCTGGCGCAGCAGCAGCACCTCGCGCTGCTCGGGAGCCAGGCGCCGAATGTACGTATTCAGCACACTGCGTTGCTGCGTGCGGTGCAGTTCGTCTTCCGCACTGGGCCGGTCGCTTTCAAGCGTATCCCAGAACGAACGGCCTTCGTCCTCGTCACCTGCCACATCCGACCATTTTTTCTGCTTGCGCAGGTGGTCAATGGTGGCATTACGCGCGATGCGCATCACCCAGCTCAGCCACTGCCCCTGGTGCGTATACGAGCCCCGACGGTCGTTCATCGCCTTAATGACTCGCTCAAACGTATCCTGGAACAGATCATGAGCTACGGCCCGGTCGTGCACCATGCCCATAATGTATCCGAAAATCTGGTCTTGGCGGCGCTCAATCAGCGTCCGAAACGCCTGTTCGTCGCCTGACTCTAAGTACGCCTCGACCAGCGCTTCATCGGTTGGTTGCATAAGCTTGCGTCCGTCGCGTCAATGGGAGACTGTGCGGGCAGCAAGCACTACAAGGAACGAGCCACACCACGCATTTATTGCCCAGCAGCCTGTTTTGTTGAAGCCAAGGGTCGCAGCACGGCTCGCAGTGTCCATCATGATACGCAGCGCTGCCTTTCCTACTTGACACCTGCTCCGCGCCACGCACGGGCCATGCCCTGTAGCGCAGATCCGGGCATGAGCGTGAAGCATCATGAGCGTGAAACTTCGTTGTGCTGCGGCGATGCCAGGGGCAGCCGGAGCGTAATGGTGCTGCCTTTTCCTTTAGCTGTGTCGATATCGATGGATCCGCCCAGGCGTTCCATCACATGCTTGCATACGGTAAGCCCAAGTCCGCTGCCTTGATGCGTGCGCGCCAACCCTTCGCTCTCCTGGGCGAACGCCTGAAATGCCCGCGGCACGAACGCCGGGTCAATGCCCGTTCCGGTGTCTTCCACCCGAACCACGGCCTTGTCGTCCTCGGCCAACAAGCGAATGGTGATGCTGCCGTGCTCGGTGAACTTGATAGCATTGTCAACAACATGATGCAGCACGCGCTCCATCAGATCGGGGTCTACGTGCACATACAGCGGTGTCTCAGGCGGCTCGACATGCGTGGTCAGCCCCTTTTCTTTCGCTTTCTCACGCATCGAAGCGGTGTGCGTACGCACCAATTCGGCCAGCGGATGCACCGCGCGGCTGGGCGTAAGCGTGCCCGCTTCCAACTGCGCCAAGTCGAGCAGCGAATCGAGCGTAAAGAGCAGGCGCTTGCCGCTACGTTCAATGAGGTCGATGAAACGGCGGTACTTTGGGTCGACCGCTTCGCGAAGCGTTGGCGTAAAGCCCAGAATGACCGTAAGCGGCGTGCGCATCTCGTGCGTCATGTTCGAGAGCACCGACGACCGAAACTGCGCCACGTCTTCGGCTTTCTCTTTGGCGTCGACCAGTGCACGGCGGGCCGCCTCGCGCTGCGTGATGTCGGTGATGGCGATGACGGCACAGACCCGGTTGTCGATGTGAATGCGCTGCATCGCACATAGCACATCAATGCGGGTACCATCGGGCTGGCAGAACGTCGTTTGCACATCCGAGAGCGTGCCGGTGTCGCGCAGGCGGTCGAAGGCGGCCTCGCGGTAGCTGCGATCGGCCCACAGCGCCATATCGTTGTCGGTGCGACCCACGATGTCGTAGCGCGGGCGCTTCACCAGCGTGCAGAGCGCATCATTAACATTCAGATAGACGCCGTCATCCAGCCGCACAATGGCCAGCGGCGACGGACTCATGCGGAAGATTTTCTGCATGAGGGTCTGTGTTTCCTGCGCCTGCACCAGTGCGCGCTTGCGCTCGGTGATGTCGACCAGGCTCACCAGGGCACAATCATTGCCATCCAGCGCAATGAGCCGTGCGCTCACGAGCACTGTGCACGGGGTGCCGTCCGCTTTTGTAAGCGTAAGTTCGCGGTCATGAAGCTGCTCGTGCGCGAGGAGGTCGCGCGTGAGTTGGAGGCGCCGGTGTTCGGGCACCCCCGTGCGCACATGCCCCATCTGCTCGCCAGCCAGCTGCGCCGCGTCGAAGCCGGTAAGCGTTTCCATGCGCTCGCTCACCTCCAGAATCACTCCGTCGTGTAGGCGAATGATTGCGGCGGCAGGCCCCAGGTGGAAGGCGGTATCGAACAGGCTAAGCGTGCGCGCCAGGGTTTCTGACAGGCGCTCGCGGCCTGTGAGGTCGCGCACGGCGATCAGCGCCGCTCGGCGTCCCTGATGTACAATAGGCACCGACGCCGACTCGACAATGCGGGTTTCACCCTGGTGGGTGCGCAGCGTGTGCCGGGCAAAGTCGATTCGGCGCCCCGTGCGCACCTGCTGGCGCCGCTGACTGGCATGCTGCTGCGCCTCTTCGGGCAGATACCTCCAGATAGACGTGTCGAGCAGATCTTCAAGACGCGCAGCTTCCGTCATGGCTACCGCCGCCGAGTTCGCGTATTTGATGCGGTCGTTGGAGGCCACAATGAGAATCGCATCCGGGAGTAGTTCCAGGAGTTCGCGATGCAGTGGCTCCATATCGGGGCGGGCCGCGTGGGCCGTGCGCCGCAAGACGCCATTCAGACATGGCCCCTCGCCATCATCCTCGCAGGCATCGGTACACGGCCTCACGGTACCGGTCCACGAATTCGAAGGGCCGTCGCGTAATGCAATTGGGACCGGCTCGCCGGTGGCGCAGGCCTCACGTAGCGCCGACACCAGTTCGTTGTGGCTGTGCATGAGCCGCTCCACAGCATCTTCGTCATGCGCCGACGCTGCATCTACCGTGACTGGCCCCAGAGTGGAAGAGCCATCGTTGTTGAGCCATAGCTCTACATGAAAGGTGGCATCAGCCAGCGCATGCAGTTGTTGGCGATACACCGCGGCCTGAGCCTGGGCTGTGTTGAGCTGTTGCTGTAAAGACGAGCGTGCATCAGACGATTCCATACCGTACCGGGTCGTATAGGTGTTTACACGCACTGCTTCAGAGCGCTTCTTCAGAGCACGTGGATATTAAACTATACGCAGGCTGTACCACGTGGTGCGCTGCTTTCGCCCCTCTTCCCAAGACGTTACGCCCCTCTGCAACACATGCGCCTCTACACGCCGGGTCCTGTGCAACGTCCTGTATGTTGCCTATGGCACCATTACGCTGTTAACCCGCGCTTGCCCAACCGGGCCGTCGTGTGTAAGGGCCTGCGTGAACGCTCGGTGGCCATTAGATGGAATGTCTTCTACCTCAATGTGCTGCGTGCCCATCTGGGCGCCGGTTTCGTCAAACAAGCTCACTTCGAGTTGTGCCACCGGGATGTCTTCCGAACCGGTGTTATGCACATCGGCCGTAAACTCACGGTTGCCATTCGGCTGTTCTACATAGCGGAAGTTGCGAACCTCAATGTCCTCAGAACGCGGCGATTCATTGCCCCCACACCCTATCCCTATGCCACCAAGAAGCAGCAGACTTAGCATAACGAGCGTTGGATTCAGCCGGGTACGCATAACAACAGAACACGTGTGTCGGAAAAACAGAGACGTGCTCAGAACGCGCTCCTGTATCTTATTGGTACCGTTCTGACGGAACGGGGCCAGAAGATCACACAATATAGATACAAGGAGAAACGCAAATCGCTTTCATTGCGGCTTATGATCGCGGATGCGGCTGTTAGAGGCTGCAGCTTTGTAGATTTTGCAGCACGCTACCTCGAACACAAGGAAGGAGCCTCGCTGGCATCTTCTTCGCGCCCGAACCAGATGACGGCAAAGTCATCAACGATTCCTACGCCCATAGCCTGCCACGTAAAGTTGGTCCACTGCCCCCGGTTCACCATCACCGCGTTATGACCTGGACTTGCCTTCCACTGCGCTATAATCAGTTCGGCATCAGACGGCCCCTGGTATGCGATCTCGTATCCCGCGCTGTCGTAGTCGGTCAGCTCCGCGGGCTTATCCCACATGCACGACGCGTTGGCGTGGTCGTCGGTGTAGCAGCATGGGCTCCACGATCCATCGTCGGACCAGCTGTGCAGGTTGCAGCGACTTGCTTCGTGTGGGGCCTCGTCGGCTAAGTCGCGGACGTGGGCCTGGGCCACTTCGGTCAATGCACCGGACAGGGGCACCTCTGGCAGGTTTTGGGAAGCGCGATAGGAGCGCACCGATTCGATGAGCGCATGCTCCTCTTCAGAGACGCAGACGCGCGCTTGGCGCGAAGGGGTCCGTTCGGGGTCGTCTGAGGAGGCCATTGCCTCTTGGCCGGGAGCCCGACAGACATTTCTCCGGCATGCCTCTTCTTCAGCACAGCGCCGCCCTCCACACTCGAATGAGCCCATAAGTCGCGGATCGCGCTCGTATCCTTCAATCGAGCCCAGTGCCTTGCCCACCTCTGTCATGAAGGACCATGGGCCGGTTCCGCGCCGAGGCGTCTCGTTCCATGCTACGCGTGTCCAATTATCCGGCTCAGACGAGCGCAGATCCATCATTTCCCCAGCAAGCTCAACGCGTCCCGAGTCGGTTGCCACGATGTTGAGCCGCATGTTTAGGGTGTCGTTCGCGCGAATCGGCTCGGTGCGCAGATAGCCCGATGTGCGGTTCAGTTCTTCGGTGGATATCTCGGCGACTTCTAACGTGCGAACTATGCGGTCAACCATCCGGCTTGTGGATCCCGTCGAATCGGACTGGACAACGATAACGTCATCTCCTTCCCATATCATGCCGCCCTCGGCGAGCACGCCGCTGCCCCGGCATCCTACGTATGCAAGCGCAGTCACCATCAGCAGTGCGGCGCTCGTCCACCAGATTAGCTGAAATGATGCGTCTCGATCCTTTCTCATACCTTTTGTTCTATTGTTGGATAAGCAGGCGAGTCTTCCAGCGAACAGATCTGGCAGCGTAGATGCGCCTCCGCCAATAAGCGCGATCTGGTTCAGCGCCTGCGGGCGTTATAGCAGACATCCTCTCGGGCCAGCGATGCACCTGTCCTTGCACTTGACCTATTCTAAGGAGCACGGCTGCGCGTAGCATGGTCGCTATGGCATGACCGGTGGATGCCTGCCGTTCGGTTGCAGGCGGCTCGGTGGTGGGTTTACCACACAACCAATCAGCGCGCGGAATGTCTAATTTATTCCTGTCGCAGCTCCGACATTTGCTGTCGTATGTACGACACATCCGGGCACAGGGCCTGCTATGTCTATCCTGCAATGCGGATGGCCCTGCTATGCCGCGTGTCCATCTGCATCTTCAGAGGAAGCATGGGCATCGCGATAGGCCGACGGCGACTGCCCGCTGGCCTCGCGAAAGATTTTCGAGAAGTGGGATGGCGATCGGAATCCAACCGCGTATACCACTTCCGCGATGGTCTCCGGATCGGTTTGAAGCAATGTTTGAGCGTGCTCGATGCGACGATGGCGGATAAACTTGGCGGGTGTCATGTCCACCGCTTCTTTGAGGCGGCGCGTGCACTGTCGGCGACTCAGTGCAACTGCCTCGGCCAGTTGATCGACCGTAAAGTCGGGGTTGCTCAGGTGCTTGCGCGCAGCCAAATGGGTGGCAATACGCTGCTTCAGAGCGGCAACATCGAACTGGCTTTCGAGCGGATGAGGAGGGCGGTGCACCGCCAGGTCGATGTTTTGCTCTTGCGCCCGCTCTTTAAACGCATCGGCGGTGCGGTGCACATGTTCGGCATTGCGCACCATGCGCTGTACCTGCCGGGTGCCCAGCTCCACCACGCCATCGCTTGCCTGGCGCAGCGCACTGTTGAGCGGATATTCAGAACCTGTTTCTGATCGTTCAGTCTGGGGATGCAAGTGACGCTGGTAGGTGGATCAGCCTTGGCCATCCCCAAACCCAGCCAGGTTTTTGAGGAACATTTCGACTACACAATTCGGAATGATAACATTTTTAAACCTATTAATTCATGTCTTCGATTTCAACCCAGCGTCCCCTCCAATACGGCACCTCAGGAGCTACACCTGCTCCAGATCCGCGAGATTAGCCCGCAGGCGCTTTAGTTCCGCAGTAGCATCGCGCTTTTTCTGACGCTCACGCTCTACCACCTCGTCAGGCGCCTTGGTCACGAACTGCTCGTTCTGCAGCTTGCCTTCCACGCTCTTCAGGAAGCCCTCTTTCTCGGCAATGGTCGACTTCAGGCGCTCGCGCTCCTTGTCAAGGTCGATCATGCCCTTCAGCGGCACAAACACTTCGCTGTCTTCCACCACCACCGATGCGCTGGCCGTAGGCTTCTCCAGGTTGTGGCCTACGGTCAAGTCCGTGACGCGCGCCAGCTGCTCGAAGTAGCCGGGATACGCCCGCATCGCTTCGGCGCGGTCGATGGCCGTTTCTGGCAGACTGATGACCGTGCGCACTTCGGTGCCGGCGCCCACGCCGTAATCGCTCTTGATGCTACGAATGCCTGAGATCAGCTCTTGCAGATGCGCGAACGTGTCGTGCGTGGCGGCGTCGTGCGGCACGTCGTTCGCCTGCGGCCAGTCGGATACGATGCAGGCCTCGCCCTCCTCGCGCGGACGCACCTTCCACCACAGCTCTTCGGTCACGAAGGGCATGAAGGGATGCAGCAGCTGCAGTAGCGTTTCGAAGATGGATGCCGCACGCGCAATGACCTGCTCATCCATCGACTCGCCATACGGCGGTTTGATGAGCTCCAGATACCAGTCGCAGTAGTCGCGCCAGAACACGTCGTAAACGATGGACACCGCTTCGTTGAGGCGGTAGCGGCTAAGCGCGTCCTCAATGTCGTTAATCGCCGTGTGTAGACGATGGAGCATCCACTGCTCCACCATCTCCAGCTCCTCGAAATCGCGCGGATCGTGATATTCCCTGGTGGGATGCCCCTGCGCATCCGTCTCCATGAACTGCCCGAAGACGTTGTAGGCGTTCCAGATCTTGTTGGCAAAGTTGCGGCCCATCTCAAACTTCGACGGGGCCAGCTTGATGTCTTGGCCCTGCGCGCAGAGCAGCGTGAGGGTGAAGCGCGTCGCATCCGCCCCGTACTGATCGACCATTTCGATGGGATCGATGCCGTTACCCAGGCTCTTCGACATCCAACGGCCCTGCTCGTCCTTCACCATACCGGTGATGAAGATCTCGGTGAACGGCGGCTGACCGGTAAAGTGGTAGCCGGCCATCACCATGCGGGCGATCCAGAAGAAGAGGATGTCGTAGCCCGACACCAGCACGTCGGTCGGGTAGAACGTTTTGAGGGCGTCGGTGTCGTCGGGCCAGCCGAGCGAGGCAAACGGCGCCAGCCACGACGAGAACCACGTATCGAGCACGTCTTCGTCTTGCACCATCTCCTCGTCGGTGTCGGGATGGTCGACACTCACCACGTAGCCGCGCTCCGGGTCGGGATTGCCATCGTCGTCGGTGTAGTACCACACCGGAATCTGATGCCCCCACCAGAGCTGACGTGAGATGCACCAGTCGCGGATGTTCTCCATCCAGCGGAAGTACTCGTTCTCCCAGCGCTTCGGATGGAACGTAATCGTGCCATCGCGCACGGCCTCGATAGCAGGCTCGGCGAGCGGCTCCATCTCCACAAACCACTGCCGCGAGATGAGCGGCTCAATGACCGCGCCCGAACGGTCGGACACGGGCACGTTAATCGTGTGCTCCTCAACATCGGCCAGGAGCCCCTCGGCGTCGAGGTCGGCCACGATCTGGTCGCGCGCCGCAAAGCGGTCAAGCCCCTCGTACGGCCCGCCGTTAGCGTTGATGGTGCCGTCGGGATTCATCACATTGACGGTATCGAGGTCGTGACGCTCGCCGATCTCGAAGTCGTTTTCGTCGTGCGCAGGCGTCACCTTCAGCGCGCCGGTGCCAAACTCGCTGTCGATATATTCGTCGGCGATGATCGGAATCTCGCGGTCGAGGACCGGTACGCGGGCGGTTTGGCCCACCAGGTGCTGGTAGCGCTCGTCGTCGGGATGCACTGCCAGCGCCGTATCCCCAAGAATGGTTTCGGGACGCGTGGTGGCAATCGTCACGTAGGCAGGGTCGCCGTCGGTAACGAGCGGATAGCGCACGTGCCAGAGATGCCCAGCGCGCTCTTCGTTGTTGACCTCCTCATCCGACAGCGCCGTTTCGTTGGCGGGATCCCAGTTCACGAGGTAGTCGCCCCGGTAGATGAGGCCGTCGTCGTAGAGCTGCACAAAGACCTCCTGCACCGCCCGCGAGAAGTCCTCATCCATCGTAAAGTAGCTACGCTCCCAGTCGCACGAGTCGCCCAGGGTGCGCTTCTGCCGCAAAATGATGTCGCCGTACTCCTTTTTCCACGCATACACGCGCTCGATGAATGCCTCGCGACCCAGGTCGTGGCGCGTCAGGTCGTCTTCCTCTGCAATCTTGCGCTCCACCACGTTCTGCGTAGCAATGCCCGCGTGGTCGAGCCCCGGCATCCAGAGCGTTTCGTCGCCTTTCATGCGGTGGATACGGGTGAGCGCATCCTGAATTGAGTCCTGCAGCGCATGACCGATGTGCAGCCGCCCGGTCACATTCGGCGGCGGCATCGTGATGCTGTACGACGACGCCTCGGGATCGTCGTTCGCCTTAAAGAAGTCGTTCTCCTCCCAGTACCGATACCATTTGTCTTCGATCTGCGAGGGGTCGTAGACGGTCGAGGCAGGGCCTGTGTCCGATTCGGCCATGGGGATGCAGGGGTTGGTGAGCGGCAACAGCAGTGGATCGCATACGTGCGGGGATAGTGGGCGCACGCACAGCCCCCAATGTAGCACGCATGCGATACAATGCGCAGTGTAGCGATACCGCGCCCCGTGGTTTCCCTCTGATTTTTACATCAAGGCGTTTGGTGTTGATAGTCGAGAGAGCCGTCCCCTCACTCAGCCAAGCCCCCTATCGTCATGCTGAGTGCGATCTTACGCCGGGGTGGCGGCCTGCTCGCGGACGATGACGCGCCAGTCGCTGCGCTCGGGCTGACCCGGTTTGCGCTTGCCAAACAGCCGCGCAATGATGCCGCCGTTTGTATCCAACAGTTCGAGCGAGGTCACAAGCCCGTCGCGCGTCGGCTTCTCCACGACCCATGCCTGCGCGACCGCTTCCTCGTTTAGATGCAATTGGAAGCCGGGGTCGAGCACGTTGTACCAGGGCCGCGTGGCTTTTAGCGTATGGACCGGCCCGGTGTGAATCTGAATGCAGCCGGGGCTTCCCACAAACACCATGATGGGCGTTTCGTGCTCGGCAGCAGCCTGCAGCGTGCTCCGCAAACTCGACGCAGGCACGCGGTGCGTAAACTGCCCCTCGGCCAGCCGCAGCGCCTGCGGGCGCGCCACGTCGTACTCGCGCAGCAGCGGAAAGAAGTCGTGCGTATCCTCCAGGTCGGCCCACGCCGATAGGAAGCCCTCCACATCGATCTCGGCATCGGGCGTTTCTTCGCTGGCGGATTCGGACGACTCTACGGGCTGCTCAATGGACTGGTCGTCGTGGCGATAGGTGTTCACCAGGTCGGTGTAGGCGTCGAGATTACTTTTGCGCGTCAGGAAAACCTTGTGCACAGCAGTGCCGCTTTTGTCGAAGAACTGCAGGCTCCGGCGCAGGCCATCGCGTCCGCCGCTCCACGGCATTTCAACGGCAAAGCCCAGATGCCAGTGGTCCATGAAGAGGCGCAAGTCGATGTCGTCGTTCAGCGCGATGCCCATGTTGTGACTGTCGCTAAACGACACGTCTTCGTACACGCCGGTTTTCTCGTGCACAGCCGCGTCATTGCGCGTCAGGGCCATCACCGGGCCCAGCGATTCGAGGTCGCGTAGCAGCGCCTTCCAGTCTCCATTTAGGCGTGTCACGTGGTCGCCACATCCGGTAGCCACAAGCTCGGCCTCGCTCACGCCCAGCCGGGCAGCGGCATTGCGGATACGCACATTTGGGTGGTCGTCTTGAAACGCGTTCCAGCGCGCTTTTAGGTCGGTTGCATTCATGTTAAGCATAAAGTTAAGGTTAGTGGGATGCGAAGGTATGTGCCGAAGCCGCATGATCGGATTCAGCATCTGCGCTGCGCTCGGCTACGATGAGCGGGCAGCCCTGCGTGGGGTGGTCGATCACGCACACGGCACAGCCAAACACGGACTGTACGGCGGGTGGCGTGAGCACCTCAGCAGGCGCGCCGCTCTGATACACCTGTCCGTCGCGCAGCATCACAACCTGGTCGGCGTACTGAGCAGCCAGGTTCAGGTCGTGCAAGATCGCCAGCACACCGACTCCGTCATGCGCGCGCTGCGCTGCGGTGGTGAGCACGCGATGCTGGTGCGCCAGGTCGAGGCTGGCAGTGGGTTCGTCAAGCAAAAGGTAGCGATGGCCCGAGGCGGGCCGCGTCCAGATCTGCGCCAGGGCGCGCGCCAGTTGCACCCGCTGCTGCTCGCCCCCAGAGAGCGTCGGGAACGAGCGCTCGGCGAAGTCGGCGAGTCCGACTGCGGCGAGTGCAGATTCAGCAATCTGCCAGTCACGGGCGGTTTCGGCGCCGTTCAGGTGCGGGGTGCGCCCCATGAGCACCACTTGCAGGACCGGAAACGCAAACCGCAGATGCGACTGCTGGGCCAGCACCGCCCGGCGGCGCGCCACCTCGCGGTTCGAGCACGCCGCAAGCGGCTGGCCATCCATCGACACGGTACCCGTGCTGGGCGTAAGCTCGCCACTGGCTACGCGGAGCGCGGTGGTTTTGCCTGCACCGTTGGGACCCACCACTGCGGTGAGCGTACCCGGCTGCACGGTCAGGTCAACCTGGTGGATGAGCGTGGATGGGCCCATCTGTACGGTAATGTCGGATAACGAAAGCATGTCGAATCCACACGGGTAATTTGTTGAGAACAGGCGAACGGGGATCGTTCGCTCCAGCGAGTACCGCCCGGGATATCCGCGTTGCTCCTGATCCCGGGCTAAGGGAACCCATAGCCGGGGACCGCTTGCGTCCCCGGCGATCTTCGTACCGAATGCTATGCACCCGTCTCATTCCTTGCGGTGGCGCGCTGACCAGATCCAGCGGCGGACCGCTGGACACAGGGAGAAATTGGTAGCGGTTCAACGCTAAGTGATGGAGGCAGTATGTCAGTAGCCGGAGACTGGGAGCACCGCCCGGTGCGAACGTCTCCGGCGGGGGCCAACAGGAACCCATTCGCTCCAAGAAGAAAGCTCTGTCTATCACAGCGTGTACCCCACGCCGCGCTTGCGATCGCGCAGCAGGAGCCACAGGAAAAACGGCGCGCCCAGGAGTGCGGTTACGATGCCCAGCGGAAGCTCGGCGGGCGCCACAATGGTGCGCGACAGCAGATCTGCCCCCAGCAGCAACGCGCCGCCCAGCAGCGCCGAGCCGGGGATGAGCACGCGGTGGTCCGGGCCCACCGCCAGTCGCAGCAGGTGCGGCACCACCAGTCCCACGAACCCGATGACGCCACTCACCGCCACCGCCGCGCCCACGACGAACGCGGCCAGCGCAATCACCCGCTTCTTGATGCGCTCGGTGTCGATGCCCAGATGCATCGCCTCGCCCTCGCCCAACAGCATCGCATTCAGCGGACGCGCCATAAACGGCGCGGTGAGCACCCCGCCCAGCAGGCACGGCCCCACCACCGCCAGCTGACTCCAGGTGGCCCCGCCCAGACTGCCGAGCGTCCAAAACGTAAGGTCGCGCAGCTGGTCGTCGTCGGCCACGAAGATCATCAGTCCGGTGCCTGCCCCCGCCAGTGCGTTGATGGCAATGCCAGCCAGTAGCATCGTCGCCACCGAGGTGCGTCCGCCGCTCGTAGCCAGCTGGTACACCACCACTGTGGCTGCTACGCCGCCCGCGAAGGCCGCAATGGGAAGCAGAAACACGCCCAGCCACGCGGCCCACGCGCCAAACACGGTCGCGCCCAGCACAATCGTAATCACAGCGGCCAGTGCGGCTCCACTCGACACGCCAATCAGGCTCGGATCGGCCAGCGGATTCCGGAACAGCCCCTGCATCACCGCACCCGCCACGGCGAGTCCGCTCCCCACGCCAATGGCCATCAGCACACGGGGCAACCGAATCGCGGTGAGCACCAACGCCTGTTGCCGCTCGAATGCCCACGGTAGCGACACACCCACGCGATCCGCCAGAATGGCAAGCACCTGCCCCAGCGTCATCTCCACCGCGCCGATGGCCAGGCTCGCGCCGGTCGCGCCCAGCAGGAGCAGCACGAGTCCGCCCAGCACCAGACGCGCCTTCTGCTGGTGCTGCTGACGTATCAGGCCGGGTTTGGGACCGTCAGGGCTGGATGCGGTGCCTGTGTTGGCAGCGGTTGAATTCGAAGCCGGTGCGTCAGCAGTTGTGGGCATAGCAGAGTTGGGCGGATGCGGTTACTGCGCGGCAGAGGCGGAGGCTGCCTCCAGTTCGGGATGCAGTTGCTCGGTGAGCGTACGCACGGCGGTGCCCAGGCGCGGGCCGAAGCCGAGCATGAGCAGGTCGTCCATCGCCACGATGCGCCGGTTTTCGCCTGCGGGCGTCAGTTCGATGCCGGGCTGCTCCAGCACGCCTTCCACGCCGCCTACGCTGTCGAGGCCACGCGTGAGCATGAGGATCACGTCGGGCGCGGCTTCGACCACCGCTTCGGCGGTGAGCGGCTTGAATCCGTCGATGCCGGTGAGTGCGTTCTCGGCTCCCGCCAGTTCGATCATCGCCTCGGCCGAGGTGCCCGATCCGGCTACATTCATCGTGCCGCTGCCTCGCGCGTAGATGAACAGCACGCGTGGCGTGGAATCGGCGTCTTCACGAAGCGCACGGGCGTCTTCAAGCTCGCGCTCCATGTCTGCAATGAGTTCAGCCCCCGCATCCACGCGACCCAGAAGTTTAGCCACGCGGCGGATTTTCTGCTTTGCGCCTTCGACGGTGGGCTCGTCGGCGATTGTCTCAACGCGCACGTCGGCGCTGCGCAGTTGGTCGAGCACAGCGGGCGGACCGGTGCCTTCGAGTGCCAAGATCAGGTTCGGGTTGAGCGAGAGCACGCCCTCTGCCGAGAGCTGGCGGTAGTAGCCAACGTCGGGCTTCTCGGTGGCGGATTCGGGGTATACGCTGGAGGCGTCGACGCCTACCACGCGCTCCCCTTCACCCAGCGCGTACACGATTTCGGTGACGGAGCCGCCCAGCGGCAGGATGCGATCGGCCCCGGTGTCTTGGGCCGTAGCGGATAGCACACTGCCCAGTAAAAGCAGCGCGATGCCGAGTATGAATAACGGGATGCGTTGCATAATTGTGTGGCCTTATGATCAATGTGCTTATGAACTCGGGTCCGTGTACTGGTTCGAGGAAAACGCCGGGGACGTGCCAGTCCCCGGCTACGGTACCTCGCTGTCCTGGCGCATCCGCTCTGCGTCTCACTCAAACGACGTCGACCCGTCGGTTTGCACCACGTAGTCGAAGGTGTAGTAGCGCGATGGGTGCGCCTCGCGATCGGCGGGCAGTTCCGGGGCGCCCTGGTAGTAGCTCTGGACGCGGATTTTGGCGTAGCCCTCGCCGTCGGCGGTGCGCACAACAATCGTACGTCCAGGAACGGGGCGGACGTAATTCTGGCCGTTGCTGTTGTAGCTGTACCATCCGTTGCCCGAGCCGGTGGGAATGGCGAGGGCCTCTTCGGTGTCGGGCTGCAAGCGTTCTGTGTCTACCTCAACAACATCTCCGAAGGCGGCTTCGGCCACGTACGCCGCGCCGTTGCCCGGACCGCTCGTGCCGCCGTTGATGCGAATCGTGGTGCCTTGCAGCGCAATGTCCCACGCGGTCGAGTTGGAGTCGGCACGCGCCTCGGTGCCCGATTCGAGCACAATCTCATTATCACGCAGGCTAAAGAACGTGTACTGGTTCAGGCCCTGCGGACGCCCGTTCTCGCCGACGGTAACGGTGGGATCAGCCGGCAGGTCTTCAACGGTTTGCACCTCCAGTTCTACCGTTTCTTCGGGTCCAATCGGGGTGCTGTCGTCATCGCAGGCGCTGAGCGTAATCAGCAGCGCTGCGGAAAGCAAGAGCGTGGTAAGTTGTGTGATCGTACGCATGAGTACTACAGGTAAGTGCTGTGAAACAAGTACGTTAGTGGGATGCGCAGGCTATATGCTATAACGCAGCGCGCAGTCCCACGAACCAGGTGCGCCCAGAGAACTCGGGCGTGTACTGGGCATCGGTATAGTCAGTCAGGTTATTCGCGCCGACCTGGAGGTCGACCGTGTCGGCGAGTGTTTGGGTGAGCGTGAGATCGAGTATGGCATGGCTCGGAGCGTACTCGGCGTCGGTATCTACAATGCCGTTGCCGTTCACATCCGAGAAGCCGTAGCGGCTGCGGTAGCGTCCACGTACCGAGGCCGTGAAGCCTGCAGATTCAGCCCGCGCCATAAAACGAACGGTGGCCCGATGCCGCGACCGGCCTCGCAATCCGGCATAGTCGCTGACCGGCACCGCTACATCGCGCCCGGCGTCCGTCCGCCGAAAGATGCGCCCGGCCTCCAGTTGGTCGAGCACGGCGCGGTCTTTGGCTTTGAGATAGGTGTAGCTGACGGCGGCGTCGAGCGCCGGGTGTGGCTGCCACGACAGTTCGGCTTCAAGGCCCTGCGTAAAGACGCGTCCGCGATTGAAGTAGGTAAAGACTTGCTGACCGTTCGTCTTGCGCGCTACCGGCTGCGTGTCGATGAGATCGCGCACTTCGTTGTGATAGAGATTGGCATCGAGCGTGAGCGCGGCAGGCAGGTCCACCCGCACCCCGACGTTGTAGGAAACCGAGCGCTCCGCATCCATCGCGCCGCCCAGCGTAGATGGATCCTGCAGGAGGGCGGCGATTTCGTTGTTCGCATCCAGACTGTCGAGTCCGCCGCGCACCTCTTCGGCGCCAAACACGCTGTATCCGGCCTGCGCATTGGTGAAGTTGAGGTACAACTGCCGGAAGGCGGGGGCTTTGTATCCGCTCCCCACCGAGGCCCGCACCCGCAGTCCGTTTAGCGGACGCACGAGCGCGGCCAGCTTTGGACTGATACGCGTGGCGTAATCGCTGTGGGCATCCAGGCGCGCACTTGGCACCAGATCAAGCCAGTCTGCGGGTGTCCATTCGTCTTGCACGAAGACAAACCCGCCGGTGCGGTGGCCGGTCACGCGGTCGGCATCGACCGATTCGCGGATGTACCCAGCGCCCACGGTGGCCAGATGCGTATCCCCCCACGCGGTCTGAAGCTGCGCCTCGCCCTTGCGATAGCGCTGGTTGAAGCGCGAATTGTTGAGACGAAGCCCGTCATTCTGACCCACAAGGCGTATTTCCGTGCGGTAGCCCGAAGCCACTGCGCTAAGCTCCAGCGTGGTGCCCGGACGCAGCGTGTGGGTGAGGGTTGGCGCAAGGCTCCAGTCGGTCTGCTCTCCAGTGCTATCGAAGCGCTGCGTGTCGTTGCCTTGCATCTGGGTGATGCGCGACTGATCTTCGCGGGCCAAGCGACCGCGCACCTCCAGATCGGTGTCGGTGCTGAGCGCGTATCCGAGCGTGCTGCGCGCCACATAGTTCGTAAACGATGGCGTTGTGGGCGTAGCGCTGGATGTGAGGGTATAGCCATCCGAAGCGTAGCGGCTCACAAACGCCTTGCCCCGCCATGCACCCTCGGCCCCGGCCACCCGCACCGATGCATCCGACGTGTTGTGCGTGCCGTACTGAGCACGCACCTCTCCTTGAAGGCCATCTTCCGGGTCCTGCGTAATGACATTCACCACACCCGCCAGCGCCTCGCTCCCGTAGAGCGACGACGACGGTCCGCGCACCACCTCCACCTGCTGCACATCGGCCACCGTAATGCGATCCAGGCTCAGCGTGCCCGCCGTGCGCCCAATCACCGGCTCGCCATCAATCAGGATGAGCGTGTAGTCGGCATCGAAGCCCTGCACCTGCACGCCCGCGCCGTGGTCATAATTCAGCTGGATGCCCGGCTGCTCGGCCAGAAGATCGGACAAGCGGCGCACCCCACGGGCTTCAATCTCGCCCGCATCAATCACACTCGTCGGCACAGGCACCTGCCCCAGCCGCTTCTGACTGCGCGTGGCCGTCACCACCACGCGCTCCAGTTCCACCGGCGTGCCCCAGGCCGTGGTGTCGGCGCGCGATGTATCGGGCGATACGTCGGAAACCGACTGCGCATGCGCGCCGCTTGCACACAGCGCAGCCATTGCCAATCCTGAGATTACCAGCGTCCAGCGGGTGTCTCGCATCTCACTATTCTTATTTAGACCGTTTCTAAATAGCAATAGCTATGGTAGCGGATGTGCGGCTCTGATGCAAGGAGCGAGGTGCGACTCAACTCACAAGATTGCGTGAATGATGCCGTTTGTCAGAGCCCTTGGAGACGGAGAGCCGTCGTTGTACACCGCTTGGTGGCGCTGCCTCGGCAGAGACTGAAAATAGAGGTGCGGTTCAATGCTAAGTGATAGAAGGAATGGATCTGTAGCCGGAGACTGGAAGCGTCTCCGGCACGGACGTATCCGGCGGAGGCAAACGGAGGACCGTTCGCCTCCGCAGAAGTTTTATCACGAGAGCTATCACTTAACGTCTATCTACTACCAAAATAAAACGTCCAGGCAACCCGTGTAAAGGCTCACCTGGACGTTATTTGTCACCTCCTATCCGCATGTCGATTTCGAATCCTCAATCTTACACTACCGCCGCGTAGCCGCTGCAATCTCCTCGAAGTCAAGCCCCTCGAAGGTGAACGACTGCGCCTCAAAGAGCGGCGTGCCGTGCGCATCGCGCCAGCTTTTGTGGAACGCCAGCTCGGTCTCCTGGGGCGGATGCACGTCGAACGTAACCGTGTATGCGTCGGTGGGTGAACCAGGGAGCGACACGTTACGGGCGTAGTGCATCGCATCGCCGAGCGTGACGTGCGGAATAAGCGAGACGGTTTCGGTATCGCCCGTGGACTCGTTGGTGATGGTCGCGAAGAAGTGGAGATACGCGACGAATCCGCCCCGCGTTGTGCCCTCGGGGATGTCTATGCTCTCGTCGGTTGCCCAGGTGGTGAGCACCTCCAGGTGCACATCGGTTTTGTCTTCAGCCAGGTTCTGGTCGTGCGGCGTTACGTCGTCTTTCGGTGCGCCCTCAAACACAAGCTGAATGCCGGGCTCGATGACCTCTTCGCCGATGATCATCTCCTGGGCCTGTACAGGAACGCTCATGAGCATGATAAGCACGAGGGATGCGCAGAGTGTTTGCACAGCAGTAGGCAGATGTCTCATAGGTCAGGTACGGATCGAGTGATAGCAGACAAATTCAGGAGCGACTACAGTTGTTTAGACAAGGTATAAATAGACAGGATGCACCGATCGATGCAAGCGCATGCGTACAGCTTCCGCAGGTCTTCACTGCGAGGAGGTCTGCACAGTCACTGCTTCCATCTGATCGAGTACGCGCTGGGTGAAGAGCGCCATGAGCCGGCGCCGCACCTCGCGCTGATGGTCGAGATAGAACGCGTACTCGTCTTCAGTGAAGTGCCCTGCCACGAGTCCCACAAGCGAGCGTTTCAGGCGGCGGTCTTCTTTCAGGAGATTCCGCGCCTTTGCCTCTTGGTCGGCAGGATCCATCTCCGCAAAGCCCGTATTGTATTTCTGGAGATAGCGGGCCACTGTTGTCAGAATGAGCGGATTCTGCAGCTTACAAATGGGACGCAGCGTGCGGCTCTGGAACTGCTCCATCGGGCGCTGATCCTCGGTATCGACCGGCACATACGGGCGGATGCGGAGCATGGAATCGTCCCGGGCATCAGCATCCAGTCCCCACAGCTCGGACGTGGCCAGTTCGATGCTATTCCCTGCCGGATCGCGCACGTACAGCGACACGGCGTGCTTGTGATGCGGCCACGTGGCCGTGTCTTCGATGGGAATATCGTGCGCGGCAAAGCGCTCCTGCCACGCCTCCACCTGACGAAAAGGAATCGCCAGCGCAACGTGTCCGGGTCCGTCGGCCCCGTGGGCAGGCAGCGATTCGGTTTCGCGCGTCACCTCGGCGATGAACACATGCAGAATGCCGCGTCCGCACCGAAACGAGAGATGGCGATCCGGCTCGTCAAACACCACGGGCAGATTTAGCACCGTGCCATAGAAGTGGCGGGCGGCCTCCAGATCGGAGGCGTACAGACTGGTTTCGAGGACGTGGGTAGGGCGAATAGGGGTGCGGCGTAAATCAGGAGGAGATCGGTGTGAAAGAGACGACCTACGCATCCCCCAGAGCCGATGAAGACGCACTGATACGGTAAATAGGCGGCACTTGGTCGGGGCTGTCGACCTCGACGCCCAGGTCGTGGATTTCACCGTTGGCAAGCTGGTAGATCCAGCCGTGAATGGTTACTTCGTGCCCGCGCTGCCAGGCTTTCTGCACAACGGTAGTGCTGGCAATGCCTTCCACCTGATCAATCACGTTGAGCTCGCAGAGGCGGTCCCACCGTTTGTGGTCGTCTGTGATGCGGTCGAGTTCGTCGTGATGCTGGTGGTAGCATCGCTTGATGGGCCGCAGCCAGTTATCGATGAGGCCGTGGTCGGTGTGCTCCATCGCAGCTTTGATCCCGCCGCACTGGTAGTGCCCACACACCACAATGTGCGGGACTTGCAGCACTTCGACGGCGTACTCCAGCACCGAAAGGCCGTTCAGGTCGTCGTGGTCGATTCGGTTGGCAATGTTGCGATGCACGAATAGATCGCCCGGGTGGCATTCCACAATCTCGTTTGCGGGCACGCGGCTATCGGAGCAGCTAATCCACAGGAAACGCGGCGACTGGCCCTCGGTGAGGGCTTCAAAGAAGCTGGGATCTTGACTGGCCGCCCATTCGCGATTGCGCTGGAGCAGTTCGTGCGGCATGGGAGTGGAGACACAAGCCTTGAGGTTGACATTACAAGTGCGTGTTACACTGTGCCGCGTCGGTTTGGTCCGATCTTTCGGGCGGGGTACCGGGTGCTGCAGATGCGAATCGAGGTCCGTGTGCCCTGCCGCCATTCAGTCGGTCTCCTCGACAAACTTTTTGAGGCGCACCACTTGCGTATCCGATACGAACATAACGCCCGAGCTATTCTCGAAGAGCGGCGTCAGTCCGTCAATGATCGACTGGATCTTGCTTTCATCGCTCACCGCAAAGAACATGACGAGACTCGCCTCATCGTTGAACAGCAGGTTGCCTTCGTGAAAGCCGCTTTCGCCCCGCCCGGCTACATTGCGGTGAATGGTATAGCCGCTTACGCCCGACTCTTCCAGCAGGTCTTGCACGAATGTCTCGCGCTTGCCCTTTACGATGATTTCGATCTTCTTGAGCGGGTGGAGCGCGTGCTCCGTCTGCCAGTTGGGAGGATTGGTAGCATCCATGGTAGGTCGTTATATCTGTGCAAAGAGTTGTTGGGGGATGCGCACGGTCATACCGAAAGCGCACGCTCGGGCTCCGATGCCGGGACATCGTCTCCGCCTGCGGGTGCGGCGGTCTCGGAGGCGATGTGCCACGTACCTCCCGGCTGGTAGTGACACACCGCGTTGTTCTGCTCGGGGTCCATCACAGCCAGCGCCATCCATTCGTGATCAAAGAGCGCTCGCAGATCGGCGTTACGGTCCAGGATTCTCGCCACGCGCGTTACCGGAGCCTGAATTACGGCCATCAGACGCAGCGGATGGTGGTAAGGCGTCGTATCGTCGCTCTGAAGCGATTGCAGCGGCAGACCGGTCATCAGGTCGCCGCCGTTGCCCTGCCACACGCCAAAGTTGCCCACCACATTCTGCGTGATCTTGGAGCCGCTGCCGTACACGGCATTGTCAACCGTCGAGAAGTAGTACTGCGTGTTGATCCACTCGCCCACCACAAGCGGACCGGTCATAATCTGCGCCAGCGCGGTGCCGTTCGCATCGGCCTGCCAGTCATAGGCGTGTAAGAAGGCGCGCCCTCCGAAATTGCACTGCGACGTGAGCGCCCGCGGTCCGATGATGAACGCCGCATTGCCCGACAGCCCCCACTCCGGACGCACCTCGGCCCAGTCAACGGCGCGGCGCTCGGTGTCGGACGTGCTCTGCTCCAATCGGGCGCCTCGTAGCGACGGCGCGCGCTCCGCCGTGGCGTGCTGCTGTGCCGTGCTCAGATCGTGCTGCAGCTGGTCGACAAAGACCGCCTGGGCCTCCGTAAGCGCGGGCGTGCGAAAGAGCGTCGCCGCATCTGTGGTTGTGTTATGCTCAGCCGCCAGGAAGACGGTATCGTCGGGGATGTCGATGCCGCGCTCGCGCAGCGCAGTGCGCACGCCGGGCTCGTTACAGATCGCCGCCAGCGCCCGCGCGTTTGGTCCGCCGGGATGCCCTGCACATGCACCGCAGTCCAGGCTGGACTGGTACGGGTTGTTGGCTGTCTCGCTGGCATGCCCGGTAAAGACGACCACCGGCGCAAAGCGATCCCAGCCCATCAGGCGGAAGGCAGCTTCGGCATACGCCACTTTCTCAGAATGGGTAAAGCCCACCGATAGCTCGGCGTTGCCGTCGGACTCAACATGGTCGAGCGTGAGCGTGCAGAAGTCATCCGGATCTGGCACGCGCTCGTTCCACGCCCGCCGGGCCGCTCGCAGCGCCGAAGGCCCCAGCGTACGCGCCGCCAGTCCCGCTCCGAAGAACCCACCGGCTGCCTCCACAAACCCAAATGCAGCGGCCACGTTGGTTTTGAGCGCCTTCGTCAGGGTGCGTCCGGCATGCAGCCAGTCCATCCACCCGTCGTGGGTGGTCGCTGTATCCTTGTGCGCCGGGTCGGGCCGCTCACATACGCGATGCGTTGGCGACACGATGGGCGGACACAGCTCGGTGCGGGTATCGGCGCCGTACGCTTCGTACTGCATTGGCAGCCCAAAGAACCCGGCGTAGCCAAACGTTTCGTAGGCACCGGTCTGCTCGATATGGCGACGAATCACCTCCGACCGCACGTCAATGCAGAATACGAGTTGGGCATCGGGGTAGGGGGAGGCCGAGGCGTGCGTCTCAGACGATGCCGCGTTTTTCAGGTCCGCCAGCAGCTGCTCGCGGTAGGTCGCTTCCCACGCCTCCAGCCAGGGGGCCGCCCACTCCGCCCGATCCGGTGCGCGTTCGGTATTACCGGGCGTGGCGTCTTCATTTCCGGAGGCAATAGATTGCCCAAGCGCGCGGGCGGTGTGCAGACGCGCAGCCAGGTAGCCGGTTAGGGTAATGGGATGCGCAGCCTGCCACGCATCATGCTTTGCCTGGGCGCGCCACTTAATGAACGACGCCCACCCCGGCAGGTCGACCAGATGACGTTGCAGAATGGCTTCCCACTGCGTTTCGTCGTAGCCCCGCAGCCCCTCGGCCAGTGCCTCTGGCGGATGCTCC
>CAJXLX010000012.1 GCA_913056335.1 uncultured Rhodothermaceae bacterium
CGTGGCCGCCAAGCCCGCCGATCTCGACGGCGATGTGGATGCGCTGCGGCGTACGCTGGATGCGTTTGTGGAGGTGCATGAAGCAGGACAAGCGCGGCATATTGGCGTGAGCAACTTCTCGCCGAAGCTGCTCGACCAAACCGTGGCGCATCTGCCCGACGAAGCGCCCTTGTTTGCGCATCAGGCCGAGTACCATCCATTTCTGTCGCAGGAAGCCGTGCTTCAGCACGCACGCGAGCACGGCTACCTGTTCACGGCATATCGTCCGCTGGCGCGTGGGGCGGTGCTCCAAGACGAGCGTCTTCAGGCGATTGCTAACCGGCACGGCAAGAGCGCGGCGCAGGTCACCGTTCGGTGGCTCATCCAGCAGCCCAACGTAGCCGCTATCCCAAAAGCTGCCAGCGCCGCGCACCGCGTAAGCAACCTGGATGTGTTCGACTTTGCGCTCTCCGACGACGAGATGACCGCCATCCATAGCTTAGCGCGCGGCGAGCGCCAGATCGACCCGGCATTTGCGCCCGACTGGACGGCTGGAGCATAGCTCGTGGGCACATAGCTACTGCCTGAGGGAATGCAAACTGCAGTTCGACCGTCTTCTGCTCCACATTCCGAAGGAGCCGCTACAGCGTTGTTTCAGGCCCTCATTTTTGTAAGCCTGCAAACAGCGTACACAATCTGCTTGTTGTACGGGAGAATTTTTGCTTCTCCACTCTTATTCTTCCTGCCCTGCTATGGCGAATCCATTTAAACGAACAACCGACCTGGTTACCAAGAAAGTTGGATTTGCGCTTCTACAGTTGATTGAACGTATTTTCGCACGATACTCGCTCCATGGTACCCCCACGTTTTTCAATAACGACGACTTTGCCTGGACCCAGATTCTGGAAGACAACTGGGCAGCCATTCGCAACGAGTTGGATGAGGTTGTGCTAAAGCACCGTGAGCGGCTGCCTAACTTCCAAGAAATCTCAGAAGATCAAACTGCGATTACCAACGACGATGATTGGAAGACCTTTTTCCTGTATGGGTTTGGGCACAAAGCAGAGAAGAACGCCGCCCGATGCCCAAAGACTACCGAGATCATTGAGCAGATTCCAGGAATGAAGACGGGGTTCTTCTCGATTCTGTCGCCGGGCAAGCACATTCCTGCCCACCGTGGGCCGTACAAAGGGGTAATTCGTGTGCACCTTGGCTTGAAAGTGCCCGGTCCAAAAGAGCAGTGCCGCATCCGCGTAGGAAACGACTACCGCCACTGGGAGGAGGGCGAGGTAATGCTCTTCGACGATACGCGTGACCACGAGGTGTGGAATGATACCGATGGCGAGCGCGTTGTCCTCTTTCTGGATGTCGTGCGCCCGCTTGCTCCACCGCTTGATCGCATCAACCGGACGGTCATCAGCTTAATCGGCAAGTCGCCCTTCGTCCAGAATGCAAAGAAAAACCAGGAGCAGTGGGAAAGGAAGCTTGAGTCGGATGTAGGACCAGCCTCTGTTTTAGCGTAACGTT
Organism: uncultured Rhodothermaceae bacterium; assembly: GCA_913056335.1. Classification (GTDB taxonomy): domain Bacteria; phylum Bacteroidota; class Rhodothermia; order Rhodothermales; family Salinibacteraceae; genus Longimonas. Next base: position 1,507 of record CAJXLX010000012.1, read on the forward strand.
CCACCACATTCATGCCTGATCTTTCCATCCGCCGTGCTACACTTAACGACCTGGACACGCTTGTGCGCTTCAATACTGCAATGGCACAAGAAACCGAAGACAAAATGCTGAACGAGGAGACGCTTCGCTCAGGCATTCGTACACTGCTCCGTGACGAGCAGAAGGGGCGCTACTGGGTGGCGGAGCACGAAAATCGCATAGCGGGAGCCCTCATGTGCACAACCGAATGGAGCGATTGGCGCAACGGCGCGTTCTGGTGGATTCAGAGCGTATACGTACGCCCAGAAATGCGTCGGCAGGGCGTATTTACAGCACTGTACGAGCATGTGCGCTCGAACGCACAGACCGCCCCTGACGTGTGCGGGCTGCGCCTCTACGTGGAACGCGAAAATGCTACCGCGCAGGCCACGTACGGAGCGATGGGCATGGCGCGCACGGCGTACCAGATGTACGAAACAGAAATGTAATGTGCGTCTGCAGCGAGCCGTTACTCCTCGGCAATGCCAGCGGGAGTCAACGAGGAATGAGCAGGGGAATTGCCGTTCTTCTCATCAGCCAGTGCTACGTAGCGCCCCATGAAAGTGAATGCACACTCGCCAGCCGCTTCGATCTTGCACTTCAAGTCGAGACGAGCACGGCCCCAGCGATCGAGCATCGCCTGGAAGCGATCGAGCGCGTCTTCATTCGGGCGCTCGCAGACCACCGAAATGTTCTCGCAGACCGGCTTCAGGTATTCGATGTCGCTCTCTTGAATGATGACCTCAACCTGCTGCTTCATGTTATCAACCAGCTGATGCATCATCGCCCAGCCGGTAACGGTTGCCAGCATGCTAAGGCTGCCGCCAAATGCTGTGCCCATGTGGTTGGCATTGGGCTTGAGCGGAGCCGACGCGCACAGGCAGCCATCTTCTTTCGGGCTCAAGGAGAATTGCAGGTGCTCCGTGATCGGCATTTCCTGCATAATGAGCTGCTCCAGGTGCTCCAGCGCCTGTTCAGTCATAGACGTACGCGACATAGTTGTATGCAATAAAGTCGGTTGCGTATGTGAAGCGATAAAACAAGTAGGATACAAAATACCATACGTCCCAGACGCTCACACGTTCTTTGCATCCATGAAGGATACGTGCGATGCGTTTCAGCATTAGGCCGTCTGACCATGTGCACATCCGCAATCGACTCACACGTCTCCCTGTTGTGGCCGCAGTAGCACTTCTTCCATCACGGTACGATCAGAAAGCGCGTAGGCCTGCACGATCGTGTCGGCAATATCCGAAGCCGGCATAAGGCGTTTGGGGTCAATGTCGACGCCCTCCCATGTAGGGGTGTGGGTGGCGCCCGGAAAGACTGTTGTAACGCGCACCCCCTCATCTTTAGTTTCCTCGCGAACCACACGGGCCAGTCCGCGCAGCCCATGCTTGCTGGCGCAGTAGCCCGCATTGCCCGGATACGCTTGCAGCGATGCGACCGATGCTGTGTAGAACAGGTGCCCACTGCCTCGCTTGCGCATGGCGGGCAAGAAGGCCTGTGTGACAACAAACGCGGATGTCAGGTTCACGTCGATCTGGCTGCGAAAGTCCTCGGCCGTAAGTTCGCTGAGTGGCGCAGGCGTAAACGCCCCTGCGTTGTTCACAACCACATCGGGGGCGCCCCAGGTGTTGTGTACGCGCTCCGCCATGGTCGCAACCGCTTCGTCGTCGGTGACGTCGGTGGGACACACGAGCGGGGTGGCTCCGCGGTCGCGGCAGGTGGCGGCCACGGATTCAAGCTTGCCAGTGGAGCGAGCTACAAGCGCAATGCGAGCATCATCGTAGTGTGCGGCAAAAGCTTCAGCAATGGCTGCGCCAATGCCCTGACTGGCACCGGTTACAACAATCGTCATAATAACGGAATCACCGTAATGAGAAAACATGCGTCGCCCAGCCATCCAGCCGGTACGGCTGCTTAGCTGCGAACCAAACGCATGAATTCGTCACGGGTGCTATGGTTGCGAAAGGCCCCGCTTACAGCGCTGGTGGTAGTGCAAGAGTTCTGTTTTTCGACTCCGCGCATCATCATGCACAAATGTTGCGCTTCAATCACAACGGCCGCGCCCTGCGGCTGAAGCACCTCGTCGATCGCCTCCCGGATCTGCAGGGTAAGCCGCTCTTGCACCTGCAGGCGACGCGCAAAGACCTCTACGGTACGGGGAATCTTACTCAAGCCCACAATGTGTCCATCCGGGATATAGGCGACATGGGCTTTCCCAAAAAACGGAAGCATATGGTGCTCACACAACGAGTACACCTCGATGTCTTTCACCAAAATGATCTCGTTGTAGGTCTCCTCAAACATAGCTTGCTTGAGGATGGCCTTGGGGTCTTGGGCATAGCCTTGCGTTAGGAACTGATACGCTTTCGCTACCCGTTCGGGCGTCTTGAGCAGCCCCTCGCGCTCGGGATCTTCGCCGAGCTTTTGGATAATGGATCCAACATGGTCGGCCACATCACGGGTCGTCTCCGCATCGTACATGTCGCGGCGCTCGTAGTGGGTCGGGTAGTCGCCTACCACCGTTCCGTTTTCGACAATGTCGTCGGTTACAATCTTCTTCTCAGCCATGGGTTACCAGAGAGCAAGCAAACAAAATAAAAACAAGCCAGGCAGCAATGTGCAAGTGGTTCTTGCAGGAGGCCTACGACGATTCGCCCCGATATTCAGCAAAGTTGCGTGGGGTCTCGTACAGGCGGATACAATGCAACGTGCCACCTGGCAACGTGCCTTCCAGTTCGTTCCAGATCGCCACCACGAAGTTCTCCGTTGACGGAATAATACCGTCCATAAAGTCGACGTCAAGGTTTAAGTTTTTGTGGTCCACCTTGTCGATGATACGCTCGTGCAGGATCGACTTGAGACGTCCCAGATCGATTACGTAGCCAGTATCAGGATCGGGCGTGCCCGCTACGGTCACCTCCAGTTCATAGTTGTGGCCGTGCCAGTTTGGATGGTTGCAGGCTCCAAACGCGTCTTCGTTCCAGGCCTCCGACTTTTCGGGGTTGTGCAGCCGATGTGCTGCGTTGAAGTGCGTCTTGCGTGTAACGTAAACAGTAGACGGCATAACGCCAGGCATTCTCAATGGAAATACGTACATCCTCCAGCGCTGTGACGCACCCGTGTAGGGATTTGAGCGAAGCGCACGGGGGATACAATCAGACCGTAGCCCTCTCGGAAGGTTCACCGTGCCTACTGAAGTGTTACAGTTCTACCAGGGTGTCTTCCGCAACATGTAGCTGCATACGTAATATGAGGCATCGTCGTACGTGCCAGTTTCTTTATACTGTGCACCGCTCTATTTCCCTGGATTATGCGAATGCCCCGTATGAGTACCGATCCAGCTGCTTCCGAACCTACTATCTTTCAGAAGATCCTTGACGGCGATGTGCCCGCCGATATTGTGTACGAGGATGAGCAGTGCATCGCCTTCCACGACATAAACCCCCAGGCCCCCACGCACATCCTTGTGATCCCGCGTAAGCCGATTCCGACAATTGACGACATCGGCCCCGACGACGAGGCCCTCGTGGGTCACTTGTTTCGCGTGGCGAGCACGGTTGCCGAGCAGGCAGGACTCGACAACGGGTACCGCACGGTCATCAACTGCGGCGACGACGGGCAACAGACGGTGAACCACGTGCACGTGCATGTGCTGGGCGGCCGCACGTTGCAATGGCCGCCCGGATGATGGCATTCCTCGGCCCTGATTCTGTCCCCCTCATTCTCCCCCACCCGTACCGTGATTACCTTAGGACTTACCGGCGGCATTGGAAGCGGAAAAAGCACTGCCTGCCGCATGCTCGACGACATGGGTGCCCGCGTCTTTTACGCTGACAAGGTAGCGAAAGACATCATGCAGAACGATGCGGATGCGCGAGCGCTCATTCGCGACACGTTTGGGGCAACCAGCTACAACGAGCATGGCTCGCTGAACCGCTCGTACTTGGCGGCACAGGTCTTCAGCGACCCGTCGAAGCTCGCAAAGCTCAACGCCATTGTGCATCCACTTGTGTTCGATGCGTTTGAGGAGGCCAAGGCCCAGGCTCAGTCCGATGGCGTAGAGCTGCTCGTGCACGAAGCAGCGCTCTTGTTCGAAGCCGGAGGCGATGCCCATGTTGACTACGTGGCCGTGGTCACTGCGCCCGATGACGTGCGCATCCAGCGCGTGATGCAGCGCGACGACACCACCGAGCGCGCCGTGCGCGACCGGATGCAGCACCAGCTTCCGCAAGCCGAAATCCGGGACCGCGCAGACTTCGTCATCCCCAACAATGCCAACCGCGACGCTCTCCAGGATGAAGTGCGTCGTCTGTACGAGCAGTTGACGACCGAAGCGAAAGCCGCCTCCGATCCGACAGCATAGTCGACTGAATAGAATAGAACGGAACGCCCCAACCCCAAAACTTCCATGAATTGATCCGATCTCGAATCCCCCGACCGCGGTAAGCATTGACACTATACCCGCACGGCTCGTATGCTATGCGGCGCGAGGTGCGAAGCGCCTCCTCACTACACGGGTCTATAGCTCAGTTGGTTAGAGCGCTACGTTGACATCGTAGAGGTCAGTGGTTCGAGTCCACTTAGACCCACCGTTTCATTCTGTTCGATGCTCTGGCCTTCCTCCCATGTTTTACCTGCCCCCCTATATTCGGTCGCTCATGCGAACGCCGAATGTGGCAGGTGCGTGATGCCAGTGAGCCACGTTCTTAACTGCGAGGCGTTCTTAGCTTGCAGCGTAATTTGCTAAGTGCGCTCGTCGCCCGCCTGCTTCTGCTAAAGCGCTCTGTCCTTGCGATGGAGCGCTTTTTGTTTGATGACTTACGCCCTTGCTTCCATGCCCAACGCCACCACCAACTCCATCACGATCACGCTGCCCGACGGCTCTACCCGCACGTACGATGCGGGCACAACAGGCCGCGAAATTGCCGAAAGCATTGGCGCCGGGCATGCCCGCGCCGCGCTCGCTATCACGGTGAACGGAACAGTGCAAGATCTGGAGCGCCCCATCACCGAATCGGCCGAGATTGCGATTCTGACGTGGGACGACGACGAAGGCAAGGAGACGTTCTGGCACTCGTCGGCGCACCTTATGGCCGAGGCGCTGCAGGCGTTGTATCCGGACGTACAGTTTACCATTGGCCCGCCCATTGAGCGCGGCTTCTACTACGACGTGGACCTGGGCGATGCGACGCTCTCGGCGGATGACTTGGACGCTATCGAATCCAAAATGAAGGAGCTGGCCCAGCGCGACGTGGCCTACGAGCGGCGCGAGGTCTCCAAAGATGAGGCCCTTGCGTACTACGAAGACCAGGGCAACCCGTACAAGCTGGAGCTCATTGAGGACCTCGACGATGGGGAGATTACGTTCTACGAACAGGGTAGCTTTACGGACCTCTGCCGCGGCCCGCACATCCCGTCGACGGGGCGCATCAAGTATCCGAAGCTGCTATCGGTAGCTGGCGCGTACTGGCGCGGCGACGAGTCGAATCCTCAGCTTACGCGCATCTACGGCATCAGCTTCCCCAAGAAGAAGATGCTGGATGCGTTCTTGGAGCAGCGCCGCCTGGCCAAGGAGCGCGATCACCGCAAGCTGGGCAAAGAGCTGAACCTGTTCACGTTCAATGCCGATGTGGTGGGCCCCGGCTTGCCCATGTGGCTGCCCAAGGGCGCTACGCTCCGCGAAACGCTGGCCGACCTGCTCAAAGACGAACAGCTGAAGCGCGGATACGAGCCGGTCGTGTCGCCCCACATTGGCCGCCTGGCGCTCTACCGCACGAGCGGGCACTATCCGTACTACAAAGACAGCCAGTTTCCGCCCATGCACTTTGGCGGCGAGGGCGATGAGGAGGACGGCTACCTCCTGAAGCCGATGAACTGCCCGCATCACGTCATGATGTACAAGCACGATATGCACTCGTACCGCGATCTGCCGGTGCGCTTCGCCGAGTTTGGCACGGTGTACCGCAACGAGCAGAGCGGCGAGCTGGGCGGGCTGACCCGCGTGCGTGGTTTTACCCAAGACGATGCGCACATCTTCTGTACGCCCGAGCAGGTGAAAGCCGAATTCAAAGACGTCATTGACCTGACGCTGAAGGTGCTGGGCGCGCTCGACTTTACTGAGTTCACCGCTCAGATCTCGCTGCGCGACCCGCAAAACACTGACAAGTACGTGGGCGACGATGCACTGTGGACGCAAGCTGAACAGGCCATCCGCGAGGCCGCCGAAGAGATGGACCTCGACACGGTCGAGAAAACCGGCGAGGCGGCGTTCTACGGACCCAAGCTTGACTTTATGGTCGAAGACGCGCTGAGCCGCGAATGGCAGCTGGGCACCATCCAGGTGGACTACAACCTGCCCGAGCGCTTCGATCTTACCTATGTGGATGCAGAGGACGAGCGCCAGCGGCCCGTCATGATTCACCGTGCCCCGTTTGGCTCGCTGGAGCGCTTCATTGGTGTCTTGATTGAGCACTGCGGCGGCAACTTCCCGTCGTGGCTTGCGCCGGTGCAAGCCGTCGTCATTCCGGTGGGCTCAGACTTCAACGACTACGCCGAAGACGTAGCCACCCAGCTACGCGATGCCGACCTGCGGGTTAAGGTTGATGCAAGCGATGACACTGTCGGCTACAAGATTCGCGAGGCCGAGACGCAGAAGATCCCGTACATGCTTGTGGTCGGCGGGCGTGAGGAAGAAGCAGGTACCGTGGCCGTGCGTGCCCACGGCGACGGGCAGCAAGATGTGATTTCCGTAGCGGCATTCATCGAGAAGATGCAAGCCGAACGTGAGGCCGCCTGGTCGTAGGCGAAAGGGCCAGCCGACCGTCTGATCCAGGCGTTGCAGAAGAGGCTGCACGGCATCTCTGCCTATCAACGGCGGCTCCTTTGCAGCCAACGAGACGGCGCTCAGAAATGGAACCCGTTGTTGGCACGATGCGTGCGAATCTATCCGTAAATCACGCAACTATTCCTGAACAAACCCCCAACTTACTATCGCTAAAGCTGATAAAGTTCGTGTAAACAGAGAAATCCGCTCAGACACCGTGCGGGTGGTCGAGCCCGATGGCGACCACGACGTGGTGGATCTGGACACGGCCCTGGAGCGCGCTCGTGAGCATGAGCTCGACCTTGTCGAGATTGCTCCGGAGGCCGATCCGCCGGTCTGCAAGATCATTGACTACGGCAAGTACCGCTACAAGCAGCAGAAGCAAGAGAAGCGGCAGCGGAAACGCTCGAAGTCGATGCAGATGAAGGAGCTGCGGTTTCGTCCGCGCACCGACGACCATGACTACGAGTTCAAGAAGAACCATGCCCGCGACTTCCTCGAAAATGGAAACAAGGTCAAGGCCTATGTCCAGTTTCGCGGTCGCGACATCATCTACAAAGACCAGGGCATGGATCTGCTTCGCCGTCTCATTGAAGATCTTCAGGACCTTGCTCGCATTGACCAGGCTCCGCAGATGGAGAACCGGCGGATGACGACCATTTTGGCTCCCCACAAAAAGAACAAGTAACGCCCGCGCCGAAATGGGCTTCTGCTCTGGCACCGCATATGCCGGGCCGCTCTCATACACTTTTTGCAGAAGCTGTGCGCAGCACACACCCCGGCCCGGAACGCAGGCCGGGGTGTTTCCATTGATGCACGTCCGTTCTGTCTTGGCCCCGCTGACCAGCTTGGGGCTCCATGACAGGTTACGCAGCCCAATTACGCGTTCTTCGAACCGACTGCCCTCCCTCTTATGCCGAAGATGAAATCGCACAGCGGCGCCAGCAAACGCTTCAAGAAAACCGGAAGTGGCAAAGTGAAGCGGAAAAAAGCCGGACGCCGCCATATTCTGACGAAGAAGTCGCCTAAGACCAAGCGCCAGCTTCGCAAAGACACAACCGTTGATAAAACGCAGGAAAAGCGCATCAAACAGATGCTGAATAACTAACGCAGCCCGCACGAACGCACCGGCTGCCGATTCCCAGAGCCCTTTGCATTCTGGGAAATCCTGCTTCTTTCCTCCACCTGTTACCCTACATCCACCATGCCACGCGCAACAAACAAGCCGCAGACTCGGCGGCGCCGCAAGAAAATTCTGAACATGGCCAAAGGCTACTGGGGCCGCCGGAGCAAAACGTACAGCTCCGCCAAGCACTCAGTTGAAAAGGCCCTGCAGTACGCCTACCGCGACCGGCGCCAGCGCAAGCGCAACTTCCGCAAGCTGTGGATTACCCGTATCAATGCAGCAACGCGCCAGCAGGGCGTGAGCTACTCGCAGTTCATGGGCGCGTACCGCAAAGCGGATCTCGACATGAACCGCAAAGTGCTGGCCGACCTGGCTGTGCACGACCCTGAGGCGTTTTCGCACGTCGTTGATCATGTAATGGAGCAGGCATAACCCCCTTGCCTGCGAGGGCGCCCCCTCTGCCTTCGCACGCTCCATTGCATGACGTTGAATCCCGCCGCTGCTGCTTCCCAGCAGGTCTGGCGGGATTTTCTATGTGGCGCGCCGCATCCATATGTACTCTGGTGCCCCCGTGCTCTACCCGTCCCGTCGCCCTGTTCTCGCCAATCTGCTGCTCCCATGGCCGATCCTATCGCCGCGCTTCGCGCCGAACTCGAAGCCGAAACCATCACCACCGAGGAAGAGGCCGAGGCCTTCCGTATCCGGTATCTGGGCCGCAATCAGGGCGCAATTCCCGACCTCTTTAGCCAAATCGGGCAGCAGCCGCCCGAAGAGCGCCCCGACTTTGGCCGGCGCCTCAACGCGCTCAAGGCAGATGCTCAGGCCAAGCTCGATGCCGCCCGCGAACGCCTCAGCGCTGAAGATGCCGCCGACACCGGCACCGACCTCGACCTCACGCTCCCCGGACGCCGCCGCCCTCCGGGCTCGCTGCATCCGCTCACGCAGACCCTCAATGAAATTCTACGCATCTTGGAGCGCATGGGCTTTGCTACGTACGAGGGGCCCGAAGTTGAAACCGACTGGCACAACTTCACCGCGCTCAACTTCCCCCCCGACCATCCGGCGCGCGACATGCAGGACACTTTCTTTGTGAAGGATACGCCGCCCGATGCCCCCACGCTCTTGCGCACCCACACCTCCCCCGGCCAGATTCGCGTGCTGCAGGCCACCGAGCCGCCCGTTCGCGTCATGGTACCCGGACGCGTCTACCGCAACGAGGCGATTTCGTACAAGTCGTTCTGCCTCTTCCATCAGGTCGAACTGCTGTATGTGGATACGGACGTGTCGATGGCCGACCTGAAGCAGGTTCTCTACCAGCTGGCCCAGGCGCTCTTCGGACAGGACGTGCGGCTGCGCTTCCGTCCGAGCTACTTCCCGTTCACCGAGCCCAGCGCCGAAGTCGACATTTGGTGGGCCGACCCCGACCATGACGATGGCGGGCGCTGGCTCGAAATCCTGGGCTGTGGCATGGTGCATCCTAACGTGCTGCGCGCTGTCGATGTGGATCCGGAGCGGTACAGCGGCTATGCTGTGGGGATGGGCATCGAACGCATGACGATGCTCAAGCACGGCATCGACGACATTCGTGTGTTCTATGAGAACGACCTGCGCTTCCTGCAGCAGTTTTAGCACGCGGGCTGCTGGCCCCTGCCTCCCCCCAAACCGTTTCTTGCACAACGCCCTCTTCGCTTCATGGACTGCTCCATCCAGTGGCTGCGCCGCTACGCTGCCCCCCAGGCTGATGCCGACACCATCGCTGATTTACTCACCATGGCCGGACTCGAAGTCGACGGCATGGCGCGCTATGGCCAACCGCTCGACGACCTGGTGATTGGTCACATCGAAGCGGTGCGCACGCATCCTAATGCCGACCGCCTTGTGCTCTGCGATGTGGCCCTGGACCCCGACACGACCGTGCAGATTGTGTGCGGCGCGCCCAACGTAGCTGCCGGGCAGCGCGTGCCCGTAGCTCCTGCAGGCACCACGCTTCAGTTGCCCACCGAGAAGGGCGGCGAGAAGCGCCAGCCCATCACGCTGGAGGCCCGCGCAATCCGTGGCGAAATGTCCAACGGAATGATCTGCTCCGCCCACGAACTGGGGCTGACGAGCGACGCCAGCGGCATTATGGTGCTCGACGACGAAGCCCCCGTCGGTATGCCGTTTGTGGAGTATCTGCAGGCCCACAACATTGCGCCGACCGACACGGTGCTCGACATTGATCTGACACCGAACCGTCCCGATGCCGCCAGCCACATGGGCATTGCGCGCGACCTGTCGGCCCTGACCGGCGCGCCGTTGCATCGCCCCAACGCAGACCTGCCCGACGAGGGCGGATCGGTAGCTGAGCGGTTCAGTGTGTCAATTGCGGATGCGGACGCCTGCCCGCGCTATGTGGCACTCTGCGTAGAAGATGTCGAAGTGGGCCCCTCGCCGGTGTGGCTGCAGCAGCGCCTGGAGCGCATTGGACTGCGCCCGCGCAACGTGATTGTGGACATCACCAACTTTGTGCTGCACGAGTGCGGCCAGCCGCTGCATGCGTTTGATGCCGCCACGCTCCACGGCAACGAAATCCATGTCGACACCGCGACGGAAGACACCTCGTTCACCACGCTCGACGACCAGGAGCGCACGTGTCCAGCAGGCACCCTGTTTATTCGGGATGCGGAGCGCCCCGTTGCCATTGCGGGTGTTATGGGCGGGGCCGATACGGAGGTCACCGAAGACACGACCACCGTGCTCATCGAGAGCGCGTACTTCGACCCGTCTCACATCCGTCGCACGGCAAAGGCGCTGACATTGCAAACGGATTCGTCGTACCGGTTTGAGCGCGGCGTAGACCGCGACGGTCAGGTGTGGGCCGCTGCTCGTGCCGCCGACCTCATGGTCAAGCTGGCGGGCGGCACGCGCGTTGACGGCATGATCGACAGGCATCCCAGCCCGCCCGAACCGCGCACCGCTACGCTACGCCCTGCACGCGCCAACGCCCTTCTGGGTACCGACCTTGCACTGTCGGATATGCAGGCGCATCTCGAATCCATTGGTGTTGCAACCGAGGCCACCGGCGATGTACTCCGGTGCACGCTGCCCACTTGGCGCCCCGACCTCGCCATCGAAGAAGACCTGATCGAAGAAGTGGCGCGGCTGCACGGCTACGAGCGCATTCCGCGCCCCGAGCGCATCCAGATCCCTGCACGCATAGCCGACCTGCCTGGCAGCGAACGCACGCACCGCAACGAAGCGCGTCAGCTGCTGCGAGGGGCCGGATTCCGCGAGATCTACACCAACAGCATGTTGCCGCTGGAGGTGGCCGAGCAGTTCAATCCGCACGACACGCCGGTTGTGGAAACGCGTAACCCCATCTCGCGCGAGATGGCCGCGCTACGCCCCCGCCTGCTCCCGGGCGCGCTCCGCGTGCTGCAGCACAACCACAACCACGGCCAAGACGCCATCCGGCTGTTTGAGTTTGGCCGCGTGATGCGCCGGGCCACCGCCGACGAAGCCACGCAGGTGCCGGGCACTGCCGAGCACGAAGCCCTCTTAATTGCTGCCACTGGCCCCGATGCGCCCCGCCACTGGGACCGCGCTGCTCGCAATACCGATGTGTACGATCTAAAGGGCACCGTGGCCGATCTGCTGAGCGCCCTTGGAGCCACCGCACAGTTCACGCCGTCCACCCACACGCCTCGCTACGTGGCATACGCCCTCAATGTGACGGCCGATGATGTTGCCCTGGGTACGCTCGCCTGCATCCACCCCGACACTGCTGGCCACTACGACCTGAGCGATGCTGTGCTTGTGGCTGAACTCGATTGGGAGGCAGTATCGCGCGTTGTGGATACGCAGCCTGGTTACCAGCCCGTGCCACGCGTGCCTGTTGTGGAGCGCGACCTGGCCGTTCTCGTAGATGCCGATGCTCCGGTGGGCCCGCTGCTCGACACCGCCAAAGACGCTGGGGCGCCGCTGGTGCAACAGACCGACCTGTTCGACCTGTACGAGGGCAAAGGCATCCCCAGCGGGCAGAAGAGCGTCGCGCTGTCGGTGCGACTGGCTGCCGCACATACCTTAACCGATTCCGAAATCGATGCCTGCATGGACAGCATCACTTCGGCCCTGCAACGCACACATGGCGCCACCTTACGCCAGCAGTAGTTCCGGCTTTCAGCATCTTTAAGGGCCGCCTTACTGGAGGATTTGCCGATTTTTCCCATGCTCGGCACATCCGCAACCATTAGGCGTACAGGCAATTCATTGTTGGTTTCTTTAGATGGCAAGGCAACAATAGCTATCTTGCACAAAGAGACCAGATAACCCCATTTTCATCCTGTACTCTCTACGACCAGCGGCTTCTGGCCCCCTGCCATGACTGCTGAACCCGACTCTTCGATGAATGGCACGTCGGCTCTGGGTGAGACTGACTCGATCCTCCACGCCCTGCCCGAATCGCTGCGTACGCCTGTGCAGACGCTTATTGCCCAGGTTGAAGCAGCGACACACCGGATTCAGGCGTTGCAGGCCGAGAACGAGCGCCTTCGAGATCGCATTGAAACGCTGGAGGAACACCGCAACGTTCCGCCCTCTGCGTTTGTGATCTCGTTAGATGAGGACGACGCAGACGCTCTTAACGACGAACTGAGCGTGCATATCGAAACGATTGACGCGCTTTTGGATGACTTGCCTGCCCCGCATCCGCCTGCCGACGATACCTCTTCTTCTGCATAGCCCGTTCTGGTTATGGCTACTCCCGATATGAAACCAATCTGCGTCTACATCATGGGCCATGAGTACGCACTGCGTGTGCGCAAGGGTGAAGAAGAGACCACCCGTAAGCTGGCTAAGCAGGTCGACGCACGCATGAAAGCGTTTAAGGAAGAGCATCCTGAACAAGCCGAACTCACCACGTCGGTGATTACGGCGCTCGCCATGGCCGAGGAACTCAACGACCTGCGTTCCGAGCTTGAAGCGACCCGCGAGCAGGCTCAATCTACAAAGGAGCAGACGCAAGCACTGCAGCACCTGCTCACCCATCTATCTGAGCAAATGGCCGAGACCTTGCCTTCAGGCGCGCTGCCCGTTGACCCGGACGTTACCCCGGCCCTGCCTGCTAACGACGACGCGCCCGAGGTCTCTTCTGCCTCGGATGGCCATGCCAACTCTGACGTGTCGCCGCCTGCTCCGGCACTGGTTCCTGGCTCCACCACAGAATCTGCTGAGCCGTCTGAGGAGGACAACACGTAGCCGCGTTGGTGTCTACTGCGCAGACGGCTTACCTGTGTGCCCATCCTTTACGACTCCGTCAAGTCTGCCCCGTAGCAATGCGCATCTTACTGGGGCCGGTTGCAGTTTTGTGTTGTCCTGCTGTTTTGTTCTAACGCTGCCGCCTCCTCCATGACCAAGACGCTCGATACGGCGCCTCCCCAAGACCCTGTCATTGCCAATGCCTCGGATGAGGCGCGCAAGAAAGCGCGTTCGCACATCGTAGTGCGTGGTGCCCGGCAGCACAACCTGAAAGACATCGACCTGGACGTGCCCCGCGAAACGCTGACAGTGGTCACCGGGCCCTCGGGATCTGGAAAGTCGAGCCTGGCCTTCGACACGATCTATGCCGAAGGGCAGCGCCGCTACGTGGAGAGCCTCAGCGCCTATGCCCGGCAGTTCCTGGAGCGCATGGATAAGCCGGATGCCGACCTGATCACCGGTCTGGCTCCAGCCATTGCCATCGAGCAAAAGACCACAGCAAACAATCCGCGCTCGACGGTCGCCACGCAGACCGAGGTATACGACCACCTGCGCCTGCTCTATGCCCGCATTGGCACCACGATGTCGCCAGTGAGCGGGCGGCCCGTCACGAAAGACACGCCGCGTAGTGTAGCGCTTTCGGTCGAAAAAGAACTCGACGATGGCACGCGCTATTACCTGTGCTGCCCGGTGCCCGACCGCAGCCGGGCCCTGCGCGACGAGCTCAAGAGCCTGCGCGAGCGCGGGTTTTACCGCATTTTGCTCTTGCCTACCGACAAGCAGGCCGAGCGCGGCGAACGTCCTGAGGTGCTCGACCTGAACGACACCCCTCCCACGAAGGTGAACAACTACGGGCGCAAGCGGCTGCTCGTGCTCATCGACCGACTCAAGGTAGAACAGGGCGATGCCTCCGCCCGCACCCGTGTGGCCGAATCGGTCGAGCAGGCGTTCGATGTGGGCAACGGACGCTGCGTGGTGCAGGTCGCACGCCGCCGTAGTGACAAGGCCGACGGTCCCGCACCACAGTTGCACTTCAGCGCCCGCTTCGAACGCGATGGCATGGAGTTCGAAGAACCCACCCCGCTTATGTTCAGCTTCAATAGTCCGGTGGGGGCGTGCCCGGAGTGCCAGGGCTTTGGCCGCGTGCCAAGCTTAGACCCCGATCTGATCGTGCCCAATAAGGGCCTCTCCATCCGCGAGGGGGCACTCGCACCCTTTCGCACCGACAAATGGAGCAAGCACTTCCGCAAGCTGATTCGCGTGGCCGCCGAAACCGGCATCGATATCGACTGTCCCTACCGCGAGCTCGACGACTGGGAGCTCGACATTATCTGGGACGGCCAGGATGAGTACATCGGCCTGAACGGGTTCTTTGAGTTTCTGAACGAGCGCTCGTACAAAACACATTATCGCATCTTCCGATCACGCTTTCGCGGCTACTCCACCTGTCCCGAATGCAACGGCTACCGGCTGCGCGAAGACGCCTACTACGTCAAAATCAACGACACGCACATCGGCGAGGTGTGCGCGATGACGACCCGCGAGGCGTTCGACTTCTTTCAGGACATCGCGCTCTCCGACTACGAAGAGGAGGTGGCCGGGCGCGTCCTTGAGGAGCTGCGCACCCGCACCGAATACCTGGTAGACGTGGGGCTCGACTACCTTACATTCGATCGCCTGGCCCAGACGCTCAGCGGCGGCGAGAGCCAGCGCATCAACCTGTCCACCTCGCTGGGCTCCTCGCTCGTCGGCTCGCTCTACGTGCTCGACGAGCCCACCATCGGGCTGCACCCGCGCGACAACGACCGCCTGGTGGGCATCTTGCATCGCCTGCGCGACCTGGGCAACACCGTGCTGGTGGTGGAGCATGACCCCGTGACGATGGAAGCCGCCGACCATCTCATCGACATGGGTCCTGCTTCCGGCCAGTTTGGCGGCGAGGTGGTGTTTCAGGGATCCCACAGCGAAATTCTCGACGACGAGGACTCGCTCACAGGTAAATACCTGAGCGGCCGCACCGCCATTCCCATTCCGGATGAGCGGCGCCCTGCAGATCCCGACCGGATGCTCACCATCACCAATGCGCGGCAGCACAACCTGAAGCACATCGACGTTGAGATTCCGCTCGACGGCATCGTGTGCGTGACGGGTGTATCGGGTTCAGGGAAGTCCACGCTTATTCAACAGACGCTCTACGAGGGGCTGCACCGCCTCAAAGGCGGCAGCGGCGACGGCACCGTGGGCGCCCACGACGACATTCGCGGTCATACGCTCATCGATGGCGTGGAGATGGTCGACCAGCAGTCGATTGGCCGCACCCCGCGTTCGAATCCGGCCACGTATACCGGCGCGTTCGACGGCATCCGCAAGCTCTTTTCGAAGACGCGGCAGGCGCAAATTCACGGCTACGACCAGGGCTTCTTTAGCTTCAACGTTTCGGGCGGACGCTGCGAGTCATGCAAGGGCGAGGGCGTGGTGAAGGTCGAAATGCAGTTTCTGGCCGATATCTACCTGGAGTGCGAGGCGTGCAATGGGCAGCGCTACAAGCAGGAGGTGCTGAATGTGACCTACAACGGCAAGAACATCGCCGACGTGCTGAACATGACGGTGGACGAAGCTGCCGACTTCTTCGAGGGCGAACGCTCAGTTACGAACAAGCTGGAGGTGCTGCAGGACATCGGGCTGGGCTACCTCTCGCTGGGGCAGCCTTCCACCACACTCAGCGGCGGCGAGGCCCAGCGCATCAAGCTGGCCTCGCACCTGAGCGGGCGCCACTCCGATCGCATGCTCTACATCTTCGATGAGCCGACCACCGGGCTGCACTTCGACGACATTCGCAAGCTGCTCAACGCGTTCGACCAGCTTGTGGAGCACGGGCACTCGGTGCTCATCGTGGAGCACAACCTGGACGTCATTAAGTATGCCGACCACGTCATCGATCTCGGTCCCGACGGCGGTGCAGAAGGTGGCGAAGTCGTCGTTACCGGCACGCCCGAAGAGGTCGCGGCGCATCATACCAGTCACACCGGGCGGTTCTTGAAGGAGGTGGTGTGAGAGCTGAGACGCACCCGACTTGCATACAACTTTTTTAGGTTGCAAAGTATGTTTACAACTGTTTTCGGTTGTAAAATAGGGAGCGGCTCAATGCTAAATGATAGAAGGAATGGGCCTGTAGCCGGAGACTGGGAAGGAATGGGCCTGTAGCCGGAGACTGGGAGTGCCCCGGCGCGGACGTCTCCGGCGGAAGCGAACGCAGGAACGGTTTTTTATCGGGGGGGCGATCACTTCACCTCGACCCACTACCATGTTTTTTATCAGGAGAGCGATCATTGAACGTTTACTCACTACCGTATGGTGTTCGTCTGCTGCTCCGCGCCACGGGCGTTGGGTAGACACGTGCTGCAACCTGTCACATAGCACGCCCACTCAACACACCGCCATTGCGGCTTCCGCACCATCTTTGTAGGTTGGATGCGACGTTTGCTCCCCCCACTGAACCTGGTGCTGTTGATGCGCACTGTTTGCTCCCGTACGTGCTGGACTCTCGCTCTCGGATTGCTGCTGGCCCTGTGCAGTGGCCTACCGGCTACCGCCCAGCAAGCGCTTGACCACGACGACTACGCCATCTGGAACCAGATGCACACCCAGGCGCTCGCGCCCGACGGCGAATCGGTGCTCTACGTGCTGGGGCCCGAGCACGGCGACGATACCCTGCGCGTGGCCCGCGCCAACGGCACGCCTGTGCTGGATGTGCCCCGCAGCGCCCACGACGCCCAGTTCACAGCCAGCAGTCAGCATGTCATCACGCGCATCGTGCCGCCGCACGATCACGAAGCCAACGATGAAGACAACGCGCCTCATGATTCCCTTGCAATCGCATCGCTCAGCAGCGGCGATGTAGAGCGCATCGCCGATGTGCAGTCCTTTCGCATCCCCCAAGAAAACGGCCAATGGCTCGCCTATCACCACGCCGATACCACACAGGCTGATGGCGCAGACCCCGACACCACCCGCGACGACGCCGGGCAGACGCTCACGCTACGCAATCTGGAGCGCGGTACCGAGCGCACGTACGAGCACGTGACCAACGAGTACGCCTTCTCCCCCGATGGCGCCTGGCTTGTCTTCGCTCGCGCCACCCCCGACAGCACCGGCGACGGCGTCTTTGCCGTGCCCACCCAGACCGGCAACGTGCGTCCGCTGCTTACCGGGCCCGGCAGCTACACCCATCTCACCATCGACGAGGAAGACGAGCAGATCGCGTTCCTCACCAACCGCGACGATCTCGAATCTGAGGCGATCCCAGCCGATGCGCCAGCCCATACGCTCTACCGTGCCACCCTCGCTGACGATGCCGAACGCATTGCCGGGTGGGATGCCGACGGCCTTCCCGATAACTGGTGGGTGAGCCCGCACGGATCGCTCTCGTTTTCGGACGATGGCACGCGCCTGTTCTTTGGCACGGCCCCGCAGCCCACCCCCGACACCACCGCGACGCTCATAGGCGAGCCTGTGGAGGTTGACATCTGGCACTGGCAAGACGAGCGTCCGCAGAGCGTGCAGCTGAACAACCGCGAGGAGGAGTTGCAGCGCAGCTACCAGGCGGTTGTGCATCTCGACGACGGCAATCGCATCGTACAACTGGCGACTGAGGAGCGTCCCGAGGTCGAGGTAGGCAGCAATGGAAATGCAGATATTGCGGTGGCGAACACCAGCGAGCCGTATCAACAGGACATGTCGTGGGACTTCCCGTCGTACTACGATGTCTACCTCGTCGATGTGAACACCGGCGCAGCGCGCCAGGTGCAGGAGCAGGTGCAGTACCCGGCCTCGCTCTCGCCCGGAGCCGAATACCTGACCTGGTGGGACGGCACCGCCGAAACGTGGTGGGCGCAGTCGGTTGAGTCCGGCAGTCAGGCCGTGGATCTTGGCACTGCCATCGACGCACCGCTCTACAATGAAGACCACGACCGTCCGTATCCCCCGTTTCCGTATGGATCCGCAGGTTGGCTTGCCGATGACGAGGCCGTTCTCATCTATGATCGCTTTGATGCCTGGGCGGTCGATCCGTCTTCGCCTGACGCCCCCACCAACCTCACAGGCGGTCTCGGGCGCGCCGAATCGATGCAGTTTCGCATCCGGCCCCTCGACGACGAAGCCGACGCCATAGCTCCCGACGAACCGCTCATGCTCCACGCCTTTAACACCGATACCAAAGCCTCAGGCTACTACGAAGGCACTGTAGACGACGATGCCCCCACCGAGCTTGTCATGATGGACCGCCGCTTCTCGGGGCTTACGCAAGCCGCAGACAGCGAGCGCCTGCTCTACCAGCGCGAAGATGTGAGCGAGTTTCCCGACCTGTGGACCGCCACTCCCGCCTTCGACGAGCCCGTGCGGGTCAGCACCGCCAACCCGCAGCAAGCCGACTATCGGTGGAGCACCGCCGAACTCACGTCGTGGACGGCCCTCCACGGCGAAACGCTCGACGGCATCATCTACAAACCCGACGACTTTGACGCGAGCGCGACGTATCCGCTCATGGTCTACTTCTATGAGCGCAACAGTGACAATCTGCACACCCACTGGGCTCCTGCGCCGCATCGCTCCATCATCAACCCCACGTTCTACGCCAGCCGGGGCTACGTCGTGTTCGTACCCGATATTGTGTATGAAGAGGGATACCCAGGCGCAAGCGCCTACAACAGCATCATGCCGGGCGTTACCGAACTGGCCGACGCGCCCTACATCGACCGCGAGCGCATTGGGGTACAGGGCCACAGTTGGGGCGGCTACCAGATTGCGTACATGATTACGCGTACCGACTTATTCGCTGCTGCCGAAGCCGGAGCGCCCGTATCCAACATGACGAGCGCGTACGGCGGCATCCGGCAGCGCACTGGGCGCAGCCGCATGTTTCAGTACGAGCAGACGCAGAGCCGCATCGGCGGATCGCTGTGGCAATATCCTGAGCGCTACTGGGAGAACTCGCCGCTCTTCTATGCCGACCGCATCGACACGCCGCTCATGATGATGCACAACGATGAAGACGGTGCCGTACCGTTTGAACAGGGCGTAGAAATGTTCATGGCGATGCGTCGGCTGGGCACGCCCGCCTGGCTTATCAACTACAATGGGCAGCCGCACTGGCCCACCGAGTACCACCTGAAAGTGGACTGGCAGATGCGCATGCAACAGTTCTTTGACCACTACCTGATGGATACCGACGCGCCCACCTGGCTCGACGAGGGCGTCCCCGCCACCGAGAAAGGCCGCACGCTGGGCTACGAGGTGGAGTAAGTCCGTGACGCGAAGAATACAACGCTATCAAGATAACGGCGCCCCGCCAGAGCGTGTAGGGCTCAGGCGGGGCATGGTTGTTAGAGCCGGATACGTTGGGCGCGCCTACGCCGCATGCGCTGTCTCCAGGCGGTCCTTTAAGTTGGCAAGTAGCGTGCGAACCTCGCGCTCGTTGTAGCGCCGCGCCACGGCTTCTGCGGCTTTCTGCAGCACCGGCACGGGGATGTCGTACATCGCTTCGTAAATGAGACGAGAGCGCTCCTTGGCAAGCGACGTAAACGTCCA
This sequence comes from uncultured Rhodothermaceae bacterium, assembly GCA_913056335.1. Classification (GTDB taxonomy): domain Bacteria; phylum Bacteroidota; class Rhodothermia; order Rhodothermales; family Salinibacteraceae; genus Longimonas. The sequence continues at coordinate 21,303 of CAJXLX010000012.1, forward strand.
TGCAATTTCGCCGCCAAGGTCGCCTTCCATGGCAAACACGATGCGGTTGGGCGGATCGTACGTAGTGGCTTGCACCTCGCCCTTGAATGCAATCCCCAGAAAGCTGTAGGTGTATGCGGCGCGCGAGCCGCCATTCGGAAGCCGCTCAAGGAGCTCCGAACGCACCAGGCTGGGCGTAATCTCGGCTTGATGTGCCGGTTCATCCATATACGCAAACACGTCGTTGCGCGGCACAGCAAGGTCGACTTGATCGCGGACGCGTACCATAGGCTACAGGCTATAGATTGTTGTATTCTGGCGAAGGGGATAAGCGTCCAGCACGCGCAAGCAGCACGCTGTGTAGCGCACTGACTACGCATTCTCGTCGCGCACCACGTCAAACATCGATTCAGATGGCGCCGCAGACGGGTCGGGGGGCTCCGTTTCTACGTTGGCAGACTGCTGGAGTGCGCTCATGGCTTCGTTCATGAGCGACTCGGTATCGGGCGCTGTATCATCAGGATCGCGCTCTGTATCATCTGTAGCGTCATCCCGCAGCGCACTCAGCCGATTGCTCATGCGGCGCAGGCGGTCGGCCGCCGTGTCTGTATCTGCGTCTTTCGTTTCGGCTGCTGCCGCAGATGTATCTCGCTTCGTCTTGTTGGCTCCAGCGCTGTCAGGGACAGCAGAAGATCTTTCGGCCTGGGTTGCAGCCTGTTCAGGGTGACGATGGACATCAATGAGGGTTGCGAGCACTTCATCGACCGAGCCCTGTTGCTCGCTGGCCTGCTTCGCAAGCCACGACCAGAGCCGCTGCGGAAGCGTTACATCGCGCGTGTCGAGCGCATTGAGGGCATTCTGCGTTGAGCCTGCTGAAGAGGGGGAGGTACGAGCCATAACAAAGAGCGGAGCCAAACGTGAGGAGCAATCACGCGTACTGCTGCGCGGGCACATGAATTGATCGAGCCGCGCATCATATTACGATGCATCGTAGCAGTGTAGCGTGTGATTCACTGAATGGTAGCCCTCCGGGCCTGTGGTGTTTGTACCAATGTTTTGACAGTCGCCCTACAGCGTTACACTCAGGTAATTTGTAATCCTTACCGCTCACTCTTTCTCAGCTTGTGCTATTGCGATCGCACATGAGCCGGCAGCTCATCAGGGGCAGGGATCGCGTGCCAGTGGCCCTGCACTGTAACGCACGGCGTGGCCTGTCCACGAAGAGTTAGCGTGGCTTGTACCCGCCCCAGATGGTCGGTAGGCGTAGCACGTTCCACATACAGCGTGCCTTCTTGCGCCTCAAACGTGCCCTGTGTGCCATATGCCATAAAGAGTGATGCCGCCAGCGGATCGCTGACCCGCGGTGCAGGACGGTACGCATCGTCTGTCGCGTCGGCCTGCACGGCCTGCATCAAGGTATGAGGGACAAGCGTGTATGTAGGAGCAGGCGCATCGCTGCGCATCCAATGAACCGACCACCCAATAGAGTCGGCATCCAGCTCAAGGCCCGGCTCTGTAGATGTTGTATCGCGCAGGTAGGCTGCGCCACGCACGGTATCTTGCACGGCCCCGTCAATGTACATCACGAATGCGCCTCGTGCTACTCCGTTGCCCGAAGGCGGCTCGCTGGTACACGCGGCTATGCCTACAATACTACATACACAGAAAAGAAGCATGCGTCCCCACGCTCCGTGCATTCCTGCCCTACGTGCAGCCATGCTCTCGTTCAGGTTGGTTTACTAAATACTGGACTTGCCTATACCAACAGCCGGGCCCACCGATTCCTACCTGGCTGTTCCGAATCAGAACCCCTTGCAGTCCGTGCACACTGTCCTCGTATTTTTGCAAGAACGCTGCCCCACATGACCGGCCTCGACATACTCGCTGTAGGCGTGGCCGTGGGCTATACGGCCTGCCTGGTAGTCCTTACGCTGTTCGGACTACACTGGGGCTGGTGGGCCTGGATACGCCGACAGTACCGCACGCCCGATGCCTCCTCGCCTGCCCCCTGGCCTGCTGTTACGGTGCAGATTCCGCTCTACAATGAGCCGCATCTGGCTACCCGTATCATCGACGCCTGCGCACAACTCGACTATCCGGCAGACCGCCTCCACATCCAGGTGCTCGACGACTCGACCGATGCCACCTCGCAGCGCGTGGCCGAGCGCGTCGCCTACTGGGAGCAGCGCGGATGCTCCATTACGCATGTGCAGCGGACGCACCGTACCGGATACAAAGCCGGGGCCCTTGCCCACGGCCTTCAGCAAACCACTGCGCCCTTCGTAGCTGTGTTCGATGCTGATTTCATACCGCCACCGCATTTCCTAAAACGCCTGCTGCCCCACTTTTCCACGCCGGATACCGGGCTCGTGCAAGCCCGATGGGCCCACCTCAACCCCGACACCTCATGGCACACTCAAACGCAGGCCGTGGGTCTGAATGCCCACTTTGTTCTCGAACAAGCCGGACGCTACGCCGGAGGTTACTTCATGCACTTCAACGGCACGGCGGGCATCTGGCGGCGGGCATGCATCGAAGACGCTGGGGGCTGGTCGGCTGATACGCTCACTGAGGATCTGGACTTAAGCTATCGGGCCCAGCTGTCCGGGTGGCGGCTCCGCTACGTGGATGACGTAGCCGTACCGGCGGAGCTCCCCCGCACCGTATCCGCCTGGCGCACCCAGCAGTTTCGGTGGACGAAGGGGGCCATCGAAACGGCGCGTAAGCTGCTGCGCCCGCTGTGGCGATCTTCGCAGGGCCTTGGGCGCAAGATTGCGGGCAGTGCCCACCTGCTTGCGCATCTGGCGTTTCCAGCTATTGTAGGAACGGCGCTGCTGCACGTGCCCCTGCTGGTGCTGGCGATGCACGCACCTGCCGTCTCGAATGCGTATCTGAGTATGCTGGCGGGGGGCGGGCTTGGCTTCGCCGCATTTGCTACCGCCATATGGAGCGCCCAGCGCATGCTTGGCTCGTCGTGGAGGCACGCGGCATGCGCACTACCCCTTTTCCTTGTGGGATCGATGGGCCTGGCCGTCAACAACACGCGCGCCGTGTATGCTGCGCTGACTCGTGTGTCTATGCCGTTTCATCGCACACCCAAGGGCGGTGCCCCTCCATCGGGCTCATCGGGACGCGCCTGGACAGGGGAGCTGCTGCTGGGGCTCTACAGCGCGGCGGGGCTGGGCGTGCTGGTGCATCAGCAGATCTGGAGCGGCGTTCCGTTTCAGAGTGCACTGGCGCTCAGTTTCCTGCTTATGGCCGGTACCGATTGGTGGGAGCGCGTTCGAGCCCCTGAAGAAGCCGCTCGTCCCCGTGCGCTGTGCAAAGAGGCTGCAAACCCCACGCACTCCCTTTGAAAGGCGCCGGCCCCGTCGTACGTTAAGAGATACGCAGGCCCAAATGGCCCCCTCCGTTGGTGATCTCTACGCTCATGGCTGCTTCCGTCATCCAAGACGCTCTCGATCTGCTCCGCAACCAGTCGGTTACCGAGGCCATTGATTGCCTCGAAGCCGCGGTGGTTGAGACTCCGGCCTACCCAGCGGCCTACGTGCTCCTGGCGCGGGCCTACGAGGCCCGCACGAACTGGGGCGCAGCACGCTCGGCCTGGGATCAGGCCTATGTGCTTATGCCCCACAGCCCAACGGTGCAAGACGGGCGCGCTCGGGTGCGGTCGCTCATTCGCGAGCAGCGACGGGCCGATGCCTCCCCCAATCGCCCCACCTCCCCGGAGGCAACCGGTTCGAAGCAGGATGCAGACGCCCCACCCGCTTCCCCATCTGATGCTTCCTACGACGGGGCCTTGCCCTCGCTATCGATGGACGACGGGCCCGCCGATCTGGATACGCTCCGCACGCAGGCCGATCAAGCAGCTCAGGATCATGCCGCGGCCGCGTTCGACAGCGAAACGCCGTCCTCTGCCGAAGCACTTGACCAGATTGACGACGACCTGGATGCGCTTATCGAAGAGCTGCAGTCCGCACGCATCCGTCCCGACCCGAACATCGACGACCTTCCCCCCGACGAGCTCGACGACGACATCGACGACATGGTGTCGGAGACGCTCGCCCGCATCTACGCCTCACAGGGTGCCTATCACGAGGCCGCCCGCGTGTATGTGCAACTGGCGGCGCAAGAGCCCGAGCGCTCGGAGGAGCGGCTGCGCGAGGCCTCCACGATGCGCCAGAAGGCCCGTGCCCAGGACAAAACATCTCAGGAGGAATAAGGCAATCGTTCCCACAAAATCGCTCTTCCCAAGCAATATCAGGACGACGACTCGGAAGAGGAGGCCGCCTCATCTGTATCTGACGCAGAAGCGTCGTGCGTAGTGGCGGCCTGCCCCTCCTTGCCCGTCATGCCATCACCTGTGGGAGCCTGAAGCTGAACCGGGGCAGCCGGGTGCAGGTCCAACGCAAACAGTCGACATGCTATGCCTGCTTCCACACAGATGCGGAGCAGTTCGCGCTGCGTGTCTCTGTCAGTAGAAAACGTGGGGACGATCAGCTCATCGGCATCATAGGCACGGCTGATGGACGCGAGTTCCTTGGGCGTGCCTACGACCGAGAGGCCCTGCACGTGCATCCCCACGCGCCTGTCGTCCGCATCTACGAAGCCAACAGCGGTGCGATGGAGGGTGTTATCTTCGCGCAGATGGCGTAGCGCCAGTACGCTTGCGCTATCGCTTCCATAGATGAGCACGCGCGTGCCATTCGAACGCTGGGCGGCCAGGTACTGACGCATCCCTCGAAAGCCAAATCGGATGCCCGCGATGGCAGCGGTCGTTACCATCCAGTCGAGAATCACGAGTGCCGGTGAGAGGGTGGCCCCGTATCCCAACAGCAGCATCCCTGCAGCGAGTAGGGCCGATGCGGCTGTGGAGCCCATGACCAGACGCACAAACTCGGAGGTACCGGCGTGGCGCCAGATGCCATGATAGAGCCCAAACAGGTAGAACACGGCCACCTTCACGGTCATGACAGCCGGAAGAATGCGGAGCATCAGTTCATCGTAGGGGGCAGGCGGGGCGCCGTCAAACCGCAGGTGAAAGGCCAGCACAAGCGCTGCGCCCACGAGAAGCAGGTCGGCCATGGTGCCCACGATGGACTTCCAGTAGGCCCCCCCCGCTACCGCTTGCATCACCGCTCCAAATTTCTGACTGGCGGTTTTGCGCTCTACACGGAGTGGAATATCGATCCGCGGGTAGTGCGTAGCCCCTGCCAAGTACAGACCGAGCAGTACAAATCCGGCCCCTGCAAACAGCATAAGCGCAATGAAGAGCGGGGTGGTCACCCAGTACAGCATGAGCGCGCCCCCTGCAAAGATTGCAGCGATGCTCCACAAGAGGAGTACGGTCTGGCGCTCCGACAGCCCCAGCAGCACGAGCCGGTGCATGGTGTGGTCGTTGCCCCCCTCGGTAATGGGGCGATCGTTCAGAATACGCGTGATGGTTACGAAACTGGTGTCGAAGATGGGCACTGCGAGCACCGCCACCGGCACCAGCGTAGCAGCAAGCGGCTCGCCCATGCCCTGCACGGTAAGCGCCAGCGTGGCCAGCACAAAGCCCAGCAGCAGGCTCCCGCAATCGCCCATGAAGACACGCGCTGGTTTGAAGTTAAACACCAGGAACCCGATGGTGGCTCCCATCACTACGACCGACACCGCCGCCACGCCGGGCACCCCCACCAGCCAGGCAATGGCCGCCAAGACCGCAGTGGCCACAGCGGTGAGTCCGGCCGCAAGCCCGTCCATGCCGTCAATGAGATTCACCGCATTGGTAACGCCCACCACCCAGAGGAACGTTAGGGGGATGTGCACCCAGAAGGGCGCGCCCCTCCAGAAGGCAAATCCCGCGTAGAGCAAGAGCGACGTGGCGATGATCTGCACAACGAGTTTGGCCTCGGGCCGGATGTCAAGCAGATCGTCGGCCAGGCCCGAGGCAAACACGAGCATGATGGCCAGCCAGACGGGCCAGGCATACACCTCCAGCAGCCCGGTGGCTACAACTCCTGTAACGATCGCCCCAAACAGCGCAATGCCGCCCATGAGCGCAACGGGCGTGGAATGCCAGCGGTCGGTGGCAGGCCAGTCGAGCCACCCAAAGCGACGGGCCCCCAAGATAACGAGCGGTGTAAAGGCAAGCGCAGCAAGCAGTGCAATACTGCCTGCCATCACCAGGCGATGGCCTGCCGTATCCCCCAGAAACAGCCCGTATAGTTCAGCAAGTAGCGATGTTAACATACCGGAATATGAGCTATGAAGCAGGGCCGATACGGAATACCGCGTTGGCGTTATGTACCATGACGGGGCGTTCTGTACCGGTGGGGATATCGGTCATGCAACAGCGGACGTACGGCTGCGAATGCACGTGTGCAACGTGCGTTCAAATGCGGAGGCGGCTCGGTTGGCAGCGTTGGTGACCACGGTCCGAGCCCGGCGGCCCGCGGCAACGCGGCGCTCGGCATCGGCCTGCCACGTTTCAAGTTCGCACGCCAGGTCGCGTCCGGTGGGCTGTGGGAGCACCGTTCCGCACGCATGCTCGCGCAGGACACGGGCCGCCTCGCTACCCGCTGGTCCCAGGAACAGTGCCGGACGCCCGGCAGCCAGCACGCCGTAGAGCTTGCTGGGCACCACAAGGCCCTCCAACTCCGGCTGCATGGTAACCAGGTGCACATCGGCAGCGCTTAGGCTGTGAGCGAGTGTTTCAAACGGTTGATACGGAAAGAATCGGACATTGTCCAGCCCGCGCTCGCGGGCACGGGCCTGCAGCTCTGCCTTGCGGGGGCCTTCGCCAACGAGGGCAAGCACCGCATGAGGCACGGTGTCGTGCAGATAGGTGGCGGCCTTCAAGACCGCGTCGAACGGATGCGCCAGCCCCATATTGCCGGAATACATCACGACAAACGCATCCTCCAGCCCATGCTCGGTGCGGAACGTATTCTCATCGTGCGGTACCGGACGCACCAGTTCGGGGGGCCAGTTCGGGATCACACGCGTGCGCTGCTCCGGATACCCGCGGGCCACAATGCGCTGCTGCATGCAGCGGCCCACTGTAACAACCCGGGCGTGCTGGTGCAACGCCGCGGTCGACACGCGCCGCAGTCCGCCCGCCAGCCAGCCGTTTTTGGGGATAACGCCCAGTTCCTCAGCCACTTCGGGATACACGTCTTGAGCCCAGTGCACCGCTGGTACGTTCCACATGCGGCTCAACAGCGCACTCACCACCAGTTGCAGCGGTGGGTCGGTCTTCGACACGATGACGTCAGGACGCGGTAAGCGCAAAGCGCGTGCCCAAAATGCCGGATACAGCGAGGCGTAGGCCAGTCCGCGCCTCCAGGTGCTGGCCCGCGTAAACCGTAGGGCCGACACGCGCTCCACACGCACACCGTTGCGATACGTCGACGAGGGCGCATCCTCTGCCGGACCAGCGACAACGGTTACGTTCCATCCACGCGTTACAAGGCGCTCGGCCAACTCAGCCAAAATAGCACCGGTGGCTCCTGTATTGGGCGGATACACGCGGTTCGTAAAAAGCACATGGGGGGATTGCGTAGACAATAGAAAAGCAGGGATGAGAAAAAGGCTGTGTACGCGTAAAAAGCTGTTGCGCAACCTAAACTGCGATGTTCATTGGTTACAGCAACTAACTTCTGTGACCTCAACAAGGCACTGCTAACATAAGATGCACACACTGAACATGAAAGAAGAGCCACCTGCCCAGAAGCGCTTTCATTTCTTAAAAACAGACACTCAGGTACATTGGCCTTACGGGTGCAGCGTCTGTGGAGCCGCCGAGAGACTCCGTTGGAGGAGTTAAAGAGGCTCTTTTATTGCAGTGGCTCTCACAAAGGGCAGGAGGGCCGTGCCGATAAGTAAACGACGTGAAGCGCCCCCACAGGCAACAATCTCTGGCGATGCTGGCCGTGCCATAGACAAGGCCCACGTTACAGCGGACGCAACGCTGGAGACAGTTCACCGACTGTGTAGTGCGACCCGGTAACAAGCAATACGTCTTCGGGCGAGGCCGTGTGCTGAAAATAATTCACATGAGCCATCAGCGAAGCCGGAGCGCGCGTTTTCCAGTTACGGGCCGTGCACGCCTCAGCAATTGCCTCTGCCGGAAGGGCCCGGTCGGTGGGTACCTCAACGGGCCACACCGTATCGATTCCACGATCGGCCAACACATCGAGCAACGCGCTGAGCGGCTTGTCGCGCATTACGCCCAACGCCACGATGCAGCATCCGGGGCAGTGGGGCAGCGCGGTGCATGCGGCCGCCAGTCCCGCCGGGTTGTGGGCTACGTCAATCCATACGGGCGGATGCACAGCCAGGCGTTCCATACGGCCATGCAATCCGGCATACGCCCGGACGGCGCCGAGTCCGCTGGCTACGGCATTGGGGGTGAGGCGCACCGCCGGATGCAGCTCCAGCGCCCGCACCGCGCAGGCCGCGTTCTGCTGCTGATGCGCACCGGGTAGGTCCAGCTCAGGCACGGCGTAGCAGGCGCGCGGCGTAGTGAGCGTGTGGCGGGCCTCGTTCCAGCGTGTCGTGGCGGCGGTGCGATGCAAAATAGCCCCACACGCCGATGCTTGTTTGTGGAGCGCAGACTCGGCTTCATCGGAGAGCGGGCCCAGCACCACGGGCTGCCCCTTCCGCATGATACCGCCCTTTTCACGAGCGATCTTTGCCTCCGTATCCCCCAGAAGCGCCGTGTGCTCCAGCGCAATCGATGTGATGATGGCAACGTGCGCTGCTACGACATTCGTCGCATCCAGCCGACCGCCCAACCCCACTTCGACTACCGCCAGGTCGACGGCTTCGTGGGCAAAATACTGCAGACTGAGCGCCACCGTCGCCTCAAAGAAGCTGGGTTCGATGCGGTCGAACGCGGGCTGCGCCGCCGCAATCAGGGCGCGAAGCGTGTCGTTGGGAATCGGCGTGCCGTCAATGCGCATCCGCTCGGTTACCGACCACAGGTGCGGCGAGGTGTGCAGCCCCACCCGGTATCCAGCCGCCTGCGCAATGGCGGCACTCATAGCAGCGGTAGAGCCTTTTCCATTGGTACCCGCAATGTGCAGCGTGGGCAGGTCGGCAATGCGGATGTCCATCGCATCGATGAGTGCACGCATCCGGTCGAGGCCCGGCTTGTAGCTCTCGTCATCGGTGCCGGCGTAGCGCGGGAGCGCGTGGAGCGCGTCGATAGGGTCAGTCATGGCACGTTTGCCTGATTCGGCGCGTGGTGCGGGTTTCGTGCGTAAGCTGCAGGTGCAGGGCCCTGTCGGGCAGCAGCTCGCCCATCCGGCTGGGCCACTCGATGCAACATACGCCTTCGCCGTACAGATACGTGTCGGCGCCCATCTCGTACAGCTCTGCCGGATCGCCAAGGCGGTACGCGTCGATGTGATACAGCGGTAGCCGCCCGCCTTCATGCACATGCACCAGCGTGAAGGTAGGACTACGAATATCGGCGGGGTTGTATCCCAGTCCCGCACCGATTCCTTTTACCAGATGCGTTTTCCCGGCCCCCAGGTCGCCATGCAACGCTATCACATCGCCGGGCTGGGCCCGCTCGGCCAGTTGCTCGCCCAACGCATGGGTCGCCTCGGGTGAGGCACTCTCCAGCGGCAACAGATCGGTCCAGCGGTCAGAGTCACGCATCAGCAGACGGGTCGATCAAATGCTCGTTTGGACGGGGACGCAGGTTGTAGGTGTTGGCCATTGCGGCACCGTAGGCCCCCGTGGTGGCAATGAGCATAACATCGCCGGGTTCGGTCGCCGGCAGGCGGCGGCTGTAGCCGAGCACGTCGCCGCTCTCGCAGATGGGCCCCACCACGTTCACCGTCTGCACGTTGGGCTGATCCAGCGTCGTCAGGTTTACGATCTCGTGGTACGCCCCGTACAGCGCCGGACGCATCAGCGTGTGCATGCCGGCATCGAGTCCGACGTACGTGGCTTCGCCCTTCTGCTTGGTCTGCGTAACGCGTGCGAGCAGCGCGCCGGCCTCGGCCACCAGAAAGCGGCCCGGCTCTATCCACAAGGCGTATTGGGGATGCGGCTGCTTGAACTCGGAGAGCCGCTCGTTCAGCGCATCCAGCGGCAGCCGGTCGCCCCCAGGCCGCTCGGGCACGCCGAGTCCGCCCCCCACGTTCAGAATCTCCACGTCCGGAAAGTCTTCGGCCAGCGAGCCCAGAAACGCAGCGATGTCGGCCCATGGCTCGGCCTGGGTGATGCCGCTGCCCACATGCACGTGCAGCCCTTCGATACGAATGTCGTGCTCGGTGGCCCGCGCACGGGCCTGGGGCAGCTCGTCGGGCACGATGCCAAACTTCGACTGCGCGCCTGCGGTGCGCACATGGCGATGGTGGCCGTGCCCGCGTCCGGGATCGATGCGGAGAAAGATGGTCTGCCCCGCAAACACCTCGGGGTCCGTGTCGAGCGGCTGCACGTTGTCGAGCGTCACGCGCACGCCCTGCTCGAAGGCCGCCCGGTATTCGTCAATGGCCGCAAAGTTCGGCTGGAAGAGCACGCGCTGTGGATCCACCTGCGGGACGGCTTCAAAGACGCGCTCCACCTCGCCCAGCGATACGCACTCAAAGCCCAGGCCCTCGTCGTACAGGCAGCGGAGCACATCGGGGTGCGGGTTGGCCTTCACGGCGTAGTAGGGCTGATCCACCGCCTCCAGCGCCGTAAGCTGCTGGGCGCGGGTGCGCAGCGTGGGGGCGTGATAGACGTAGCCGGGCGTGTTGGTGGTGTCGGCCAGGGCAAGCAGCGCCTCGCGCTCAGTCTGCCACCAGAGCGGTGTCGCCTCCGCATTGGACTCCTCGGTGTCGAACAGCTCCGACCACGACGGCCCGAAAAGTTCATCAGCGGGGCGGGCGCTGAATCGCTCGGCGTGCAGCTCGCGCACCAGCCGGGGGGCCTGCTCCGCATCCACCACAAAACTGAAGTTGAGATCGCTGGCCGCCTGCGAGACCAGGTAGATGTTTTGCTCGTCGAATACTTCGAGCGCCGGCCCCAAGTCGCTAAGCAGCGCGCGGATGTGGCGTCCCACCAGACTGACCACCGCACACGGCCCAATGACGCGGGCATTGCAGAACGCGTTCAGGTCGCGCACCACCGCGTTGATGGTGTCGGGATCGAGCGCATTGGCCACCGGGTCGAGCGTCACGGTAACGTTGGCCTCCGACGTGGCCACCAGGTCGATGGAGAGGCCGTGATGCTTGAAGACGCTGAAGACATCCGCCAGGAAGCCCACCTGCTGCCACATCCCCAGGGTGTCCATAGAGATGGCGGTGACGTTGTCTTTCGCGGAGATCGCCTTCACCTGCGGACCGTAATCGGGCACGTCGTCGCGGATGACAGTGCCCTCAAGGTTGGGCGCATCGGTGCAGCGCACGTGCAGGGGGATGCCATGCGTGCGCACCGGGTCGATGCAACGTGGATGCAGCACAGCCGCGCCCATCGTGGCCAGCTCCTGCGCCTCGTTGTAGGTAAGCCGCTTCAAAAGCCGCGCCGAGGGGATGTCGCGCGGGTTGGCGGTGAAGAGGCCCGGCACGTCGGTCCAGATTTCGAGGCGCTCGGCTTCGAGCTTGGCAGCGAAGTAGGCCGCCGACGTGTCGGAGCCGCCGCGTCCCAGCAGCACGGTGTCGCCGATCTCATTACCTGCAATGAATCCCTGCGTGAGCACCGCCTCGGTGTCGGCATCGTGCAGGTGGTCTTGTAGGATGGCATCGGGGTAGAAGCTGCACGTGGCCGAGAGGTATCGGCGCGCGGGCGTAAGGTGTGCCTCGCGCTCGGAGCGCAGGACCTCTCGGGCATCCAGCCAGCGGGTGGATACGCCCTGCGCCCGCAGAAACGCGGCCCCGAGTCGCGTAGACAGGAGTTCACCCTGCGCCATCAGCGCGGCTTGCTGCCGTGGATGGGGCACATCGTTATCGGGCAGATCATCGACGAGCGCCTGCAGGTTGTCCCACGCATCGTCGAGCACATCAGCAGGCAGCTCCAGGGCGCGCGCCAGCTCGCTGTGCTGCGTTTGGAGGGCCGCGAGTTGGTCGGTGCGCTCTGCAGACGCGCTGGCATGCAGAATGGCATCCAGGCGGTCGGATACGCCGCTGAGCGCGCTACACACCAGCATGGGGCGCATCCCGCGGTCGATGTGGCGCTGAACGAGGGCGGCGATGGTGTCCCAGCGGGCGCGGGTCGACACACTGGTCCCCCCAAACTTGCAGACGGTCCAGGGGGATGCGGAGGCAGGCATATGGCAAGGTGAAGTACGATACAACAGAGACGTGCCTACGTACCGCTGGCGGGGAGTGGGGTTCGAGCCCACATACCGCCTGAACCCCGATTGCAGCCTTTATGGGCGGACCTTGCCGCTTTTTTGCGATTAGTCACGTGTAGGCGTGGAAGCAGCACGTTGCGGTGCGCTTATGTGTCTGCTCTGTAGGGACACGGCGCGCCGTGTCCCTACGACATGGCTCTCTATTTCCAAATGATTCTGCCCGAAGCATTAGATCTGACAGGTCCCGAGGACCTGTCAGATCTTGGTAGTCGAGAGCCTCAATCGTCTTCAGCCACTTTTTCATTGTTGATCATGTACACCTCGCACGCGTTCTCCAGCCGGTAAATTTCACGACGCGTTTCGCACTGGAGCTGCGCTGCTTCCAACGCCTCTTCCTGTGTTGAATGCCCCGATCCATACCCGTAGACGTACGCCTGGCTTCCCGCTTTCCGCGAAACCATCAGCACCTTTTCAGTTTGCGCCTCCATGTAGGTTTGATAGGCCTCCGGATCGAGCGACTCGAAGCGTGGTAGCGTGGTGCACCCTGTGCCTGCGAGTGAGAGCCCGATCAACAGCAGCGCATAGAAAGGGAAAGAGTGAGACATAGTTTTCATGAGAGAGCGAGTAGTCGACTGGTTATCTCATAATACGAGCCGTCTCAATCACATCCAAATCTGAATACTTGTGCGTCAGGTAGGCGCGGCCCTGCACGCGAATGGAGTCCTGGCTGGTGGCCTCGCCGTAGCCGCTGTACCACGCATCCACCGCCTCCATGCCGCGGGTAACGCGTCCGAGCGGCGGAAAGCCGGTTACGCCGTTGTAGGTGGTCGTGTCGAGGCGGGCGTTGTCGGCCCGGTTGATGAAAAGCTGCGCTGATCGCGTGTCGATGCTGTCACGGGCAAAGGCGATGGTGCCGCGCGTGTTGGAGGCGCGCACCGGCTCATCGGGGATGCCCGCGTCGGCCCAGAGCGAGTCGGTGGCCGGGTCACCGGTCAGTCCGAACTGCGCTACGAAGCCCTCCACCACGCGAAAGACCGGCAGATCCGTAAAATGATCATGCCGCACCAGGCAGTGCATGCGGTCTACGCCGTGGGGGGACCACGCACGGTACAGACGCAGCCGCACCGGGCCTGTGGTGGTTTCCAGCGCCACCGTAAACGAGTCGGGCGCGGCGGGCGTGTCCTCGGGCGGACACGGCACGGCTTGCGGAGGCGGCGCGATGTGTTGCATCCCCAGGACAACAAGGAGCGCCGCTACAGGCACCACACCGACAATGTATTGAAGCACGCGCGTCATAGAGCATTGTCTAATCACCAGAAAGAGCCCATGTAGACGCAATAACACTGCTGCACCGCGCAACTGCAACTGCGCAGGCCCTCGAACGGGAACGCGTAGGGCGTACCGCCAACCCGTAGGGATACGGCACACCGTGTCCCTACGACCGCACCGCGCCTCTTCCATGGGGTGGATCCTGAATCAAGTTCAGGATGACGGTTCCGGAAGTAGAGAGCGCCGTCCCAGAGCAGACCGATCCAGACCCGCTGTGTCACGTGTTTTCTTGGCGCACCGTCAGGACGGGCACGTCGGACATGCGCACCACCTTCTCGGCGACGCTGCCAATGAGGTAGCGGTCCAGGCCCGTTCGGCCATGCGTACCCATCACGATGAGATCAGCATTACAATCGGAAGCGCTTTCAAGAATCACTTTGTACGGATTGCCCACCTCCAGCATCGTCTGCGTCTCTACACCGCCCAACCGGCTTGCGGCATCAGCCACGATTTGGGCGCCGTGCGCTTTGATACTCTCCTGCATCTCTTCGCGCTTCGTTCGGCTGCCCACCATGCCCGCCCCCGTGCCCTCGGCATCGCCGACCGTTCCGCGGGGGGCATCTACCTTCAGGTCGCTGCTGAGTCCGTACGAATCCAGCTGCTCCACAGCGTGCAGCACATGCACCGTGGCCCCGTACGATTCGGCCAGGTGGCGGCAGTGGGCAAGGGCGGCATCGGCTCCTGAGCTTCCGTCTGTCGGATACAGAATATTATCGTACATAATGCACCTCAGATATTGTGCGTAGACTGTTGTATTGATTGTAGAATACGCATTAATCAAAGTTCATTGTTACAAGCAGGTCAGCAGCATCGCCCCACATCAGAATAGGGCGCGCCCTCACAAGCTCCACCGATGCTCCCAAACCACTGTAGGGACACGGAGCGCCGTGTCCCTACCAACGGAGGTGTGTGCCTGTACGTAGAACAGATCTTCGCCGAGCGCAACGGCCGGTGTTGCTACACAGCGCTCGCCTCCCATCCTTCGGTGAAGATGGCATCTTCTGCAACGCCATGCTCGTCTTTCAACACGTTTTCCGTCTCGACTACCATCGGCGGAATGCCGCAGATGTAGTAGTGCGGGTCGTTGAAGTCATTGCCCAGAGCCTCCTCGATGTGCGTCTGCACAAAGCCGGTGGGGCCGTCCCATTCTTCATGCGAGAGCGAGTAGAGCACGCGCAGGTTCGCGTGATCGGCCGAGAGATGATCGAGCGTTTCGCGGTACATGATATCGTCTTGCGTGCGCTCGCCGTAGAGGAACGCCGCCTGCCCCGTGCCGTCGCGCAGGTACTGCTTTAGCATCGCAATCATCGGCGTGATGCCAGTGCCGGTCGACAAGAACACCACGTCGCGGTTGGTATCGCGTAGGTGCAGGTTGCCACCGGGTGGAATGATCTCTATCGTGTCGCCCATCTCACGTTCATCCATGTAGGTAGACAGCGTGCCGCCGTCGTACGTTTTGATGCCGAGGGCCAGCGTATCGGTGCCAGGCAGGTTGACAGGAGTGTACGGGCGCTGCACCAGATCGCCATCTTGCTCAAACGCAATGCGGACGTGCTGTCCGGGTGCGTAATCGAACGTGTGGTGTGGCGCCTGCAGCACATACTGCTTTACGCGCGGCGTCATCTGATGGATGGAAGTCAGCGTCGTTGCAATGGTGTCATCGGGCATAGCGAAACGCGGTTGGATACGTAGTAGAATGATGCATATAAAGCGTATCCGTACACGAAACAGGCGGCCTCCGTATCCCCTGTGTGCCCCACTTCGATGTAACAATCTTCGCAGAACAACTCGCGCACCGATGCGGGCAGCGCAGCCTCAACGACCCGAGGCCGTGCGGCATAATCAGCAGGCTTCCGATGAACGCAGAAGCTGCACGGTGACGGTGGTCCCCTGTTCGGGTGCAGACTCGATATGCAGTGTGCCACCATGCCAGCGCACAATCTGATCGACGAGCGACAGCCCAAGTCCGCTGCCGTCTACTTGTGTGGCATGCATCGACGCAGCGCGGAAGAAGCGATCGGTGGCCTGTGCCTGCTCGTCTTCGGTCATGCCTACCCCCGTATCCGACACAACCAATGCGGCTGTTTCGTGGTCATGCACGCGCACCGTCACCTCAATGCGTCCCTGTCGCGTGTACTTCACAGCATTGTCGAGCAGATTCGTCACGACCTCGCGCAGCATTTCGGGCGCTCCGGCTGCGGGCACTGATTCTGGCGCGTTGACCACGAACGCAACGTCGCGCTTGGCGGCGGCCTCGCAAAACGCGGGGGCCTCCGCCCGCACCAGTGCCGCCAGGTCGACCGTGGTGTCGGGGCCGGGCTGATCAGCCCGGTCGATACGCGCGAGCGTGAGCAGGCCCTGCACCATCGCAATGAGATGACTGATCTTGCGGCGCGCCAGTTGCAACGTCTCGCGGTAGTCCTCGGCCTCACGCGGACGCCGCAACGTGACGTCGACGTGCCCTTGCAGCACGGTAAGCGGCGTTTTGAGTTCATGAGCAGCGCTCGCGGTAAAACGGCGCATCTCGTCGAATGCCGTTTCGAGGCGGTCGAGGAGCGTATTCAGCGTAGCCGCCAGCTGCGCTGTTTCGCGATCCGACTCCGCTGGAACCGTAATGCGTGTGTTCAGCGCATCGGCAGAGATGGTCTTCGTGGCTTCGGTAATGGTTTCGAGTGGACGCAGCACGCGCCCGGCCACCCACCAGATGAGCGCGCCCAGCCCCATCAGCACAACGAGGAGCCCGCCGCCGAGCCCGAACGCCACCCGCCGATGCAGCTGCTGCCGCCCCGGATCCCGACGGGCCAGTTGCACGATGCCAATGGGCGTGCCGTCGGTATTGCGAATGGGCCGCACCATGTAGTAGAGCTGCGTGTCCTCCACCTGCACGGTACGCAGCGGAGCGTATGAGCGCCCGAGGGGCGTGGGCTTGTCCAGCAGTTGTTCCGGGTAGGCGTCGTCGGGGAAGGCCGCAATGTTTTCGGAGGCGCGGACCAGTTCACCGTCCGTGTTAAAGACCTGCAGAAAGAAGGGATCGACGTGCTCACCACGGAAGAGGTGGTGCGGCTCGTTCCATGCATAGGCATCGGCATGCAGCGTGCCACCGGGTCCGACGACCTGAGCCAGCACATGCTCCGTCTCGGCGCGCAGCACCTGGTGAGCTGTGTGGTTAAACCACGCATATGCCCCCAGCCAGATAAGCCCAGCCAGCCCAGCCAGTGCCACCGCCAGTGCACTGCCAATGGTAAGTAGCAGTCGCTGCCGGAACGTAGGCCGGGTGGGCAGAGCCGCTGTGGTAGACGAGTTCGCCATGGGAAGGCATGGATGCGCTTAGATGGATGTGCTCAGGAGGCACTGGCATTGCTTGTCGGAGCGAAGCGATATCCTACGCCTCGCACGGTCTCGATGCATGCATCGCAGCAGGCGGTTTCGTTCAGCTTATTGCGCACGTAAGCCACATATACATCAATGAGATTGGTGCCCCGGTCGAAGTCGTGCCCCCACACGTCGCGATGGATCTGCGCACGCTGTAACGCCTCGCCAGGATGCGCCATGAAGTAGGCCAGCAGGTCGAACTCCTTGGGCGTAAGGTTTAGGGCCGTGCCGTTACAGATGCAGGTGTGTGCAGCACGGTCGAGCCGCAGGTTTCCAGCACGTAGCACGTTGGACGCGGCCTCCCCATCGGGAGAGGCGGCCCGGCGGAGCAGCGCTTCTACGCGAGCCAGCAGCTCGTCAAAGTCGAACGGCTTAGGTAGGTAGTCATCGGCACCGGAGCGCAAGCCGGCCACGCGATCTTCGACCGCATCGAGCGCAGTCAGCATCATCACGGGCAGGTGCGGCAGGCGATCACGCACCTGGTGGAGCACCTCCATGCCCGATATGCCCGGTAGGCGGATGTCAAGGAGCACCACATCGACCAAAGACGTGCGCAGCTCGTCCAGCGCCTGCTCGCCCTCAGTGACCCAGGTCACCACGTATCCCTCTTCGGTCAGTCCACGCTGAATAAACGAGGCGATGTCGGCCTCGTCTTCGACAAGTAAAACGTGCGCATCCATACTGAAGTTTGCTGTTGTGGAACGGGGGTATCATACGGATTGCACACGTGAGGTGCCTCCTTATTCCGCCCCGACTGCCTCCTCTAATCGTTCTCTAATGCGTCTCTAATCGGGCTCTAATGATTCTGTCTATGTGCTTCTTGTACACTGCACCATGTATAGAGAACCCACCCTGCGTTTTTCCTTCTTGCTATGCACCGTGTTTTGATGTTCTCGCCCACTTTGTGGCATTCGCATAGGCACGGGTTGCCTCTTGTGGTTCTTATTGGCGTGCTGGCGCTTCTTAGTGCCTCTCCCGTGCAGGCCCAACCCCGTGCGCTGCCTGACTCACTCACGCTGGAGGCGGCGACCTCCCTGATGATGGCGCACAACCCGGGCTTACGGGCTGCACGAGCCGATGCCGACTACGTGGCACGCAACGCACGTGATGCTGCACTCTGGCCCAACCCGTCCGTGCAAGCGGCGCAGACGAGCATCCCGCTTCCTACGGGCGGCACCGAGCGCGAAACGGAGTTGGGCCTTACGCAAACGCTCCCGTACCCCGGCGGCAAACGTGCCCAGCGCCGCGCCGCCACGTACACGTCCGAAGCCGCCCAGTTTTCGTATCAGGAAGCGCAGGCGCAGGCGTTCCACGAGTTGCGCACGCGCTACCTTAACGTAGCCGCCGCCGAAGCGCGGGTGCAGGCCCTGCAGCAGCTCACCGATGCTGTGGGCAAAGCCGCCCACACCGCTGACGTACGCTACGAGGAGGGCGACTTCAGTCCGTTCGGGCGCGCTCGAATGCGCGTAGCGGTATCCGACTTCGAGAACGCCTTGGCCGATGCCCAGGTCAGCCGCCGCAACGCCCGCCTGCGTCTGGCCGCCTATATTCTGCCGGACAGCACCATGCAGGCAGCCGCCCCCGAAACCCTCATAACCTACACCGTCGCCGCCACCCTGCAGGCCCCAGCGTTCGACGCAGAGTACGATGCGCTACGCACCCAAGCCCTGGCGCAGCGCGGACTGCTCAACGCAGCCGAGGCGCAGGTGGATGCCCAGCAGCAACAGCTTAGCGCCGCCCGGCTCGGGCGCATCCCCGACGTCACCCTCTCGCTCGGACCCGTCATGCGCGACCAACCGGGCGGTACGGAATGGGGCTATCACGCGGGCATCAGCATTGGCTTGCCCATGTGGGACACCGGACGCACGCGCGTTCGCGTCCAAGAGGCGCAGCAGCAACGCGCACAGGCCCAGCGGGCCGATGCACAGCGCGCTGTCGAGGTAGAACTGCGCACGGCCTACACCGAGGCCCAGAGCTACCGCAATCGCATCGACCAGCTCTCCGGCGAGGTGCTTGCTTCGACCGACTCGCTGCTCCAGCAGGCCCAATACGTCTACGAAGAAGGCGAACTGAACCTGGTCGGTCTGCTGGATGCGATGGAAGCCGCTCGCTCCGCCCAGCTGCTCCAGATCGACCTGGTTACGGGCTACCTGCATCGCCTTTCCGCTCTCGAATACGCGATGGGCGTGCGCCCCACCGACACGCCGCCCCTGCTTCCTGCTGCCCGCCTGGAGCCTGCTGACTAACACAGCCGGTGGGTTTCTCCTCATTCTTCTATCGCCCTACTGCTTCCGTGCCCATGCCTGTCCGCTCTCTGCCTCTGCTTGCACTGCTCTTTTTTGCTGTTGGATGCAGCAGCAATGCGCCGCCCCCGACCAATGACGCCACCGCTGAAGACGCGTCGCCGCCAGATCAGATTACGCTGACTGACGCAGCGCGCAGCGAGCTCACCATTACCACCGTGACCGTCGAAGAGCGCCCCATCACGAGCCACCTATCGCTCCCGGCGCGTGTGCTGCCCGAAGCGAATCAGCAGGCGTACGTCACGTCGCTGATTCGCGGGCGGGTCGACGCGCTGCATGTAGGCGTGGGGGCGCAGGTTGAGCAAGGCCAGGTGCTGGCCGAAGTCACGGCCCCCGGACTCAGTCAGCGCGTTGCGGCGCTACGCCAGGCGCGCGATGAGTTGGATCGCCAGCAGCGTTTGCAGGAGCGCGGCGTCGGACTCACCAAGAACCTGACCGCTGCCGAACGCGACTGGGCGATGGCCCGGCAGGAGCTGCGCTCCATTGGCGTGCGCGCCGACCGAATCGAACGCGTGGCACGGGGCGAAGAGGACCTGAGCACCCTGCCTATGGAAGCGCCCATCAGCGGCACCGTGCTCGACCGGATGGCGGTCTTGGGCAGCCCAGTGGATGAAGGCATGGAGCTATTTTACGTGGTCGACCTGCAGCCCATCCGCGTGGTAGCCGACGTGTTCGAGCGCAACCTGGATCGGGTCCGCGAAGGACAGGAGGTTACCATCAAGACCCCCGTGAATCCAGACCGCGAATACCGGGGCACGATTGCCCAGCTGGTGCCGCAGGTGGATGCCGAGCGCCGTGCCGTAAGCGCACGCATCCGCCTTAGTAACAGCGACGGGTCGCTGCGTCCCGGCATGTTCGCCACAGTGCGCGTAGCCATCACCGGGGCCGCCGAGCCTGCACTACCCGCTGATGCCATCATGACCGACGAGCGCGGCACCTACGTGATTGTCGAGGACGGCAACCATGCCTACCGCCGCCAGGATGTCGACGCGCCCGCCGATGCCGAGGGCACCGTGGTCGTGCGCGAGTTGGCCCCCGGCACGCATGTCGTCATGGACGGGGCCTTCCAGATCATGAGCGCTATCGACAACCAGCAGGTCTAACAGCTTGGCTGGCTGCCAATGCTGATACGACGTTGCGATTCCCTGCATCACCCTGACCTCAACCCCCTATGTTCGACGCCCTTATCAAGTCTGTTGTCAAGCAGCGCGTACTCGTTCTGCTTCTTACCGCGGCGCTGGCCGGGTGGGGGCTCTACAGCTGGCGTGCGGTGCCGCTGGATGCCTACCCTGAGCTCACAAACAAGCAGGTCCAGATCCTGACAGAGGCGCCGGGCCTTTCGCCGGTAGAGATGGAGCAGTCGGTAACCTATCCCATCGAAACGAGCATGGCCAGCCTGCCGGGCGTTGTCGAAAACCGGTCGCTGAGTCAGTTCGGGCTGAGCGTGGTTACCCTCGTGTTCGAAGAGGATACCGACATCTACTTTGCACGGCAGTTGGTCTTCGAGCGGCTTAGCCAGGTGCGCGATCAACTCCCCGGCACTGCCCAGCCTGCCATGGCCCCTGTAACCACCGCTCTGGGCGAAATCTACCAGTACGCCCTCCGCGACGCTCCCGGCGACGCGCACACGTACTCTCCCCGTGAGCTACGTACCATGCAAGACTGGATCTTGCGGCCCGAGCTGCGCACCGTTCCTGGCGTGGTAGAAGCCAACTCGCTGGGCGGGTTCGTGAAGCAGTATCACGTGCTGTTCAATCCAGAAGCGCTTGTCAACCAGGGCATTACGCTCGACCAGGCGTATGAGGCCCTGCGCCAGAGCAATCGAAACGCCGGCGGCCAATACATCGAGCGGCGCGATCAGCAGTTTGTCGTGCGCGGCATCGGGCGGCTGGGGGCGGAGTCGGGCAACGTGATAACCGACATCCAGAACACGGTAATCACCAGCCGAGGAGGCACGCCCGTTCTCGTGAGCGATGTGGCCGATGTGGAAGTCGGCTCGCCGATGCGAAGCGGTGGCGCTTCGATGAACGGCGAAGGCGAAGTCGTTACCGGCATCGTGCTGATGCAGCGCGGTGCCAATGCCCAGGAGGTCGTGGAGAACGTCGAATCCAAAATGGAAGAACTGAAGCAAACGCTTCCTCCGGGGGTGCAGGTCGATGTCTTCTACAACCGCAACACCCTCGTGCTGGAGGCCATCGACACGATCACTGGCAGCCTGATGATTGGCGTTCTGCTCGTCGTTCTCGTGCTCCTGACGTTTCTCGGCGACTGGCGCTCGGCGCTCATTGTAAGCCTCATTCTGCCGTTGACGGCGCTTATCACGTTCATTCTGATGTACTACTTTGGCTTCAAGGCCAACCTGATGAGCCTTGGCGGACTGGCCATTGGGCTCGGCATGTTCGTGGATGGGGCCATCGTGATGGTAGAAAACATCTACCGGATGCGCGAAGAGAACCCCGACGAGTCGATCGGGCTCATTGTGGTGCGTGCTGGCAGCGAGGTGGCGCGGCCTATCGCCTTTGCTGTAGGGGTTGTCATCGCGGTGTTCTTGCCGCTCTTTACCCTGCAGCAGATGGAGGGCCGCATGTTCAGCCCGCTGGCCTTCACAGTTTCGTTTGCGCTGCTGGCCTCCCTCTTCCTGGCGCTCACCATGGCTCCCGCGCTTAGCTCGTACCTGCTAAAGAACGTAGGCTCAGGTACAGCGGGCTTCTTTAGCTCAAATGGAAAGCAGAAGGCTGCAGCGGGTGATGCGGCAAGAGACGACATTACAGAGGACGACGCTGCCGAGCGCAATCCGGTTGTGCGTTTCGCCAAGCGGATCTACCGCCCGCTGCTCGATGGCGCGCTCCAGCGCACAGGCTTGACGCTCGCCCTTGCTGGCGCCACCCTGGCTGTGGGCATCGGCGTCTACACAGTCACCGGCTCCGAGTTTGCCCCGCAGATGGAAGAGGGCGCCATCGCTATCCAGGCCGCCATGAAGCCGTCGGCAGCCCTCAGCACCACCCAGCGCGTGCAGTCGCAGGTGGAGGCAGCGCTGCTGGAGTTTCCCGAAGTAGCGGATGCGGTGAGTAAAACCGGACGCCCCGAGGTGGCCACCGACCCAATGGGGCAAGAACTCTCAGATATGATCGTGAACCTGACCCCGCGTGACACGTGGCGCTACGACTCGAAAGAGGCGCTCGTGAACGCGCTCCGCGAACGGCTCGACCAGGTGCCGGGCGCCCGGTTCTCGTTTACCCAGCCCATCGCGCTGCGCCTCGACGAGATGGTCAGCGGCGTAAAGAGCCAGGTCGCCGTCAAGATCTACGGCGAGGACCTCGGCGAACTGGAGCGGCTGGGCAACGAGGTCGCCGATGTGCTGCGCTCCGTTCCGGGCCATGCCGATGTGGCCCCCGAGCAGGTGGCCGGTTTCGGCTACCTGGAGGTCGACATCCGCCGTGCCGATGCCGCCCGCTATGGGCTCTCGGTGGATGCAGTGCAGCGCACGCTCGCCCTGGCCGTCGGGGGCGAGCGCGTTACCGAAGTGCTTGAAGGCGACCGCCGCTTCGACCTCATCGGCCGGTTTGCCGATACAGACCGCAACTCCGCCGAGGCCGTCCGGAACGTCCCGCTGTTCACACCAGACGGGACGCAGATCCGGTTGCAAGACGTAGCCACCGTGCGCCTCACGCAGGGGCCGGCGCAGGTAAGCCGCGAGCAGGGGAAGCGCAAGCTGACCGTCGAATCTAACGTAACCGGACGTGACATTGGCAGCTTTGTGGAGGAGGCGCAGTCCGCCGTACAGGCACAGGTTCGCCTGCCTCCCGGCTATTTGGTTGACTGGGGCGGACAGTTTGAGAATCAGGAGCGCGCCAACGACCGCCTCTTGCTGATTCTGCCGATTACGCTGGCTATTGTGTTCATGCTGCTGTACATGACGTTTAACTCCGTCAAGCAGGCGATGCTTATTTTTCTCAACATCCCCGTTTCCGTAGTCGGCGGCATCGTGGTGCTGTGGGCGATGGGCTTGTACATGAGCGTGCCAGCTTCAGTCGGATTTATTGCGCTGCTGGGCATCGCCGTGCAGAACGGCATCGTGATGATCTCCTTCATCGACGAGTTGCGGATGCAGGGGCGGTCGTTCTACGACGCGGTGCGCGAGGGCGCGATGCTACGCCTCCGCCCCATCCTAATGACCGGCATGACCACGCTGCTGGGCCTGCTGCCTCTGCTGTTTGCCACCGGCATCGGCTCCGACGTGCAACGTCCGCTTGCGGCGGTGGTGGTGGGCGGGCTCTTCACGCTGCTGGCTTCCACGTTGCTTCTGCTTCCCACGCTCTACGTGCTGTTCAACCCGTCGGCGCAGCCTACCTCCGAGATCGATCAAGCCGTGGAATCTGCCGAACCCGCCTCTGCTTCCAGCCGGGCGAACGGTTAACATTGCCCCCTTTGCATCACTCCCGTATGCCTCCCACCGCCATCCGATACGCTTATGCAGATGATAGTTGCTTACATCCGACCCCGCATGCGCGACGCCGTAGTCGACCAGCTTCGGAAGATGAACGTGCCGGGGGCCAGCCTGAGCACCGTCGAAGGCTTTGGACACGAGGCCGGCCCGGAGGGCAAGCGCACGTATGACGAGGCGGTCACGCCCTACGTCAAAAAACTCAAGCTGGAAATCGTCTGCCACGACGACCGCATCGACGAGATTACAGCGGCCATTGCCAACTACGCCCGCACGGGCCGCCGAGGTGACGGGAAAATCTTCGTGCTCCCCGTCCGCCATGCGCTCGACATTCGCACGCCTCGCACAGGCCTCGATGTCATTTGACCGGCATCTTGCCGGCAGATGGTGCCTTCTGTGTTCTTTTAGCCATTTAAACGCACAATCGCCATGAACGCTGCTCACGCTCATCTCGTCCTCAATCATATTCCACTGTTGGGACTGCTCTTCGGTACCGTGCTGCTGGCTTACGGACAATGGCGCACAAAAGAAGAGGTCCAAAAAGTCAGCCTTGCTCTCATTGCTTTTGCTGGTGTATCTACATTGGCGGTATACCTGACCGGCGAGCCTGCCGAGGAGATTGTTGAAGACCTTGCGCATGTCTCCTACGATGCACTGGAGGCCCACGAAGACATGGGCATCTATGCACTCTGGGCCGGACTGCTCACCGGCGGCGCGTCAATTATTGCACTCGTGATTGGTGCCCTGCGTGGTCGGCTGGCCCGCTGGTCGGTCGTCCTCACATTCGTGCTGGCTTTGGGTGCCGTTGGACTCATTGGCTATACAGCTAATCTGGGCGGCAAGATTAGCCATCCGGAACTGCGGTCCGAGCTGGCATCCCCGCACCTGACCTAATAATGGAATCGTCCGATCATGAATAACACCATCCGTCCCCCGACCCGACAATTAAAGCACACAGCCATGAACCACCCGTTTGTATTCAGTATCGGCGTGCTGGTATTGCTGCTTATGCTAACTGCTCCGGTGCTTGCGCAACAGCGCGGAGAAGAGCGTCGCGCAGTCTCCATATTTGACCCCGCCACGGTTGAGACGGTCAGAGGCGTCATCACTCGCATCGACAGTGTAGAAAGCCGCCGCGGCCCGTCAACGGGAATCCACCTTCAACTACAGACCAGTGGTGAGGTCTTGGCTGTTCATCTCGGGCCGAGTTGGTACGTTGAAGAGCAGTCCTTCGCTCCTCAGGTGAACGATTCGCTCACTGTGCATGGATCCCGAGTGATGGTGCAGAATGCCCCGGCAATCATCGCCGCCGAGGTGCTTCACAACGAGCGTTCGCTACGCCTCCGCGATACGCAGGGCCGCCCTGTCTGGCGCGGACAGCGACCTCGCTGAGCGCTTCTATTGGATTCATTTGTGTGCTTCGCATACCAACCTGGACCTGCTCCGAGCGGCTCTTAGCCCGCAAGGCAACATCCGCATGCACGCATCACGTTGCCCGATCATCACCGAATAACTTGCAGAGGTATCGACATGAAAACGATTTTTTCGTCTCTCACCGCACTTATGCTGCTCGCTATACTCACAGCCCTGCCCATCGCAGCACAGCAGCAAAGTCAGATGCAGCGACAGATGCAGCAAATGCAGGAGCATATGCAGCAGATGACGCGCATGATGGACCGCACTCATCAGATGGCGCAGCAGATGCAGCAGCAGATGCAACGCACACAAAACGAACAACAACGCCATCAAATGCAGCAGATGCAGCGCATGAATGAGCATCTGTATAATATGGCGGGACAGATAAAAAATGCGCTGGAAGGCCACCAAATGATGTTGCAGAATCGCGAGATGATGCAAGACCAGGAGATGCAGCGGGAGATGGAACGGCTCCGCGAACACATGAACCAGATGACGAATCAGCTTGGGGAAGCCGTTCAGTCTATGGAGCGGCTCCAAGAGCGTTTTCGGCAGCAATCGGTCCCCAATGGCTGACCTACTACAATGAAGGGATCGCTATGCACTGCTCCATCCTTCGCCGACTCGTCTGGTGGGCGGCTGTTGTAGCACTAACTACAACGGTAGCCCCTGTGCAGAGCCAGAGGGTAAACTATACTGGATCCGCACAATATGCGACAGGCAGTTATATCTTTGCTGAACGCACGCACTCTGTGTATCTGACCAATGGGCTTCATCTGTCGCACAGGCGGATGCAAGTATCGGTATCTCTGCCTATCATCTATCAGAGTTCGCCCTGGGTATCCTACAGTATAGTAGGCGGCGTGCCGTCTGGCGGACCGCAGCACGCAGCCGTGGGGCGCCGCTCCCGTCCAGATGACGGGATGGGAACGGGCCGCCGTCGCGGCCGCGCGACTATTGCCCTGCCTGATACCGCAACGTACACGGATATCGGTATTGGCGACCCATCACTTCGAGCCGATCTCACGCTGCTGCACGGCCTGGATGGCCGCCCCGGTCTTCAACTAACTGGCAGTTTGAAAGCCCCCCTTGCCGACATCGACCGCGGCTTTGGGACGGGAGCGTGGGACGGCGGTCTCGGAGCAGTTCTGTCTCAACGTATCTGGGGCTGGTTTCTGTTTGGCGACGCGATATACTGGTGGATGGGCGA
>CAJXLX010000013.1 GCA_913056335.1 uncultured Rhodothermaceae bacterium
TATCTGGTTGAGGGGGATTCGGCAGGGGGATCTGCCAAGCAGGCGCGCGACCGTCACTTCCAGGCGATCCTGCCGCTCCGAGGCAAGATCCTGAACGTCGAAAAGGCGCGGCTCGACCGCATCCTCGAAAATAACGAGATCCAGAACATCGTGACGGCCCTCGGCACGGGCCTCACCAGCACCGAAGAGGAGTTCGACCTGTCGCGGCTTCGCTACCACCGACTGGTGATTATGACGGATGCCGATGTCGATGGGGCGCACATCCGTACGCTCTTGCTCACGTTCTTCTACCGGCAGCTGCGCCCGCTCATCGAGCAGGGATATGTGTACATTGCCATGCCGCCGCTCTACCGCATCCAACAGAGCAAGGACGAATACTACCTGTGGACGGACGACCAGATGCGCGAGAAGATGACGGAGCTGCGCGCCAATGGCAAGGCCAAGCCCAGCCTGCAGCGCTACAAGGGCCTCGGCGAAATGAACCCGGAGCAGCTGTGGACAACCACGATGGATCCGGACACGCGTAAGCTGCAGCAGGTGTCGATCAACGATGCCGCCAGCGCCGACCACACCTTTAGCACGCTTATGGGCGACTCCGTCGAGCCGCGCCGTAAGTTCATCGAACGCAATGCCAAGTACGCCACCATCGACGTGTAGCGGTTCGCCCTCCGGTTCGCTGCTTGTCGTGTTGCCGGCCCCGCCGTACCTATGTCGACTCCTGAGCTGTCCATCGTCGTTCCGGTGTACAATGAAGCCGACTCGCTCCCCGAGCTGGCCGACCGGCTGCGCGCGGCCTGCGCCGACTATGCCCTGGAGGTGTGGCTCGTTGACGATGGTTCGACTGACGACTCATGGGCCGTCATCACGGCGCTCCATGAGGACGATGAGCGGTTTCGGGGGATTCGACTGCAGCGCAACTATGGCAAGTCCGCCGCGCTCGCAGTTGGGTTTGAGCGCGTGCGCGCCCCGTACGTCGTTACGCTGGATGCAGATCTGCAAGACGACCCTGACGAAATCCCGGCGCTCGTTGCCCTACTCGACGACGGATATGATCTCGTAAGCGGGTGGAAACGCACGCGCCACGATCCACTCTCGAAGACGATTCCGAGCCGTTTCTTCAACGGTGTAACCCGGCTGGTGTCGGGTATCGGTATCCACGACTTTAACTGCGGACTCAAAGCGTACCGCCGCGAGGTCGTGCAGTCCATTAATCTGTATGGCGAACTGCATCGCTACATTCCGCTGCTGGCGAAATGGGAGGGCTTCGACCGCATCACTGAAAAACCGGTGCAGCACCACCCACGCAAGCATGGCACCACCAAGTTCGGACTGGAACGGTTCATCCGTGGCTTTTTGGATTTTGTGTCGGTGCTGTTTCTCACGCGGTTTGCCGCCCGCCCCATGCACTTCTTTGGCGGACTCGGCACGCTTAGCTTCACAACCGGCTTCATCGTAAGCCTATGGCTCTCCATCGAAAAGCTGGTGTTTGGCCACGCGCTGGGTGACCGTCCGTTGCTTCTACTGGGCCTCTTGCTCATTCTGTTTGGGGCACAGATGTTCACGACCGGTCTGCTGGGCGAAATGATTGTGCGCCCCCGCATGGAAACGACCGACGCCTACCGCATCGCCGAACAGCACGAAGTGTCGTCTACGCAAGCGGTGTCGCCGTCGGTGTCTGCTGCCAGTGGCTAACACCAAACGATTAACAAATCGTAATACGTTTGGGATGGATGTACAGGGCACACATTCATAAGTTATACCTTCATTGTCAGCCATTCGCTCTGAATGTCTCGCTCTGCCATGATCGAACCGCTACACCTGCCTCTCCTTCGCCGCGCTGGTTGGCGTCACGTGTTACTGCTTATCGGATTGCTGTTCTGCCTGGCGCGTCCGGCCACGGCCCAGCAAGACCTGCTTGGATACTGGAATTTCAACAGTCCAGAACCAAGCGGAAATCCGTGGCCCGCGCCGATTGAGACTACGTTCGGCACCGGAGCGATTACGTACAACGTTGGCACAGACAACCTGGAAGATTTTAGTGGTGACACCAGCAACGCCCAGGGCGACGACGCATCTGGTGCGAGCTTTACCGTACAGGACAACGCAGAAAATGGCAATCACTTCGACATCGCCGTCTCGACCGAAAACGCCGAGAATATCGAGCTTGTGTTCTGGACGCGCCGAACCGGCACCGGATTTGACAACAACGCCGTGCGCTACTCCACCGACGGCGGAGCCACCTTCACGCAAGCATTCTCCTTCACCCCCAGCGGCACATCCAGCGGCGCAGTCGAAACCTTCGACTTTTCCAGCATTGCGGCACTTAACGACAACCCCGATGTCGTCTTCCGCATCACGCTCGACGGGGCAACTGACGCACTCGGCAACAACCGCTACGACAACATCACCGTACGCGGCGATCTGCAGCCCGCCAGCGGACCGCTTGCGCTCACGGCCATCGACGAACCAACCCGCCTCAATTTTCAGGGCGTTCGGGCCGGGGGATTCGATGCCTCTCCCTCCCTCGGACAGCTGGATTCAGATGCGATCGTAATTTTCGGGTTGAGCGATGGCAATCTTGGCTTTGGAGGCACCGCCACCTCCGGAGATTTTGCGCGCGGAGTGAGCACAGGCGGCGAGACAACAGGCGGCGTGTACGCGTTTGACGTGAGCACACCTACCGATCTTAGCAGCGGCTATGGCGATTACGTCCTTGGCCTTAAACCGGGCGGAAGCGACGTTACGCCCGGCGCGGTGTATCTCTGCTACCGGAACGACACAGGCACGCTCATCAACAGCGGGTTCGATGTCGCCTACGACTTGTGGGTGCTCAACGACGAAAACCGAAGCC
Source organism: uncultured Rhodothermaceae bacterium (assembly GCA_913056335.1). GTDB lineage: Bacteria > Bacteroidota > Rhodothermia > Rhodothermales > Salinibacteraceae > Longimonas. Next base: position 2,852 of record CAJXLX010000013.1, read on the forward strand.
AGCGCATCGACCTGAAATACGCAACCGGCTCCACCTGCCAGACCGACGGCGACGAGGCCAGCAGCTTTGCCGATAGCGGGCAGTCGTTCACGATCCCACAGGCGGCCCAGACCACTCCTGAGTGGACACGCACCGCGCAAGCAACCGTTCTCGAAGCCGGAGTGCCCGACGGTGATTTCCTTACGCTGGCGCTTGTTACCGATGATGCAGGCGGTAGCGGAGGGCGTCCGCAGTTCGGCGTTAACAATATCGATGTGACGCCCCGCCGAGTACGCGGCACACCACTCGTCATCAGCAACCTGAATGACACCGTAAGTGAGGACTTCAACGCGTTTCAGGGTACTGGATTCGGGGCATTTCCTGCTCCCGGACAGCTTACCTCCGAGGCGTTTATCGTCCGTGCTGATGCGGCGAACACCTTCGACTTTGGCGACATGCGCGCCGATGAGCGCCTGGCTGAGGGCACCAATCCCGGCGGCGCTTTTTCCGCAGGCGTGTACAGCTTCGATGTGGGAGGCGGCGACCAGGCGCTGGGCGTGCAACCTGGGGCTGACTTCATGACCGACGCGCCCGGTGCGCTCGTAGCACGCTACCAGAACGACACCGGACTGCTGATCGACGCGATCAACATCGCGTACGACATCGAAGTGTTTAACGACGAAGCCCGCTCCAGCAGCTTCAATCTGTCGTATGCCGTGACCGACGCCGCAACCTACCCGGGCGATGGAGCCTTCACACCTGCTATCGGAGCCAACTACACCTCGCCCCAGGCTGCTGATAGCAGTCCTACATGGCAGACGGTGAACCGCAGTGAGACGCTCACCAACCTGAACCTTGACGACCGGGAGTATCTGCTTCTGCAATTTACCATAGGGGATGCAGGCGGCAGTGGCAGTCGCGATGAGCTTGCCCTCAACAATCTGGAGGCTTCGTTCAACACTGCCACGGCGCGCTTCCTGACCGACGCTGCTACCGTCACCGTGGGCGATGAGAGCGCAAGCGCCGGCTCTTTTCCACTTCTGGTAGAACTTCAGAATCCGCCGAGCACCGATACCGATCTCGAAGTCGAGTTCGATGATGCGAGCAGCACCGTATCCGCGAGCGACATTGGCTTCACGGATCCAACGACCCTCACGATAGATGGCGGTACGTCGAATCCAGCCCGCGCGACCGTAGCCACGCTCGATCTTTCGGATCCAGCGATCGTCAGCGGCGAAGGCACCGCCATCTTCACACTTACGTCTTCTGACGTAGACGTAAGCACCTCCACGCTCACCCTCACCCTGCTCGATCCAGATGCACCTAATGTGCTCATCACCGAGTTCATGGCTGCGCCCAGCGTAAACGACAGTGACGGCGAGTGGGTCGAACTCTACAACACCACCGATAGCGACATTGATTTAACGGGATGGCAGATTGATACGCCGGGGACCACACCCAATGATATTGGCGCAGTCACCATTCCCGCACGCGGCTTCGCGGTGCTCTGTAGCACCACCGATGTATCACAAAACGGCGGCGTGCGCTGCGACACCGAGGCCACCCTCGGCCTCACCAATGGCGGCGGAACCATTGAGGTGTTCAACAACTCCAGCACATCGGTTACTACGGTCGATTATGGAAGCGGTAATTTGAATGTTGACGCAGGCAAATCGAACGTATTCACGGGCACGGCGCAGAACAATAACGCGGACCGCTGGACCGTGGCAGATCGGCGCGAGAAGGGGTTTCTCTTCGCGCGCAGCAACCCGGATCGCACCGACCTGGGCAGTCCCGGACAGAACGGCCCCGAGCAGCAGCTTCAGCCCACTGCAACCATTGCGGGCAACTCAGGCTGGCGCATGCTGGCCCCACCGGTGCAGAGCCTGACCGTAGCCAATCTGGCTGACCAGAACATGGTGCAGGGCGTGTCTGATCTTCCACTGGGCGGAGACGATAACCTGTACACGTGGCAATCGACCGGGTGGACACCTGCAGCCTCGGGAAGCGAGGCGTTGCCTGAAGGCAAGGGATTCATCTGGTACATGTGGGAGACCTCCGCGCCCGTGAGCGCCTACAGTCCGTTTCCGTTTGTGCTGGATGCGGAAGGTCTCGCGCCCGACACCGATGTGAGCGTCAACGTAAACGACGGCGGCACCTTCGAGGGCACCGAGTTCCACCTGCTCGGCAACCCCTATCCGTACACGTTCGACCTGGCTGTGCTGAATCTGGCCGATCAGAACTTCAGCACCACCGTGCAGGTGTGGGATCCGAGTGCCAACGGCGGTACGGGCTCGTACACCCCGCGCACGCAGGGTACGCCCGGACGCGATCGCGTGGCGCCGTGGCAGGGATTCTTTGTGGAGCGGGTCAGTGGTTCGGCATCCACCTTAACGTTTAGCGCCGATGGCCGCCGCATCGAACCGCAGCAACCGCTGGCCCAGCCGCCCAGCATGCAGGCACGCATCACGCTTGCCATTGACGGGCGCGATGCCGAAGGCCGCCTGCAGACGTCCGATGAAGCGCTCGAAGTGGTGCTGCATCCCAACGCCACCACCGGATACGACGTGCACAGCGCGCAGAAACTGACGCCGATGACCGGCACGTACGTCACGCTGGCCGCTCAGGGCACGCGCAACGGACAGCCCACGCGCCAGGCGCGCTACTCGCTGCCCAACGACATCGTCGACCCGGTTTCGATTCCGCTTGTAGTCGATCATGCGAACGCCGCCTCCATCGAAACACTGCAGATCCGCTGGCCCATAGTAGACGGATTCCCCGATTCGTGGTCGGTGACACTGCTCGACACCGCCACCGACACCGAGGTCGACCTGCAAGCGCACAATGCGTACACGGCCGATGCGCTGCTTCAGTCCACGGCCCAAGAAACCACCTCGACCCGTTCGGGCCTTGTGCTTCCAGAGGGTATTGCGCTGGATGCGGTCGCGCCGTCGCTTGGCAACCCTGCTCCAACCACCGAGCCGGGCGCTGCATCGCGCTTCATTCTGCACATTGAACCCGACGCGGGAACGCCGCTGCCGGTAGAGCTAACCGAATTCACCGTGCAGACGGCGGGAGAGGCCGCTACGGTGCAGTGGAGCACCCAATCCGAAACCAATAATGCGGGATTCGAGGTGCAGCACCAAGGACCGCAGGCAGACACATTCACCGCACTTGGATTCGTAGACGGTCACGGCACCACCGATACGCCCCAATCCTACACGTTCCAGGCCAACGCGCTGGCCCCGGGCACGCACCGCTTCCGCCTGGCGCAGCAAGATACCGATGGCACGACGACCCGTACCGAGCCAACGGAGGTCACAGTACAGCTATACGATGCGGCGCAGATGCAGGTGTATCCGGTGCCGGTGCGGTCGGGGGCCACGGTCCAATTTGCGGTGGATACAGCGCAGCACGTGCGCGTCGAGGTGTACAACATGCTTGGCCAGCGCGTGCGTACACTGCACGAGGGGCCGGTCGTGGCACATGAGCAGCAGACGCTCCAGTGGCCTGGTCGCGGCTTGGCCAGCGGACTCTACATCGTGCGGCTGCAGGGCGAGCATGTGCAAACAACGCAGCGTGTTACGGTTGTGCGGTAAGCGTTGCCTAAAGGCGCGCGGACACATTAAATGTGCTACAGTAGAGGAAACAACAGGGCTAAAAAAGAAGCGGTCCGCACTACATAGTAGCAGGCGGACCGCTTTCGGCTGGCGAGGTGAGCATTATCAGCGTGTGTTAAAACGCACCGTCGAAGTCCTCGTAATAGTCATCGCCGTAGAGGTAATCGTCGTCTTCATCGTCGAAGTCGTCGAAATCATCCTCCAGGTCATCGATCAGGTCGTCCTCATCGTAGTACCCATCATCGAGGAGTTCATCGTCGAGAGCGGAGTACGCAAACGGATCGTCAAACCGCCGCATGATGTCGTCGGTCGCGTCGTAGAGGGTATCTTCTTCGTAAAACATAGCAGGTCATGGTGTCTGTTGGCGAAGCCACAAGCGGATGCGGGACGCCGCACGCGCATCAGAAATATCGTGGGTTCAGTGTGTCCGATCGACGCGCGATGCAGCTACAGGTTTCCCTTTCGAGCGACGACCGCTAATTTCACAAAACCTACGCAGGGCGGCGTATCGCGATCGTTCTTTCGCCAACGTAGAAGCACCAAGGCGAAAGAAAGTACGTCATATCAGCATGTGGATGTGCGCTTTTGGTATGTGTTTGCATACACTCTGTGCATACATCATTCGATTAGCGTGCGTAGACGGTGCTCAGCCGACCTGGAACGGGCCGTACATGCCACGAGCAAAATACGCATTAAGGCAGCAACGGGATGTAAGGAGGCAGGAATCTATGCGTTACGCGGCTCGTTGGTGGTATGCTAACTCTTTTGCAACAACCCGCTCCTGATATGGCCGCAGAACAGCACAGCGCATATCCAGAACCATCCGACTTCAAAGTGATGCGCCCGTCGTATCACGAGAAAGATGATGGCTATGTCGTCGCCACAATATCGATCTCGCCGTTTACCGTGAAGGGCGAGAGTATGACCAAGGCAGGCGCCCGGCGCGCTGCGATTTACGAAGCCGAGAAGACGTACCACTCGTATCACCCATCGTACACGATCGACAACCCGTATCCGGAGCACTTCGTGGATGGGGAGGAGGCCACCTGGCACCGCGTACCGCCATTTCAGCGCACCACATACGGCGACTACCGCTTTATCGACGCGCAGGGCGAGGAAGAATACGCCGACATCGAGATGATGCTCATGTGGGATGTGCGCCCTGAAAAAGAGCTGGATCCAGAAGAGGCATAGTCCACTCCGCTCGCAGATTCGGGCCCCTGCGAGCCACTCGGCTGCATCACGTTAAAGCACGCAGCACACGATTCAGCGTCGACTTCGGCATGAAGCCGACGTGTTTGTATCGGATGTCGCCATTGGTGTCGATTACGTAGGTGCGCGGGACGGCCTCGCCTGGAAAGTGCTGGTACGCCAAGGCCCCAGAGGCAATCTGTGGATAGTTGAGCCCCTGCTCTTCAGCAAACGGCTTCACCACACGCGCCCCTTGCTGGTCGGTGGCCAGTCCTACGAATTGCACCTCGCTGCCCCACTCGTTCTGCAGTTCTACAAAACCGGGCAGTTCTACGCGGCACGGCGGGCACCATGTGGCCCATACATTTACGACCATCACCTGTCCGGCATGGTCGGCCGTGCGAAACATGGCACCATCAATGGTCTCGTGCGCGAAGGTCGGCGCAGCATTGCCGGGCGGTTCCAGGTCGATGGTCGGTGGCCAGAATCGGAATATAATATAGAGCACCACGCCTACGAGCACCGGCCAGTGCCAGTACAAACGCACGGCCTTCCCGATGCGCGTCCAGGTTGTTGGGGATTCTGGGGACTCCGATTCGGTGGAGGATACCATGAGCATTAGGCACACGAAAGCATAAGGAGCGTAGCAACGGGCGATCGTTCTGTGTGGGCGCAGCGCCTGTCACGTATCGTCGGACAGGGTTTTCGGGGCGGGCGAGCGCGCATACACGTCGAATACTGTGCGATCGTCGGGGAGGATTAGGGCGAGGACGACTTCGCGCGTGGGGTCGTACGTAGTGGTAAGATGATGCAGCATCTTCATTGCGCTGGCTCTGATCTCGTCGTCTGTGCCCTGAAAGGTGAGATACCGCAGCGGAGCCGTGCCGCCGTCCTCGGCCTCCCCCGACTGCGGTGTGGGAAAGACGACCGCTCCCCGTCCGCGCTGCTGGTACTGCCGCCACCCTTGCCGTGCTATCGTCTGCCAGTGCGTTTCAGCAACATGATTGAGCAGGGCACCCGGGTTGGGGGTATCGGACATCTTGGACTCCATAACAGCAGCTATTATCGCACAGCGTAGTGAGGAGTGATACGAATGGGGACGCGCATGGTTGGCTCGCCCTTATGCATTGTGCCCTGATGATACGTTAGTCCCCCGGCGCTTCCCCGAGAGCGACCCAGCTTCTACAAAGATGTATTTGATTTCGGGGTGGGCGGTGCGCACCGCATCCTCAAGCGCATCGATAGTACGAGAAATATCGGTCGTGGTACGGTCTGCTTCAAAGTTGACCTCCATATTCAGCACCAGGTTGTACGGGCCCATGTGCAGCGTAAGAACGCGGCCCAGCGCAGCCACGCCCGGCTGTTCATTAGCAATAGCGCGCACACTTGCTTGCACATCAGGGTGTGCGGCCTCCCCCACAAGCAGTTTTTTGCTCTCCCACGCCAGAAACGCGGCCACCGAAAACAGAATCAGCCCAATCGCCATCGAGGCAATGCCGTCGAGAATAGGCATCTCCAGCAGATGCGCCAAGTGTACGCCCACAAGCGCTACGATGAGTCCGGCCATGGCGGCGCTGTCTTCGAACAGCACGGTAACAGTCGTGGGGTCTTTGCTGGTGCGTACGGCGTCCCAGAAGTTGGTACTGCCGCGCTGCAGGTTGAACTCGTTCCACGCCGTGCGAAATGCCAGCGCCTCAAACACGATGGCTGCGCTCAGCACAATCGTGTTTAGCGTGAGCCCGCCAATGGTGACCCCAAAGATCGTAGCGCTGCCGGTGGCGCCATGCCCCGGATCGAGCGTGTGCAGCAAGCCTTCGTAGAACGAGAATCCTCCGCCCAGCCCAAAAATCAGAATGGCGACAACGAGCGTGTAGAAGTAGAGCGCCTTGCCGTATCCATACGGGTGCGTGTCATCGGGCGGGCGCTGGCTGCGCCGAATCCCCAGCAGCAACAGCCCGCCGTTCCCCGTGTCCACCAGCGAGTGGATGCCCTCGGCCAGCATCGCAGAGCTGCCGCTGACCGCTGCCCCCAGAAATTTGGTGACAGCAATCGCAAAGTTACCTAAGATGGCGGCGTAGATGGCTTTCTTGGATGAGGCCATAAACAACGTGTGCTAACGAGCGGAGCAGACGAACGCTCGAAAGGATACGGGATAGCGCGCTCCTGTGCAATGTCTCCCTGGATCCACACGCCAGCTGCTGCACTGCGCGCAGCGGTCACCCCCGATACGCATCAGCGTCAATGCCCAAGCGGTCCATGCGCGAAAGCAAGGTAGTGCGCTTAATGTCGAGCAGGGCGGCAGCCCCGTCTGGGCCGCCCACCGTGCCGCCCGTCGCCTTGAGCGCGCGAATGATGTGCTGACGCTGCGCTTGCTGAAGCGTGGGCAGTTCGTCGGCGTTGGTGTGGTTGGTGGCATGCTGCTGCGTAATGGAGAGGTTATCGGCGCGGATCAGCCCATCTTCCGCCAGGATCACGGCACGCTCCATGATGTTGGCCAGTTCGCGCACATTGCCAGGCCAGTCGTAGGCCTTGAGCACCGCCATGGCGCTGGGACTTACGCCCTCGATGGACCTGCCCATGCGCTGTGCAAACAGCGTTCGGAAGTGCTCCACCAGCAGCGGGATGTCGGAGCGGCGATCGCGGAGCGGAGGCAGATTGATCGGGAAGATGTTGAGGCGAAAGTACAGATCCGACCGGAAGCGGCCCTCCTCCACAGCCTGTTCGAGGTCCACATTCGTTGCCGCGATGATCCGCGTATCCACCTGAATGGTTCGGCTTCCCCCCACGCGCTCAAACTCTTGTTCTTGCAGCACTCGCAGCAGCTTTGACTGGGTAGACATCGCCAGTTCGCCGATTTCGTCGAGGAAGAGCGTGCCCTCGTCAGCCAGTTCGAAGCGCCCCACGCGCTGCTCCGAGGCGCCGGTAAACGCTCCTTTTTCGTGACCGAACAGCTCGCTTTCAATAAGGTCGGGGGCGAGTGCGGAGCAGTTCACTTTTACGAGCACATTGTCGGCGCGTGGACTGCGTTCGTGTACGGCGCGGGCCACGAGTTCTTTACCGGTACCCGTCTGGCCGCATACGAGCACGGTGGTGTCGGTGCTCGCCACCTGGTCGATCGCGGTGAACACCTCGTGCATGGGCGGCGAGGTGCCCACGATGGTCTCGAAGCCCTTTTCGCTGCGGATCTCTTCTTGCAGGTATTGCTTTTCGGAAGCCAGTTGGGAGACGGCGGCCTCCGCCTGCGCTCGGGCGTCAATGTCGCGCAAGATGAGTAGGTGCTGGGTGGCTCCATTGGGCAGCGGCAGCGGACTGATGGTGGCCTCGACCGGAAACGTATTGCCCGAGGCGCGGCGCGCCTGAATCCCCTCGGAGGCCGCCAGATAGCGCCCTTCGGCGTCGGCGTCTTGCTGCAAGTAGTCGGCCAGCAGCGCGTCGAACTCGTCCGTGAGGAAGCGCGTGAGTGGCTGCCCACACGCATCGGCGGCAGAGCATGCAAAGATGGATTCGGCCGCCGGGTTGAAGAGCGTAATGGTGCGGTCCGCCTCGATGTTGATGATGGCGTCGATCGCCGAATCCACAATGGTCGACAGGCGCTGCTGGCTCTCGCGCAGAGCGGCGGTGCGCTCTTTTACCGTCTGCTCCAGCGCGTCGTGGGCCTGTCGCAGCGCGGCTTCGGCTTCCTGGCGAGCGCGGCGCTCCTCGGCCTCACGCAGGGCCCGCTTCACCGCCGGCCCCAGCCGCGAGAGCGTGTCTTTGAGCACGTAGTCGGTCGCGCCCTGCTTCAGCGTTTCGATGGCGCGCTCCTCGCCAATGGCCCCCGACACAAAAACCACGGGCACGGTGGGGTAGCGCTCCTGCACCATACGCAGCGCCGTAAGCCCATCGAACGTGGGCAGCGAGTAGTCGGCCAGCACAATGTCGGGCGGGCCGTTGTCGAGCGCGGCCTTGAAGTCGGCCTTCGTATCTACTCGCTGCACCGCGCCGGTAATGCCGTCGGCACGTAGCTGATGGCGAATGAGTTCAGCGTCGGTAGCCACGTCCTCAAGCAGCAGCACGTTGAGCGCGTTCCACGAGGGCGGGGCAGCATCGGGCATAGCAGGGCGGGTTGGAGATGCGAAAGACAGGGGCAGGACACAGATGGTACGCTGCTAACACACCGTTTGATTGGTCGAGATCCAGTAGCGCCCAATCTGCTGTACGGTGTCGGTAAACTGCTCAAAATCGACCGGTTTCACCACGTAGCTGTTCACGCCCAGATCGTAGCAACGCGTGAGGTCTTGCTGCTCCTGCGAGGAGGTGAGCGCAATGACGGGGATGCACTGCGTACCCTCATCCGACTTGAGGGCTTCGAGCACCTCCAGCCCGCTCACTTTAGGCAGTTTCAGGTCGAGCAGGATGAGCTTCGGGGGCGTGTCGTGGTCTGACGCATCCTCAAACAGATACCGGAGCGCCTCGGCTCCATCACGCAGGTGCATCACGTCTTCGTCGAGCCCCAGTTCGCGGAGCGCACGCAGCGTGAGCTCGGCGTCGTAGGGCTGGTCTTCGATGAGTACAATGGAGCGATGCATAGGGTACAACACAGGCAATAGGGAAACAGCAACGCAAGCAGGTGCTCCGAATCAGGGCGAGGTCGCCCCTTCTTTGGGCAGGGTAAACGTGAAGGTGGCGCCTGCGCCGACAGTGCCTTGCGCCGCCACATGGCCCCCGTGGCGCTGCACCACACGCTCCACAATAGCGAGTCCGACGCCCGTGCCCTCAAAGGCATCATCGTCGTGCAGGCGCTGAAACACGCCAAACAGCTTATCGGCGTAGGTCATGTCGAACCCGGCCCCGTTGTCTTCAATAATGTAGGTGGGCACGTTGGCTTCGGTATCGGACGTGATGCGAATGCGGGCGGGGGTTTCGTCTTGCGTGAACTTGACTGCGTTTGCAAGCAGATTTGTGAGCGCCTGCCGCACCATCGAGCGATCGCCACAAGTGATGGGGAGCGTCTCTCGCTCAAACGCGAGGTCGCGGTCGGGATGCGCCCGGATTAGCTCATCGATGACATCGTCGGCCAACTCCTCCATGTTGATGGGTCCTGATCGCATGTCGCGACTGCCCAGACGTGACAGGGCCAGCAGGTCGTCGATAAGCTGTCCCATGCGCTGGGCGCTCTCCACGATAACGCCGAGGAGGCGCTGCCCTTCGTCGTCGAGCTGGTCGCTGTGGGCATTGAGCAGCATCCGCGAGAAGCCGTCGACGGCCCGCAGCGGCGTGCGCAGGTCGTGCGACACCGAGTAGGTGAACGACTCCAGTTCTTTCGTGCGCTCTTCTACACGCTGCTCCAGGCGTTCGGTATGCTGCTGTACCTGCTCTAAAAGCTGCGCCTGACGCAGCGCAATGGTGAGCTGATCGGTTACCTCTTGGGCGATGCGCTGCTCTTGCTCGGTGAAGCAGCCGGGGTCCTCAGTCCCCAGATTTACGATGCCAATCAGTGTATCGTCCATGCGCATTGCCAGCGTCATGAACGCCCAGATGCCTTCCTCACGAAGCTGCTGAATCAGCGGAGTCTGATTCACAGAGCGGATGTCTTCTACAACATGCAGATCATGCTCCAGTGCTGTCTCGGCAAATTGAAAGTGGGAGAGCGGTACGTTCACGCCACTGTCGAGCATCGACTCGCCATCGCTGTAGCGGGCCAGTACAGTGCCCTCGTTAGCGCTGCGGTCGATGAGCGCTACACTCGACCGGCTGCACGGCACCAGATGGTGCAGCCGCTTCATAGCAGCCTGTGCGATGTCCGCAGGCGACTGCGCCTGCAGAATGGCCTGGTCGATGTCGCGCAGCACCTCCAAGCGGCGCGTGTAGAGCTCCAGCTGCTGCTCGCGCTCTTTGCGTGCGGTGATGTCTTCGCAAATGCAGGTGAGTCCGCCATCGTCGAGCGGAGTAAGCGTCAGGTATACCGGAAACGTACTGCCGTCGCGGCGCAGCCCCGTGAGGTCACCGCTCCACTGCTCACCTGCATCGAGCGCCGGGAAGATTTCGTCTTCGATGTATGCCTGCTCGTGCTCGTTGTATAGGATGCGCCAGCTCGCGCCAATCAGCTCTTCGGGGTCGTCATAGCCGTAGATCGTGGCATGCGCCTGGTTCGCATAACGAAAATCGCCGTTGGGGGCATGAATGGACATCCCAGCCATGGCCGCGTCCATCGCCGCGAGTTGGCGTTGCTGCTGCTCTTGCACCGCGCGCCGCTCTTTCACTTCAGCCCGCAGTTCCGCGTTTACGCGCTCCAGCTCAGCGGTGCGTGCCTCCACCCGCGAGGCCAGCGCCTCCTGGTTGGTCTCCAGCTTCGCCTGCATCCGCTTACGGTCGGTAATATCGGTTACAATCGACTGAAACCGGACGATGGTGCCGTCTTCGTCGTGGACTGGGCGCACGGTAAGATGCACCCAGAGGGCGCTACCATCGGCGCAAGCCATGCGCATCTCCACTTTTTCGACCGGTTCGCCCTGCTGCACGGTCTGAAGCACCTGGAGCGCCCGAGTGCGCCCCTCGGCACCGGGCGGATAGATGGTGAGCACAGACTGCCCAATTAGGGCATCGCGCTCGTAGCCCAGCAGGTTGGCTGCATAGGGATTGAGCATCTGGATGTATCCGCCCTGCGACACCGAGAAATAAGCCACAGGAGCCGTTTCATACAGCGCCTGGTAATCGGGCGTGGTCGTTGAACGATCGGATACGGAGGACGGGACCGAAGACATAGGCGAAGAGCCAACGTTCAGGCAAAAGAGATCCAGCAAGGCAGTTCGACAAGCCGCACACAGTCACAATCTTCTGTGGCTTGGGCGTATGGGCGTACTGTGTGCGCGGCGCGGTGGGGGCGTTACACGAGGGCTGACGTGCTTGGACCTTGTTCTGTTTGTGCGAGCGCACCGTTCGGCCTGTAAGCGTACCCCGCTTCGTCCCAGCACGTTCTCGGAAACGCTCACTTGCATGCCGACATATCAACATCACCGTCGATATATCGACGAAAAGCGAGATGGCGCGCACTCACTCTAATCAATACTTTATTTCTATAAGTTGATTTTAAACAAATAGATACTGCATCAAATAAAGAGAAAACGATGGTGTGGCATGCAATTGTCATGTGTATAGGGCGATGATCGCTTGCATCCGCCCACTGACTTCTCTGCTACCATGCCTACTGCCGCATCCCCAACAACTGGACACCTCACCGACGAGCAGCTTGGTGCATTTCAGGCGCGCGCCCCGGAAGCCATTGAGCGGTGGGTCTACGGCAACCGCTCGTTCATTCTCGGCGTGCTGCAGCGCTACTCCAAAAACACGGAGGTGGCGCAAGACCTGCTACAGGAAACGTTCTTTCAAGCGATCCGAAGTGCACCTCGGTTTCGCGGCTCTTCGAAGGTCACCACGTGGCTTTACAGCATCGCGAAGAACGTGGCGCTGCAGCGCGGGCGCATGGACAATCGCTATGCACACGTTGAAGACGACGCGCTGAATCGTATGGTATCGTCCACGCATGGTCCAGCATTTGGCACAGATGCACCGCCCTCGCCTATGGGTAGCGCGGTGCACAACGAGGAGAAACAGCTGCTCTACGATGCGTTGCGCGAACTGCCCGATTCATACCGTCAGATCATTGCGCTGCGCGACTTGCAGGAACTGTCGACCGATGAGGTGGCCGAAGCACTCGACATTACCCCCGGCAATGCCCGCGTGCGCTTGCACCGTGCCCGCAAGCGCCTGCGCACTGTGCTCGCTCCGCACGTTGACGACACCTACCGCTGGGCGTCTTAACGTAACGAAGTGCCGATAGAGCGCGACTTATTAGATACACGAGTGCACTGGATGCTCTGCGGCATGATTGCTGCTCTGCTCTCGTGTAGAAATCATATACTTCACTCTGTATCTTTCACGCTACCCGAGGTGCGATTATGGATTGTCCAAATACCCCCCTTCGTATCGCAGAGGATGGCGAAGTCGTTGGCCTGCTATGTCAGGTGGCACGTGCCTTTAACATGACGCGCAGCGCGGTGCTCAACTGCTTACGCGATCACGCTCCTGAAGCGGTTATTCTGAGCGCAGGCAAAGGCCTCGACCGGTTACTGATTATGGATGCCAATGCTGTGCAGGCGCTGCGCGACTACGCCCAGTCAACAACCGCTCCCCTGCGCGTGTCGGCTGATGCAGCGTTGATCTGACGTTTTACGTGTGCTTGTACACCAGTGAACTCTCTCCGAAAACACCAGCCTGGCTTTGCATCCCCCCGGCATACGCTAACAGACGGTTGCACGCAGAACCTGCGGCTTGTACGTTTACAGTCTCCGCTCCGCACACGTGCCGGACGCTCCGGCTGCGGTGGATTCTGTTGAACTAACCCTGCCGTTATGGAAATTTCGCTGCTCTCCACGTCTATCTTCGCGTTCCTTGTTGTGAATGCGATGCTGCTGTCGGCGTCGGTGCTGGTATATGCTGAGCGCCGCGTATCGGGCTTTATGCAGAATCGTCCGGGTCCCAACCGCGTGGGGCCGCTGGGCATTCTGCAGCCGTTTGCCGACGTGCTCAAGTTCGTAATGAAGGAGGACATTCAGCCCGCGGCCTCCAACACGTTCATCCATGCGCTGGCCCCGGTGCTCATGGTGGTTATTGCCATGAGCGTAGCCGCACTCATCCCCTTTGCCGAAGGGGTCGTGCTGCTGGATATTGACGTGGGCGTGCTGATGGTGCTGGCCTTGACCTCGGTCACGGTGTATGGCATCACCCTGGGCGGATGGAGCTCAAACAGCAAGTACTCGCTCCTGGGCGGCCTGCGCTCCGCCGCGCAGATGATCTCGTACGAACTGTCGATGGGCCTGGCTGTCATCTCGGTTGTCATCATTGCCGGCACGATGAGCCTGCCGGGCATCGTAGAAGATCAGGCCAGCGGCTGGGCTGTGCTTGGATGGAACGCCTTCCGCAATCCCGTAGGCTGCATTATCTTCATTGTAACCGCCTTTGCTGAAACCAACCGGGCGCCCTTCGACTTGCCCGAGGCCGAACAGGAACTGGTGGGCGGCTACCACACCGAGTACAGCGGGATGAAATTCGGCATGTTCTTCCTCGCCGAATACGTGAACTGGTTCGTGGCGTCGTTCATTATCGTCACCCTGTTCTTTGGCGGCTACCTTATTCCCTTTCAGCCGCTGCTCTTGGCCGCTGTCCCAGCGCTCGACGGCTCGCTGCTCCTTACGCTCTTGCAGTTTGGCAGCTTGATGCTGAAGGTCGCGTTCTTCGCATTCCTGTTCATCTGGGTCCGGTGGACGTTCCCGCGCTTCAAGTACAACCAGCTCATGGATCTGGGCTGGAAAAAGATGCTACCCATCGCCCTGGCTAACACCGTTGTCATCGCCGTTGGTGTCGCCATCTTCCGGTCCATCTTTTAACCACATCATGCTGCGCGGCATAGCGCGGCTCCTGAAAGCGAAAAGCGCCCCGACCTTGGCTTTGCTGCCAGGGTGGGGCGCTTGTGGTTGTGACAAACTGGAGGCCGCGTCCGTGTGCACGCATCATCCAGCACGACGAACGGGTACTCACGACACCGCTTGCTGCAAGCGCAACTGCTCCAGCACCAGATCCAGGCGGTCGAGCACCTGGTCGGTTTCGTCGAGGACCGACTGCGCACTGGAGCGCGACGGCTTCTGCTCTGGAAAGAGCGTACGTCGCGTATCCGTAAGTACATCCAGGCGCAGGCGCAGGCCGTGACGGCGGAGCGTAGCCTGCAGCGCGGGGGCTTGTGTGCGCAGGTGGCGCCGCGTGGCCTGGTATGCATGCTCACACACATCGTGGCGGTTTTTGAAACTGAAGATGTTCGAAAAGAACATGCGCGTGTCGTCGTACTCGGGCTCAATCAAGATGAGATCCGCATCGGGATGCGTGTGCGCGTACTTTTTGAATCCCGTAGTCTTTCGCGAATCCACAATGGCACGGAACGTCTGCGACAGCACGGCTGGCAGGCCATGGTCAATCAGCCCATGCTCATTGAGCAAGCGGTTGGCATGGCGCTTCAACTGCACGTTCACCGGTACAATCGGGTTGATGCAGAATAGCAGGTCGGTGCCTTCATCGAGCGCCACACTGGCATGCACCGTGCGCCGTGCCACGCCGTCGATGTAGTACTCGCCGTCAATCTCGACCGGGCAGTACAGTCCCGGTAGCGCGGTGCTGGCCTGCACAGCTTTTGAGATAGGCACGTGGTCGCGCCCCGGCTCGCCAAACACCGCAATCTCCGACGAATCCAGGTGCATCGTTACCACGCGCAGCTTTGCCCGCAACTCGCGGAAGTCGTTCGTGCGGTCGGGCGGCGTGAGGGCCTGCGCCAGAAACCGGTGCAGGGGCGTGTTTTCAAAGAGCCCGGTCGGCACTACCGAACCAAACGTAGACAACAAGCCCACCACCGAAAGATCGGTCGGGTGCGTTGCGAAGTAGCGGAACGTGCGCCAGAGCGCCCCCGGTACACGCAGCATGCGTTCGGCATACTCGCGCAGTGCGGGGCTAAAGAGCACCTCCGGCTGTACATTCAGGCGCGGATCGTCATCGGACTCCGACACGATGGCGCGGCTGAGCGTGCGGGCCGACACGCCGTTCGCCAGAAATGAGCTGATGAGCGCACCCGAGCTTACGCCCACGTACGTATCTAACGTATGCAGGTCGAGCCCGTCGATAGCTTCATCGAGCGCACAGAGCGCCCCCACCTCATAAATGGCGCCCTCAACCACGCCTCCTGCACATGCCAATCCAACTGAAGAAGTCGTCGCCATACATCCGAAAGCCGAGTGAGAAACAGCTTGTCGTTTATGGATACGCCGTGAAAGCGGTTCCAACCTACAGCCTGGCCACACATTCGGCACATTCTGTTCTGTGTTCTACGGATCGGGCCCGCCGCTCACGTTTCTGCTTCGGCAAGAGCGTATCAGCTCGAGGAGCGAGACGTCTGTTCTTCCGTCTCATCCGACATGGAAACCATCTCGTTATCTGATTTGCACTCTTTGGCACTCGTTTGCTCCCGCCCCGGCGGCTCGATAGCATTGAGCAGCGCTCCCAGCTTCTGCTCAGCCTCGTGTAGTTGAGTGCGTAGCGCATCCAGCTCATCGGCCCGCGGCCCTTGCAGCAGGCGCCCCAGGCGATCCATGGAGTGCTGCACCAGATCGTCTACACGCACGCGGAGTTGGTCGAGGCCCGCGTCGAGCGCGGCTCCACTGCGACGCAGCAGCTTGTGCAACACCTCTGCCGAAATGGGCGAGTGCCCGTCCTTCCCCTCAGCCAGAATAATCTGCGTGAGCGTCTGGGCCGTCAGGTCTTGCCCCGTTGCCTGGTCGACGACCTCGACCGTTTCGCCATTGCGGACCAGCTCGGCAATGTCGCTCAGCGATACGTACGCGCTGGCTTCGGTGTCGTAGAGTTTGCGATTTTCGTAGCGTTTAATGAGGCGCGCCATGCACATACAGCATACTAATGCGGGTAAACCGTGGGGGAGGCAGACGCACGCGCTGGGTATGGATGGTAGAGTTCGTGTATCACGTATAACGCACTGCGTCAGTCCTGTTGGCATCCGACGCGTACAGCCCGGGTGTGATCCGCTTTCAAACGTGCTTTTGGCCCTGTAAGAGACATGCATTCATCGTAATGTGCATGGTTTGTCCGCACTGTGTATAAGCCTGCACATCATGCTGGGCATCCGACCCACGAATCCAAAGCACGCATGAGCGGTTTGAACGCCCCATAATGCTCTGCATCCATTGTTTCGTCAACCTGTGCCCTTCGTTTTATGGCTCATGCCCCCTCTCCGGTCGAAGAAGAGCTCATTCAAGAGTTCGGCAGCATCTACGAATCGCACGGACTGAAGCGGTTGCAAGGGCTTATCGTGGGCTTGCTGCTCACGCAGAGCGAGCCTGCCTCGCTCGATGACATGGTGGAACTTTTGGGCCACTCGAAGGGCCCCATCTCTATCTCGGTGCGGCGTCTGGCCGATATGGGCGTGGTTCGCAAGGTGGATGGCCCGGTAAACCGCCGTAATTATTACGTGGCCCACCCTGATATCTTCTACAACAACTTCAAGTTCAACATGGCCACGGTGCGTCGCAATCGCTCGCTGGCCGAGCGCTACCTGCGCCGTATGCGGCAGAGCAACCAGGGGGATGCCGAAACCATCACGAATCTGGAGCACATGCATGCCTTCTACCAGCTTATGGAATCCTTCTACCAAGATTTCTCAAAGCGCTGGGAAGAAGTCAAGCAAGCGCGCCTGGCTGATCAAGACACCACACAGCAAGACGCTGCACAGGCTATGTCAGAATCCACAAACGAACGTAGAAAGTAGCGTGTGGGCCGCAAACAGGGGCAAGCAAGCAGCCTCGCATCAGCGTCCGCCATTGTCAGCACGCTGCTGTGAAGCGCCCGTTGTTGTTATCGAACGAGCAACCTGGACCACTTCACGCATATCAGCACGATTGGCATATGACATGTCGAACTCAACAGGTCCAACGGTGACCTGCACCGTCTCGGCAGTGGCCATCCGCTGAAAGACCGATCGGCTTAGCGTGGCCGACTTGATTTCAAGGACTTCGCCGTCGAGGCGCTGCGTGCGCGACGTAAGGTCCTCGATCTGAAGACGTTGGTCGTTGATCCACACGAGCACCCGATCGGCTCCAGTCAGCCCTGTGGGTTCAGAGGTAAAGCCATAAAATACAAGCTTCCATTCCTCTGTGGTTGTATCGGGCCGGTAGGTGTACTCGGCCTTGTAGGCGACGTCAGTTCCGGCATATCTGACGACTTCCGTATCTTGCAGCGTGGTACTGGCCACGCGCTCTGCACCGGTAATATCGCTGGTTGTGTGCTCCACCTGCGCGTGTGCCAACGAGGGGACCAGCAGCAGCGTGGCGGCTGCAGTGGCAAATACAACAAATGATGAGCGTAGGCAGCGCATAACAGTAAAAAGAGTTGTCGTGGGAGGAAGGATCGAACGCCACACACGGCACAAAAGAGCATCTCCGATGCGTGTTGATTGGTGTATATCGTGCGCATCTGGCATGTACATACTATGTCGCATGCACGCACGCCGCACTGCACAAAAGGCGTACAATAAGGTACACGCGTTATTACAAAGCACACCGATCTATTAAGATTCTTGGAAGCGCTTACGTCTTGTTGCCCGTTAGGCTGATAAGGCACAACACACTCTCTCGACCCCATACCTGATTAAATTATTTACATTTTTATCATAAAACAATCCTTACCTGCTCACCTCCTCATAAAGTTGCGCAGCTTATTGACATTGTCGGAAGCGCTTTCTACTTTTAATCTAAACGTTTGGAAGATTCCAAACAAAAGAAAAGAAACCCCATCGGGTCGATACAATGCTCTCCAGCAACACGGTGACCGATATGATACGACTATGGACAGGACTTGCTTGCTTCTTGCTCTTTTTCAGCGTGTGCGCGCTCCCGAGTGGTGCGGCGCAGCGTACGGGTACACTCACCGGTGAGGTGCGCGATGCCGAGACCGACGAACCGCTCCCCGGTGCCAACGTGGTGCTTACAGAAACCTCGCTCGGGGCCAGCACCAACGCCGACGGCTCCTACACAATTGAAGGCATTCCCGAAGGTACGTACACCGTGCGCGTCAGCTTCGTCGGGTACGAAACCATGACTGTCAACGTGTCGATCACCTCTGGCACTACGGCGCGTCAGAACGTGGCCCTGGCGCCTCGCACGTTTCTCGGCGACGAAATTGTGGTGACCGGCTCGCGACGTGCTGAAAAGGTGCTCGACTCGCCCGTCAACATCCAGTCTGTCTCGGCAGCGCAATTGCAGGAGAGCGGCGGCGGCACGTTTCTGTCTGCGCTCTCCAATCTGAAGGGGGTGGATTTTGTGGATGTTGGCATCAACGGACAAGGGATTTCGGCCCGCGGCTTCAACAATCACTTCAACACGCGTATGCTGTCGATGACCGACGGACGCGTAGCCCAACTGCCCGGCACGGGACTTCCGCAGGGCAATTTCTTGCCGACCTCGCAGCTCGATGTGCAGAGCATCGAAGTCATCGTAGGTCCTGCTTCTGCCCTCTACGGCCCCAACGCCCACACTGGCGTGGTCAACGTTATCACTAAGGACCCATGGAACGAGTCGGGCGTGGCGCTCGATGTGCGTGGCGGACAGAACGACCTGTTCGACACCAACATACGTCTCGCAGGCACCGTCAACGATGCCTTTGGGTGGAAGGTAACCGGGCAGTACATGACCGCCACGGACTTCCGTCCTGAGCGTGGCCCCGCTCCCGCAGCGGGCGAAGCCGAGCCCCATTACTACAGCGGCTTCTTCGAATCTGATCTGATCGAAGACTACGACGTCGAGTCTATTAGCACCGAAGGGAGCCTCTACTACCGCTTCGCTGGCGATTGGATGCTTGAAGGCAGCTTCGGGTTTTCGGAGAACGACAACCTGGGCATCACCAACAACGGGCGGAATCGCATTTTGGGCTGGCAGGTCAACTATCAGAATATCCAGCTGAGTAGCAGCAACTGGTATGCGCAGTTTACCCGCACCGCCAACGATGCTGGCGACACGTACCAGATCAACGGGGTGGGCGAATCCGCAGCCGGTCTCATTGCCGACACCACCAACAACATCAACAGCTTTCAGGATGTCGACCTTCCAGCGCTACGCGAGGCCAACCGCTTCACTGATAAGGGTGAGCTGTTGGATTCGGAGCTCCAATACTCCAATAGCGTGGGCAGTCTTGAACTCATAACGGGCGCGCAACTGCGCCAGTACAATCCGGACTCGGAGGGTACCTTCCTCGCCGATGGCGAGGGGCAGGACATCAGCGCGACTGAGGTAGGCGGATACGTACAACTCGATTACTTCATGATGGACGAGCGCCTACGCTTGAACACCGCCGCCCGCATTGACGACCACAGCGACTACGGCACGCAGTTCAGTCCTAAGGCTGCGCTTGTGTACACGGTAGCGCCCGAGAACAACCTGCGCATTGGGTACAACCGTGCGTTTAAGACTCCTACGGTGCTGGAGAGCAATCTGCGTATTGGCAACTTCGTTCGGGGCAACATTGACGGCTACACGCTCCAAAACGCTGATGGCAATGTGATTGGGGAAATCGAGCCGCTGGAGCCTGAGGAAGTGAACTCGCTCGAAATCGGCTACAAGGGTCAGCTTGGCAATCGGCTGTATGTGGATGCCGTAGCATACAACTCGTGGTATACCAACTTCATCAGCCCGTTGAGTGGCGTAGCCGACGGGGCAAACGTGATTGCCACTGAACCCGACGGCACCGTCATCGGACCGCTGTTTACGTATACCAACTTCGGCGAAGCTACGGTGCGTGGGGTGGAACTGGGCCTCAATTACTTCGCGAGCGACCGGTTTAACCTGTCGGGGAACGTCACGTGGATTGACCTGGCCGACTTCGAGAAAGAGGAGACCGATCCTGATCTCAATATCAATGTGCCTGAGGTGAAGCTGAAAGGCTCGGCCACCATTCGCAATATCGGGTTCGACAACTACTCGGTGAGCTTCACCGGACGCTGGCAGTCCGCGTACGAGTTCCAAACCGCCTACTGGAACAGCACCACCATGCTCAATGACGGTGAGATCGATGCCCGCTTCGTGGCCAACTTGAATGTGAACTACAGCATCCCACAGACGGGCGTAAATCTGCAGCTGAGCGTGTCGAACCTCTTCAACAACGAGGGTACCGACGTGCTGGGCGGCCCGGTGCGCGACCGTCTCATCTGGCTCAGCGCCACCTATCGGTTCAACGGACTCCGGTTTTAGACGGCTCCTTGTCTCGCCTCGTAGGGACGCGACGCGCCATGCCCCTACGTTATAACAATGTGTCTTCTCGAATCCAATACCATTTGTATGTCTGAATCCAATCGTCTATCAGGCCGCACGGCCATCGTTACCGGGGGCAGCCAGGGCATCGGGCAAGCCACCGCCATGCAATTTGCCCGCGAAGGTGCCCAGGTCATCGTGGCGGATGTAAATGCCGATGCAGGCGCCAACACCGTCGATGCGATTACCGACGCGGGCGGCACCGCGCAGTTTGTCGCGTGCAACGTCGCTGATCGCACTGATGTGAATGCTCTTATGGAATCAACCCTCGAAGCATTCGGCACGCTCGATATCCTGGTGAACAACGCGGGTATCACCCGAGACGCCACACTCAAGAAGATGAATCCGGATGACTTTCGGTCGGTGATCGAGGTGAACCTGGAGGGCATCTTCCACTGCACGCAAGCTGCGTATCCACACCTGTCGGTCAGCGAACACGGGCGCGTGTTGAATGCAGCGTCGGTGGTGGGGCTCTACGGCAATTTCGGGCAGACGAACTACGTGGCCAGCAAGTCGGGCGTGATTGGCATGACCCGCACCTGGGCCCGCGAGTTTGGCCGCGACGGCATCACTGTGAATGCAGTGGCCCCCGGCTTCATCGAAACCCCGATGGTCGACACCGTGCCCGACAAGGTGCTCAACGACCTCAAGGAAAAGACGCCACTTGGACGCCTTGGGACTGCCGAGGACATTGCCAACGCGTACACCTTCCTCGCCTCCGACGACGCCGCCTTCATTACCGGCGCAGTCCTGAGCGTTGACGGCGGCCTGGTGATGTAGACGCGCTCTGCGCATCCCCCTGTACCTATTCACGTTCGTTGGATTCGATGAGACGCCTTATGTCCCACGCTGCCCACATTATTGGAACGGGCCTCTATGCGCCTGAGCATGTCGTTCCGAATCAGTACTTTAACGATCTCTACGATGAGGATGTCGACAGCTTCTTGCGTGAGCATCGCAACATCAAGGAGCGCCGGTATGCCGTCGAGGGGCAGGCTACGTCCGATCTGGCGGTGCAGGCGGCGCAGCAGGCGCTTGAGCGGGCGGGATGCGACGCCTCGGACATCGACCTGATTGTGCTTTCCACCGACACACCGGACTTCCTCTCGCCTGCTACGTCTGCGGTGGTGCAAGACAAGCTCGGTGCACGCAATGCCGCTACATTCGATGTGAACACGGCCTGTGCGGGCTTCGTGACGGCGCTCGACACCGCGCGTAAGTTCATCGAATCCGACCCGCAGTACCAGCGCGTGCTCGTGATTGGAGCCTATCTGATGAGCCGCTTCATCGATTACGATCAGAAAAACACCGCCTCTCTCTTTGCCGACGGGGCGGGTGCGGCGGTGCTGGAGCGGCGCAAAGGATCTGGAGGGATTCGCACGGCCCGCCTCGACACCAAAGGCGAGTACCACGGCTACATGGGCATCTACACCGGCGGAAGCGACCGGCCCATCACCGAACCGAACGGACGTGTGCAGAAGCTGGAGTTCCGCAAGAAATTCCCCGACGGCTTCAATCCCGACCAGTGGACCGCTCTCGTGCGCATGCTGGCCAACGACCTGGACGTAACGCCTGCGGATGTCGATCGCTACTTCTTTACGCAGATCAACATCACCAGCATCCAGGAGACGCTCGACCGGCTGGATCTGCCTGCCGAAAAGGCCCACAACGTGATGGATCGCTTTGGCTACACGGGCAACGCCTGCATTGCCATGGCCCTGGCCGATGCCGATGCCAAGGACCTGCTTTCGGACGGCGACCTTGTCTTCCTGATTGCCTCGGGCGGTGGCGCCTCCATTGCGGGGATGGCGTTGGAGTGGGGGTGATGGCTACTGATCACTTGAGAACCGTTCGCCTACCGGCGGGGTGTCCCGTATTCGCTCGACAAGTGCTGACCTCCGTGATGGAATCATATCGGCCTCGAAGAAAAACGCCGCCCGGATGGAAGCAAGAGCAGAACGTCCGAACGTTATCTTGTCTGACCCCGACGGACGTCGGGGAGTTCGATAACGTTCAGTGATGCGGAAGCGACCATCAGGCGTCTTTTCTTCCAGCCTTGATTTTTTCAGTCTCTTTTGTATCAAGACAAAAGGGACACTTGACCCACTCACCCGAGCCGCGTACTCTATCGTTTTCCAACTCTACCATGGACCTCTCCGCACTCGGCGAAACCGGCTTTGCGTGGATTTTCTTCGGCATCTACCTGGTGCTCGTGAGTCTGGCTGCGTTCGTAGGGATTAAGAAGATGAGCGGCTTCGCCTCGTTTTCTGTTGGCAGCCGCAACGTGAGTCCCGTGTTCGTAGGCATGTCCCTCGCGGCGAATCTAACCAGCGCCGCCACGTTCATCATCAATCCCGGACTTATCTACCTGTATGGCGTCTCGGGCGTGCTGGGCTATGCCGTGGCCATGCCGCTGGGCGTATTCGTGGGGCTCATCGTCTTCTCGAAAGCCTTCCGCACCGTGGGCGATGAAGTCACCGCCCTCACCGTCCCGCAGTGGATTGGCGACCGCTTCAACGACAAGCGCCTCACCATCTTCTTCGCCATAGCCAGCCTGCTGCAGATCGCGTTTCTGGTGCTCATCACGGTCGGACTCTCACGCGTGCTGGCCAGCGTGCTCGGCGTAGATGTCTTCCTGGCGATGGCGTTCGTTATCATCTTCCCGCTCATCTACATCATGTTTGGCGGCGCCAGCGCCCACACGCTCACCAATTCCGCCCAGGCCATGATTATGATGGTCGTGGCGGTAATCCTCCTGGCCTCCGGCGCGCCCTACTTTGCCGACGGCATTAGCGGATTCCTGGGGCAGCTTTCCGACATCGACCCCGTGCTCGCCCAGCCCACGAATCCCGAGAGCCTGCTCTTTCGCGACTACTTCGAGGTGCTCGCCTGCAACTTCCTCATCGGCATCGCGATCATCAACCAGCCGCATGTGATGTCGAAAGCGCTCTACCTCAAGAGCGCGCGCGACGTCAACAAGTACCTCGTCAGCGGGATCCTCGTGCTCATCCTGTTCTTTGCCGTCATTCTGGTCGGCCTCTACGCGCGCCTGCTCATGCCCGAGGCCAGCGCTATTGTGCCCGACGAGGTCGTGCCCACGTACATTGTCGACGTGTTCGGGCCGTTTGTACGGGCCGTCATCCTCATCGGACTCGTAGCGGCAGGCTTTTCTACGATGGAGGGCTTGCTCGTGGCGCTCTCCACCATCTTCTCGAACGATGTCTACCAGGTCATCGCCAAGCGCTCCGGCACGCTTTCAAAAGATGAGATCGAAGCCCGCAGCGTCCGCTACAGCCGCTACTTTCTCATTGCGCTGGCGCCTGTCGTCGCGCTTATCTCATACGGACAGATCACCAACCCGGAGCTGTCCGTCGCCATCCTGGGCCAGAACGGCGTGTACGCGCTCTTCTCGGCTACGTTTGTGCCCATTCTGTTCGGCATCTTTGCGCGTGGCGTGCCCAAAACCGTGGTGCTCGTATCCGCGATAACCGCGCTGGTGGTGCATTTCGGCATGTACTACGGCGAGATCACCATGTACGCCAACAACCCCGCCGTGCCCGCCACCGCCGCACTCCTCACCAGCACCGCCATCGCCCTCGCAGGCTACTGGATCTGGGGCCAGCCCGCCCTGCCTGATCCCGAAGCGGCTCCCGCCACCAACGCCGATGCATAGCCGTATCTGCCCAAACCCGCGCCCGCCCCATGATTCGCACCGACTGGACCGAACGCCACGCGCTCTACACGCCCGACGCTCCTGCCCTCGTGTGGGCCCCCACCGGACGCATCTACACCTATGCCGACCTGCACCAGCAGGGCGAGCGCCTCGCCTACCAACTCCAGGCCGAATACAACCTCAAGCCGGGCGATCGCATTGGCGTGCTGGCTGAAAACAGCGTCGAGCACGTGCAACTGTTCATCGCCGCGCAGAAAGCCGGGTTTGTGCTCGTGCCCCTCAACTACCGGCTCACCGCCTCAGAGCTGCAATACCTCATCGACGACAGCGCACCGTCTGTTCTGTTTTTGGGAAAAGCACAGGCCGCAACCGCCCCCCATCTCGATGCAGCTGGGCCGCACATTCCTCTGTCCAAGGTTGCCGGTCTCATCGACGACGCCCCGGCGCACGCACAGAGACCCGATGCATCCCCCGCGCTCGATGATCCGCTCATGATTCTCTACACCTCGGGCACCACCGGCCGCCCGAAAGGCGCGATCATCTCGCACGGCATGCTCTTCTGGAACGCCGTCAACACCGAAATGCGTCTGGACCTCACCAGCGCCGACCGCTCATTCAACGCCGCCCCGTTCTACCACACCGGCGGATGGAACGTGCTGCTCACACCCTTCCTCCTGCACGGCGCCACCACGCACCTGTATCCCGACTTCGATGCCGACACGCTCCTGCGCGACTGCGACGCCGACGCCTACTCGATTCTGTGGGGCGTGCCCACCATGCTCAAACTGATGTCCGATAGCCCCGTCTTCGACGAGGTCACGCTCGACGCCATCCGCTACGCCATCGTCGGCGGCGAGGCGATGCCCGAACCGCTGATTCGGACGTGGCAAGCCAAGGGCGTGCCCATCCGGCAAGGCTTCGGGATGACCGAGGTCGGCGTAAATTGCTTCTCACTGCCCGCCCGCGACGCCCTCCGCAAGATCGGCTCCATTGGCTTTCCCAACTTCTACATCGACACCAAAGTGGTCGATGACGACGGCACCGAAGTGCCCCCCAACACCACCGGCGAGCTGCTCATGCGCGGCCCGGTCGTCACACCCGGCTACTGGCAGGACACCGACGCCACCGCCGAGGCCATCGACGCCGACAGCTGGTTCCACACCGGCGACCTGGTCGAGGTGGACGAAGAGGGCTACTTCTTTGTGGTCGGGCGCAAGAAAGAGATGTACATCAGCGGCGGCGAGAACGTGTATCCCGCAGAGATTGAAGCCGTGCTGCACGAGTACGACGGCGTCGACGAAGCCGCTGTCGTGGGCGTGCCCGACGATCAGTGGGGGGAGGTCGGCGCCGCGTTTGTGTCCGGCACAGGGTTGGATGTCGAGGCCCTGCGCACCCACTGTACAACGCATCTGGCGCGCTACAAAGTGCCCAAATACATCGAGATACGCGACGCCCTCCCCAAAGGCCACAGCGGAAAGATCCAGAAAACCGATCTGCGCGAGCAGTTTTCGGCAGCGCAAACGTGACGGCATCCCAGCCAAGTCATTCCTCTCCCGACAGCAGTCGGGAGAGGAATCTCCTGCACCCATGATTTACCCAGATGCGTCGTCGTATCAACCGCCCAGGGAGATGGTTCCTCCGACAGTGGTCGGAGCCACAGAGGGCGGGGCTACGCTCACCATGACATGCTTCGTTGGAGGCTGATTGCCCCGACCTGGGGCGAACGGTCCGGATCTGTTTAGCGAAATTCAATGGTCGCCCGGGATATTCGCTTCGCTCCTGATCCCGGGCTAAGGAACCCCATAGCCGGGGACCGCTTGCGTCCCCGGCGCACCTCGTCAGCCTTCCTCCCTGAACGCTCCCGCGTCTACCACACGCTAATTTTGCTCCCCTTCACCTCCATAAAACCCAACGCACCCATGCTCCGCCTTGCCTTCCTCTTCGCTGTATTCACTGCCCTGCTCGCTATGCCCGCCACTGCACAATCTCCAGACGTCGAGCCGCTTCCGCATTACCCGGAGCACGCGCTCGAAACCGTTGTCGTTGAGAACGACACACTGGCCTACCTCGACACCGGCGGCGACGGCCCACCGCTCGTGCTGGTGCACGGACTCGGCTCCAACCTCTCGCTCTGGAGCGCCCACATCGAACCGCTTGCGGAGACGCACCGCGTGCTGGCCCTCGACCTGCCCGGATTCGGCGTATCGAGCAAACACAACGTATCGGGGCGCATGACCGACTTCGCTGCGTCCGTGCGTGGATTTGTGGAAGCGCTGGACCTCGCGCCGGTCACCTACGTGGGCGTGTCGATGGGCGGACAGATCGGCCTCACACTTGCGCTGGAGGCAACCGACACGATAGAACGCCTGGTGCTGGTATCGCCCGCAGGCATCGAAACGTTCACCGACGGGCAGGCCGAGGCGCTGCGCCAAACGATGACGCCCCAGGCCATTGCCCGCGCCGACTCCTCAGCGATCCGACAGAACACCGCCGCCAACTTCGCAGACTGGTCCGACGACTACGCCTGGCTCGTCGAACAGCGCCATGCCCTATCCGAACGCGATGACTTCATGGCGTATGCGCGCGCTAATGCGGCTTCGGTTGCTGGGATGGTCGATGAGCCCGTGTACAACCGTCTTGGCGATGTGGAGCAGCCCACCCTCGTGCTCTACGGCACCGGCGACAAGCTCATCCCCAACCCATACCTGAATCCGCAGTGGGATACCGAAGCCATCGCCCGGCGTGCCGAGGAAGCGCTACCGAATGCAGACGTGCACCTGGTCGACAACGCCGGGCACCTGCTCATGATTGAGCAGCCTGAAGTCTTTCGGGAGCATGTGCGGGCATTTCTGGAGATGCAGGAGTAACCTCGTCTTCAGCACGCTGCCATCACTTTCGGGCGGCGAAAAGGCCGTACGCCTTGAGGAGACCATCGCACCGGACAGCATCCCAACAAAAAGACCGCCGGAGCGTGCCTTCTGCGGCAGCCCTCCGGCGGTCTTTTGACAGCCCATAGCCCAAGGCGAACGGGGGACCGTTCGCCTCAGAATGGTTTGTTTCTGTGGTTAGAACGTTTCGAGGTACCGCTCCAGCTCCCAGCCGGATACGGAGGCCAGATACTCGGTGTATTCGACCGTCTTCGCCTCAATAAACTTCTCGCTGACGTGCGATCCGAGGGCGTCGAGGATGACGTCGTCCTCCTTGAGCGCATTGACGGCCTGCCCCAGCGTGCTGGGCAGCGTTTCGATGCCCCGCTCCAAGCGGTCGGATTCGTCAAAGTCGTAGATGTTTTCGCGCACCGGTCCGGGCGCCTCCATGCCCTTCTCAATGCCGTCGAGTCCGGCGTGCAGCATCACCGCGAGCGCGAGGTACGGGTTGCATGAGGGATCGGGCGAGCGCAGTTCGATGCGCGAGGCGGCGGGCACGCGGGCTGCGGGCTTACGCACGAGGGCCGAGCGATTCACGTCGCTCCATGCAATGTAGATGGGCGCTTCGTAGCCCGGCACCAGCCGCTTGTACGAATTGACCGTCGGGTTGCAGATGGCCGTAAGGGCGGGCGCGTGCTCCAGAATCCCACCCAAGAATGCATAGGCCTCTTCGCTCAGGTTGAACTCATCGTCATCGTCGTGGAAGAGGTTCGTGCCGTCCTGGAAGAGCGACAGGTGCGTGTGCATGCCCGAGCCGTTGATGCCGGAAATGGGCTTCGGCATAAAGGTAGCGTGCACGCCGTGGAGCCCAGCTACCGCACGCACTACGGCGCGGAAGGTGGCGATGTTGTCGGCGGTGGTGAGGGCATCGTCGTATTTGAAGTCGATCTCGTGCTGCCCGCGGGCCACCTCGTGATGACTGGCCTCAACCTCGAAGCCCATTGCTTGCAGCATGTAAATGATCTCGGCGCGAATCTCCTGCGCCATGTCTTTCGGGCCCAGGTCGAAGTAGCCGCCCGCGTCGTGGGTTTTGGTGGTGGCGCGACCGTCCTCATCCTGCTCGAAGATGAAAAACTCCGGCTCCGGCCCCGCATTCAGCTCGTAGCCCATGTCCTCGGCCCGCTGGATGGCGCGGCGCAGCACAAAACGCGGATCGCCCACGAAGGGCTCGCCGGTGCTCGTGTTCATCACGTCGCAGATGAGCCGGGCCGACACGGTGCCGTCGGAGCGGCGGCTGCGCCAGGGCAGCACGGCGAAGGGATCGGGATCGGGCTCCAGGCGCATGTCGGACTCCTGAATGCGCACGAAGCCCTCGATGGAGGAGCCGTCGAAGTAGATGCCTTCGCTGAACGCCTTCTCGGCCTGGCCTGCCGGAATCGAGACGTTCTTGACGGTCCCAAGAATGTCGGTGAACTGCAGGCGCAAGAAGTCTACGCCCTCTTCGTCGATACGGTCTAAGATGTCGGCTTTGGTCATCATACGTGGCGTGTAGTCGTAGGGAGTGCGAAAACAGGGGGATGCGCACAGGATGTGCGGCATCGGGGGAGTGGTGCCGGATCAGGCATCATCCGGCAAAAAGGCGTCCATGGGTTCGGTGGATACAGTGCGCGTTTCCTTAAACGAGCTAAGCACAATGCTCGTGGAGGTGCCCGACACGCCCGGCAGCGCCTGTATTTGGGAGAGAAAGCGCTCCAGCGTGGTGGTGTTTTTTGTGCGGATCTTGAGCACGTGCGACCCTTCGCCGGTGATGGAGTGGACCTCCAGCACTTCAGGCATGTCCGTGACCTCATGTACAAACCGGTCGTAGTGCTCGGAGCCGTCCACGCGTACGCGGATGAAAGCGGTAATGTCGAGGCGCAAGCGCTTGGCATCAATCACAGCGTGGTAGCCTTTTATGATGCCGTGAGCCTCCAGCTTGCGCATCCGCTCGCTCACTGCCGACACCGACAGCCCCACCTCGTCGGAGATGGCATTGCGCTGCATGCGTCCGTCGCGCTGCAAGAGCGCCAAGATCTGCGCATCGATCGCGTCGAGGCTGTACCCCATGAACCATTGGCCTTATTATTTTTGGTTACAGGCTAACAATACGCGATTATTTTTGGCTTGTCAAGCCTAAACAGAAAAAAGATTGCGCAAAGGATTTGGTAGCGCTTCCAGAACGGATCTTGTACAGAGGCGATGCGAGGTATGGAGGCGTATAGATGCATAGCGGTGCGGCCTGCCACTCTCGTTCACCAAGAAGGTCGGCTGCGGACTGCCACGCTGGCAGTAACGTCCGGCTTGATAATGGGAACCCTGCATTGTATAATCACAAACACTGATGCCCTGCGCCATGATGACGCAGGGATGACTCCGCACACGCGGAGATAGACCCCCGATTGGGATTTATGTTGGTTGGGATGCGCCGATGACTCCGCACACGCGGAGATAGACCGCACGAGCAGACGTATAACATCCCGGACGGTAGGATGACTCCGCACACGCGGAGATAGACCCGGACGCAGAGGCTACCCTGGATCTGACCGTAAGATGACTCCGCACACGCGGAGATAGACCGGTCTCGTTTTGGATTTGCGATTGGGGATTTGCAATTGGGGCCCGTGTCGGCTTGTGCCTTCATAGCCATCGACCACCCTCTATTCGACTTCAAACATACAGGGTCATCTGTAGTCCTCTCCAAAATCCAAAATCATCTCTCCAAAATCATCACTCCGCACACGCCAGCCCTTGCGTTTTGATGGCTTCGATGGAGGCGGTGGCCAAGCCGTCAACGCGGGCAAGGTCGTTGAGGCTGCGGAAGGGGCGGGCGGCCATGATGCCCTGGGCCGTGGCCGGCCCCACGTTGGTGATGCGCACGAGCTCGTCGGGCGCGGCGCGATTCACGTTCACGCAGCGCGCTTCGATGATGGCCGCCACGCTCATGGCGGGCTCTACCTCGTACGATCCATCGGGGTAGGCGCGCAGGCGGATGGTGCCGTGCCGGTCGGTGCGGTAGACGGTGGCGCCAATGCCGTCGTATCGCAGCAGCGCCTCGTCGTGCGGGTGCCCGTAGCGGTTGTCGGCTCCGAGGCTGGCCAGGACGACCTCGGGCTGAATCCGCTCCAGCACGGAGGCAATGTCGCCATTGCGGCTGGCGTGGTGACTGGATTTGTGCACCTGCACTTTCGGAAAGAGATCGGGGTGCGTATCCAACAGCCACTCGAACTGATCACGCTCGGCATCGCCATAGGACGACATGACGAAGTCGCCGTAGCGTAGCAGGAAGCCGACGCTGTTGTCATTCTGGCCGAACGACTCGTCGCCGGGCGGCGGCACCACCTCAAACGCCACCGGGCCAAACTCGATGGTCTGGCGCTCGGGCGGAATGAGCTGCGAGCCAGCCTCCTCAATGGCATCCAGGTAGCGCTCGTAGGTGCGCGTGGTGTGGGCCAGGCCGTTGTCGAGCACAAATCGGGGTGCATAGGCGGCGATTACTTCATCGAGTCCACCAATGTGGTCTTCGTCGGGATGCGAGGCCACAACCAGGTCGATGGTTTCGATGTCGAGCGCGCGGAGCTGGCCGAGCACGTCGGCGCTGTTGGTGCCGCCATCGTAGAGAATGGTCTGTCCGCCGGGACTCTCCAGCAGAATGGCTTCGCCCTGCCCTACGTCGAGCATGGTGATGCGCAGCGGCGCGGCGGTGCTATCGGCGTGGGCGGTATCGGAGTCGGCAGCCGGTGCCTCCTCGGAGGGCGTGTCTGTATCGGACTCGGCTTCGGGATCCGACGTCTGGCATCCCACAAATAGAGCACTTGCCGTTACGAACGCGAGCAGTACAACAAAGCAGCGCGAAGCAGAGAGACTCATAGCGAGATGGGGCCATCGGATGTGGAGGACAGACGGTCGCGGCGGTTTTGCAGGCGCTCACGACGCGCGGTGGTGGCGTCTTCGTCGCGCGTGAAGGTGACGGTGCTGGTGTCGGCGTCGGCGCTGGGGACGACGCGAAGCACATCGCCCGCGGCGGCGTCGGTGGGAATCCAGGAGCGGGGGACGTCGAGCGTGGGGCCTTCGGGCGGTTCAAGCACCACCCAGTCGCCGTCTTCAATCCGGTCGATGATGTAGCGCGGGGCATCCATTGGACGGCGGGATATCGGAGCAGAGGGGCGTAATGGGGATACGCGGGGCCGGTGCTCTGCCGCGTAGCTGCGTCTTGGGGCACATGCGGGCGAACGGGGGATTGAGCGAACGGGGGACCGTTCGCCTCAGGAGCGTGCAGGTATGGCGCGAGTTACGGGCGTGTGGGCGGATCGGGCAGGTTCACCTGGATGGTGAACTGGGCGTTGGCTGATCCGGCGGTGTTTGAGGCGGTAGCCGTGATCTCGGCCGTGCCGCCGCCGACCGGTGTTACGGTGAGCGTGGTCTCCGAGACCGCAGCGGTGGCTACGTCGGCGTTGGACGTTGCCACGCTGTAGTTGAAGCTGCCGTCGTCATCCCCAAAGACCGTGCTGAGGTCGGTGGTGAAAGCCTCAGCATCAGCGAGTACGGTTTGGTTGTCGATGGAGGCTTCTACGGTGGGCGGCTGGATGACGCGCGGGCTTACGCCATCGTCGCCGCATGCGGCAACCAGGACAAGGCTTGCAAGCAGAAGCGGGAGCATCCACCGTGCGGTGGCCGGGCGGGGAGCGGAAGGAGTAATCATGAGAGCGAGGGCGTTCGTATCCAAAAAAAGCAGCAAGGCGGCAGGCGACAGGGCGGTTTACCGCACGATGGTGACGCGTTGCACGTCGGTTGTGCCGCCTCCGCTGATGCGAAGGAAGTAGACGCCACTGGCCAGGGCACGGGCGCCGGTGTGTCCGTCCCACGCCAGGTGGTGGACGCCTGCGGTTTTGGCGCCACGCTCCAGCAGGCCGACGCGCTGGCCGAGCATGTTGTACACGGCGATTTCGACCTCCATGGCCTCGGGCACGGCGTACTCGATGGTGGTTTGGCTCTGGAACGGATTCGGGTAGTTCGGATGCAGCGCCAGCGCCTCGGGGCGGGCGTCGTTGCCTTGATCCACCGCACCAATGTTGAGCGCGATGCGCGTGGTGCCACTCTGGCCTACGGGGATGCGCGCCGTGCCATTGCTCATGGCGTAGGTGCGTCCGGTGGCGGTGTTGGTGAGTTCAACGGAAGGCAGCGCGGTGTCGCTCCATCCGGTGTGCTGTAGGCGCAGCGTGGCAGTGTGGCCTGCGGGGCCGCGCAGCGTGAGGTCGAGCTGCTGCGAGGCGCTCTCGGACGGCGCTACCAGGGCTGCGTAGTCGTTGGAGCCGCGCTCCATGCGCAGCGAGGCGGCGTCGAAGTGGGCAGGCGGTGCACGATGGGCGGTTACGGATTGTGCATCGGGCGCGAACGTGACGCTAAAGCCAGAGAGCGGGGCCTCGTTGGCGGTGCCTGCGAGCGTGAGCGTGCGTGGCGCGTCGGCTTCGGCGCGGTTGGCCGTTGCGTTGCTGGTGGGCGCGCTTAGGGGCAGCGTCAGCTCGGAGCGATCGGTTTCGTTGAGAACGTAGTAGGCTTCCCCATCAGCGTTGGCGCTGGCGAAGTTCGTGGCTTGCTGCCAGGTGCCGTTCCACTGCCAGAGCGGCGCGTTCAGGCTATTGGCGGTCTGCACGGTCTCCCAGTTGAGGTCCGAGAGCAGCGGGTTGGAGACGATATTCCAGCCGCTTTGCACCGGAATAGCGGGATCGCCGTTGCCCGTGGATTCGAGCGTGGTGACCTCGCCGGAGAACGACCAGTCGTCTTGGGCGATGATCCAGAAGCCGTTGCCGGGCTGGAAGGTGAAGAGCTCGCTGCCGTCGTAGGCGGCCAGGGCATCGCTTTCGCTGTTGGCACCGGTTTCGCGGAAGGCGCGCCAGTCGGGCCCTTGCGTGCCCGAGAGCGTGGTGGCAACATCAACATTGACCTGGCCGGGAAGCGCCAGCAGGCGGTAGCTGGTGCTCTGCGTGGGGTTGTCGAACGAGCGTGTGAGCGTAACGGGCTGGACATCGGTGTCGGTGTCCAGGTCCGAGGGGCGCACAGGGATGAGCTGGAATTCGTCGTTGAAGACGCCGATCACGCCGGTGTAGAAGAAGGAGCCGTCGGGGATCGGCGTGCCGCTGAGGGCGCTTTCATCGGCGGTCTGCACGCGGAACGTAATCGCCCCACCGCTACTGTTTTCGGCGGTGTATGAGGTGCCATTGGCGAATTCATCGCTCTCGGCATCCGTAATGGTGAGCGGGCTGGATACGGACACCAGTTCGCTTTCGTAGCTGGCGCCATTTTCCACGACCTCGTTCACTGTCACCGATTGAGGCGTGGGCGCAGCGCCCTGCTCCACAATTTCGTAGCTGTCGAGGCTCTCATTGTTAATCTGCACGAGCCCGTTGAATGCGGATACAAAGCCGGTCATCCGCAGCACGGTGCCGGGCGCGATGGCGCCGTCTTCGATGTCTTGCCGGAAGTTGCCGCTGATGGGACCGAACGTCTGCCGGATGGTAATGCCGCTGGCGCCGTCGCTGCCGCTGTTGTCCTGGATGCGGACATAGCCGCCAAAGGCGCGCGACACGGTGCCTTCGATGGTCACGCGGGTGTTTTCATCCACCTGGCGTGCTTCGGCAATGGGCAGCTCGGTGCTCTCCGGCTCCAGGTTGACCCGGTCGATGAGGGAAGGGTCGAGCGCAAAGGGGTTCAGCTTGTTGCCCTGCTGGCTGGCAATGAGCACGTTGCGGCGCTGCTCCTCGGCAGACACCGGGTGATCGGTGTGCCAGGTACGCAGGTCGGCTTCTTGCTGACCGAGGAAGCTGCCATCGGCACGTCCTGGGTACACGAGCTGGAAGTAGAAGAGGGCGCGGGCCACTTCGCCCTTGCCCACATCACGCGGCTCAAAGCGGCTCTGTGAGCGATTGTCGGCATCCTCAAAGACGCGGCTCCAGGTCGGCTGCTCGCTTTCAGGCGGGGCCACGTTCTGACTGACAGTGCCGCGGTACCAGGTGTCTACGTTCTCCGGCGGAATGTCTCCAAACGCAAAGTTGCTACGGGCGCTGTTTACGTTTTCGCGGGCCGGCACCAGAATGTGCATGTTGCTGCGTGCTGGGAGCTCGCCCGCCCCCAGGCTCTGCGGCCACAGGTGTTCGGCGTTGATGCCGCCCTCGACCATCGAAGCGCGCGGGCTCTGTCCGTCAAGCAGCGGAGCGGTGTAGCCGCTGTAGAAGGCCTCGACCTCGCCGCCGTTGTTGAAGACGCGTCCGTAGAGCGAGTCGCGGGCTACGTCGTACTCATACGTGGGCGGCGCGCCAAAGTCGTCGCGGAGCTGCTCGGCCAGTTCGGTGCCGTCCAGGTCCGGGTAGAGCGTGGTCTGTGCGGTGGCATCGTCCTGAATCCAGAACGTGTGCGTGGCCGGAAAAGCCGCACCGACCTCGCCATTGGCCGCGATGGTCAGCTCCAGCCGCTCGATGCCCTCCTCCTCGCCATCGTCGACAATGTCGAGCGTAATGGTTTCGGGGGTGGCGTTGGGCCCGGTAAAGGTGAAGGTGGTCGGATCCGAGAAGCCGGTTACGTCGGTGCTGGGGTCGGCATCGCCGCCGGCGGTCACCGTTACCTCAACCGACTGGCCGTCGTTCAGCGCAGGGGGCACGACCGAGACCGAGGCGCCGCTGTCGCCCTCCAGGGTACGCGTGTACACACGATTGAAGCGCGCTGCCGGCACCGATTCAATGTCGCTCGGGCGGATGGGGATGAGCTGGCGTTCGTCGAAGAAAATGCCCACAACGCCTTCATAGTTAAAGGCCCCTTCGGGAATCGGCGTGCCAATAACGTTGGTCTCCAGGTCTTGCTGTACGCGAAAGGTGACCAGGTCGCCGTCCGTATTCTGCGCGTTGTACGACGTGTCGCCTTCGAACGTGGCGCCGGGCTCGGTGCCCGAGACGCTAAGTCCCGAGAGGCGCACGAGCACGCTTTCGTAGTTGGAGTCGGCACCACCGTCGAGCACGTCGTTCACGGAGACCTCGATGGGTTCGGGGGGGGCATTTTGCTCCACCACTTCGTAGCCGGTGAGGTCGGCGCCGTTGATCTGCACCAGATTGTTGAACGCCGAGACGGTGCCGCTTACGCGCAGCACGGTACCCGGCTGAATGGTGCCATCTTCGATGTCGGATTGAAAGGCGGTGCTGTTGTTGCCATCCACCTGACGCAGTACAAGGCCGCTGGCCCCCGTGGCGCCGCTTTCGTCTTGGATGCGGGCGTAGCCGCCGAAGGCACGTGATACCGTTCCTTCGATGATGACCTCGCTACCGTCGACCTGGCCGCGAGCGTCGTTGATGGAGGTGGCCGTGCCGTCGGTAGGCGGCGTGGGCTCTTCGTTGCCGGGCTCATCGCCTCCGCCTCCGTCGTCTCCGTCATCGCCGCCCCCGTTAAGCGACGCACCTTCAACAGTGATGTTGTCGAAGCGGTTGTTGCCGCTGCTGCTGGTGGATCCATCGAGCGTGAAGCGCACCACCAGGTCGGGGTTGTCGTTGGCGGCTGCAATGCTGCTCAGGTCGAGGGTTTGCAGGCTGAAGTCTTCGGGCGTCGTTATCGTCTCCAGATCGGTAAACGTGGCCCCTCCATCCGTGCTGTACGCAATAGCCTGTTCGTCGAATCCGGTGCCCGTGCCACGCGTGGCGTAGGCGACCTGAATGTCTTCGTAACCCGCAGTCGATACGTTCAGGTCAAAGTGCTCCCCGTTGTTGACCTGGTCGGTAGCACCCTGAATCACAAAGCTATTGCCTGCCAGCGCACCGTTCTGGGCGTTCACGCTGGAGCCGCCAAAACTTGCTACGCCGCTCTCATCAAAACTATACGTAATGGTGCCGGTGCCTTCATTGGCTTCAACCGGCGCGGTCCAGGCCGGGGTGCCATCAGCGGGCGCGTTGAAGTTCCAGTAGTGCACCAGGTCTTGCGCTGCAGCTGGGGTGCCCAGCGTGCCAACAAGCAGGAAAAGGGCAGCCATCCAGGCCGCAAACGCGTATCGTAATCTCATAACAACGGGATACCAAAAGAGCACAGCAGCGGTGGGACGGCGCAACTTGGGGGAGACAATGCGCCATAATTTGTTTTAATGTACTTAGCAGCGTTGAGGATCGTAAGGCCACTCTGCAAGATATTGACGAATCTAAGATTATAATCCCCTCATAACACGCGTCTGCAGCGCATATCATGAAGATACGACCATGAAGCATGACGCTTGCGGGTACTCCGTTGAACTACGCAGCACGCGCTGCTTAAGAGGAGCGCTCTTGTATAGAGAAGTCCGTTCCGTGCTGCTCTGTCGCAACGCCCTTTCGATGACGCGCTCTGTGCGCACCTGATGCCTGCCCTCTTGCTTCCATGAAGTTTTACAGCACCCAGCTCGCGTATCTATTTGAAAACAAAGAAGCCCGGCGCAATCTGGTTGCGCTCTCGAAGTACATCGGGTTTCTGCTACTTACGATGATCGTGCTGGCTATCGGATTCCAGCTCATCATGTATTACGTGGAAGGCCAGTCGCACACGTGGGTCTCGGCCTTCTACTGGACGCTCGTTACGATGAGTACGCTTGGGTTTGGCGATATCACGTTCTACACGGATGTCGGGCGGCTCTATAGCATGTTTGTGGTCGTTATGGGCATCATTCTGCTGCTCATTGTGCTGCCCTTTGCGTTCATCCGCTACTTCTATGCGCCCTGGCTCGAAGCGCAGATCCATGCGCGCGCTCCGCGCCAGGTTGATGACGACCTGGAGGGCCATGTCATTTTCTGCAATCACGACCCCGTCGTGCCCGGTCTCATCGAGCGGTTGGATACAGAGGGCGTGCCCTACGTGCTCATTGAGTCGGATCCTGATCGGGCGTCTGATTTCTACCTCGACGGCATTTCCGTCATCCTGGGTGATGTGGACGATCCGGCCACCTATGATGCGGCGCGTGTGCAGCATGCAGAGGCAGTTATTGCCAACCGAAGCGATGTCGAAAATACAAACATTGCGCTAACGGTTCGCGAAACCGCGCCCGATACGCCCATCATAGCGATTGCGCACTCGCGCGATGCCATTGATATCCTTGAGCTTAGCGGATGCACAACGGTGCTGCCGCTAAAGCACATGCTGGGCGAGCAGCTGGCCAACCGCATCAACGCGGGCCATGCCGAATGCCACCCTATTGGGACCTATGAGGACCTCGTGCTGGCCGAGATGCCGGTGCAGGGCACACCGCTGGAGGGCCGCACCGTTCGCAACACCAACCTGCGGGCTGAGACCGGCGTGAGCATTATTGGCGTGTGGGAGCGCGGCACACTTGAACAGGCCCGCCCCGACACCGTGCTGCATACATCGAGCGTGCCGGTGGTTATTGGCACGCGCCCGCAGATTCAGACCCTAAACCAGCGGCTTACGCCGTATGCGGTGAGCGACCACCCCGTGCTGGTCATAGGCGGGGGCACCGTCGGCGAATCGACAGCACGCGCCTTGCTGAATCGGGGCATTGATGTGCATATTGTGGAGCGCGATGCCAGCCGCTGCGCGGTGCTACGCCGCCTGCCTGCTGCTGCATCTGAGGGCACGCTCACCGTGTTCGAGGGCGATGCCTCGGACTACGCCCTGCTCGACGAGGCGGGCATTCAGAAGGCGCCCTCGGTGCTGCTCACCACGCACGACGATGCCGTAAACATCTACCTGGCGTCGTACTGCCGCCGTCTCAATACTGAACTACGCATCGTAAGCCGCATCGTGCATCGCCGCAACATGGAGGCGATTCACCGCGCCGGGGCCGACTTTGTGCTCGGATATGCCATGCTGGGCCTTGAATCGGTCTGGGCGGCGCTCACCGATAAGGAGCTCGTGGTGATGGGCGAGGGCCTCGATCTGTTTACGCGCACGGTATCGACCACGCTGGATGGACAGACGCTTGCAGAAAGCAACATTGGCGCACGTACCGGACTTACCGTCGTTGCTGTGGTCTGCCCCAATCGCGATCTCATCACGCAGGTCCGTGCCGACACGACGCTTGCTGAAGGCATGAACCTGCTCATGGTAGGCACCGACGCGCAGTATCAGTCGTTTGTTGATCAGTACGGGTAAGGTGTCTTGGCAGCCTCCACGTATCCCCCTGTGCTCGGCACGCTTTCACGAACATCGTGCAAATGAATGTGCAAGATTGTCGGAAGCGCTTACAATATTTTGCGGAGCTGCTTGCTGTTGTATCCAGCAGCCGTTTAACTAAACGCATGTACACTGTGTGCTCCCATTTTTTGCATCGACTTTCCGCTTCTGCCTATGAATCCCGCATCCACCGATACGGCCAACGGCGCCGACCACGGGTTCTCCGCCCAGGTCAACCGCATGTTTGACACGGCGGCCGTACACACCGACCATCCTGAAGGCGTCCTGCATCAGATTCGAGCGTGCGATAATATCGTCCGGTTCGAGTTTCCCATCAAGCGCGACGATGGAAGCATTGAGGTGATACGCGCCTACCGGGCCGAGCACAGCCATCATAAGAAACCGACCAAGGGCGGGATTCGCTACGCGCTGAACGTGAATGTGGATGAGGTGATGGCCCTGGCCTCCCTCATGAGCTACAAATGCGCCATTGTGGATGTGCCGTTTGGCGGTGCCAAGGGCGGGGTGTGCATCGACGCGCGCAACTATTCGGTGCACGAACTGGAGCGCATTACTCGCCGCTACACGTTCGAGCTGATCCGGAAGAACTTCATTGGCGCGGGGGTCGACGTGCCCGCCCCGGATTATGGCACTGGGCCCCGCGAGATGGCCTGGATCATGGACACGTACAACCAGATGACCGATGACGACCTCAACGGCCTGGCTTGTGTAACGGGCAAGCCCGTAGGACAAGGCGGCGTGCGCGGACGTACCGAAGCTACCGGCCGGGGCGTGTACTACGGCATCCGCGAGGCGTGCGCGTTCGAGCAAGACATGAAGGCCCTGAACCTGGATACCGGCACCGCGGGCAAATCGGTTGTGGTGCAAGGCATTGGGAACGTGGGCTACCACGCTGCTCGCATCCTGCAAGACGAAGGCGACGCGACTATTGTGGGCATCGCCGAAATTGAGGGCGCCATCTACGACCCCAGCGGACTCGACA
Organism: uncultured Rhodothermaceae bacterium; assembly: GCA_913056335.1. Taxonomy (GTDB): domain Bacteria; phylum Bacteroidota; class Rhodothermia; order Rhodothermales; family Salinibacteraceae; genus Longimonas. The sequence continues at coordinate 42,241 of CAJXLX010000013.1, forward strand.
TCCACGACGTGGTGGCTCACCGCGAGGAAACCGGGTCGATTCTGGACTTTCCGGGCGCGACTAACCTCGACGACTCGTCGGACGCGCTGGAGCTGGAGTGCGACATTCTGGTTCCTGCGGCGCTCGAAGGGGTCATTACCCACGAAAACGCGCCCAACGTGAAGGCTAAGATCATTGCGGAGGCAGCCAACGGCCCGGTTACCACGCAGGCCGACACGATTTTGACTGAAAAGGGGGCGCTTGTCATCCCCGATGTGTATCTGAACGCAGGGGGCGTTACGGTATCGTACTTCGAGTGGCTGCGCAACCTTTCGCATGTGCGCCACGGGCGCATGAGCCGCCGCTTTGAGGAGCGCAACGCCGAACGCATCTTGCGCGCCGTGGATGAGCTTACCGACCAGAGCTTCGACGAACAGCTCATGGAGGACCTCGTAAAGCGCGTGGGCTTTGGCGCCAGCGAAGAGGATCTTGTCAACTCGGGGTTGGAGGACACGATGGCCTTTGCCTACGAGGAGATCCGTTCGGAACGCGAGAAGCACAACGTAGATATGCGCACGGCTGCATTCGTGAGCGCGATTAACAAGATCGCGAAGTCGTACGCCGACATGGGCATCTTTCCCTGATGCTTGCGTAGGGCTACTGACCAGCATTACCACAACATGGCTCAGGGGGAGACGCCACACAGCGTCTCTCCCTGTGTTATGTGGGGTGCATAGTGTGTTATGTAGGATGCATAGGAGGGCTGCCGTACCGGCTATTCCGCCTCGGGGGCACTGGGCACGCCGCCCGTTTGGCGAAGCACCTGTTCAGCGCGTTGGGTGCGCCAGTCGTCGGCGCCGAACATAGCACGAAAGCCGTGATAGACGGGCACCATGCGGGCACGGCCTTCGGCAATTTGTCCCTGCCGCATCAGTGCAATGCCCAAGATGCCCTGTGCAGCCTGCATCTCCCAGTGCGTCTCAGGTACGAACTGCCCCAGCATTGCCATGCCTTCGCGCACCATAGCCTCGGCCTGCTCTCCATTGCCGCGTTCAGCCTCCAGCCAGCCGTACCGAATGAGCGATGATGCAATGTGCGGGTGCTCCTCGGGCAAAATAGCACGTCGAAGCGCCAGTGCCTCCTCATGCATCGTTGCGGCCTGGTCGTAATCGCCATTCAGGTGAAGCGAAAACGCGTAGCGCGCCATGGCCGAAGCCAGGCCCGGGTACTCATCGCCGAACTGCGCCCGAAAGGCCGCAATGGCATCTCGATGCATGGGCAGTGCCCCCTCGAAACGGCCCCGGTCCTGTAGGGCTACAGCCAGGTTATGCAGGTAAGTGGCCTGTTTCGCGGGTGATTCCGTGATCGCCAAAGCCCTTCGCAGAAGCGGCTCGGCCTGCGCGCCGCGCCCTGATTCATTGTAGAGGATCGCAAGACTATTCAGGTAGCCAGCCATTGTCGGATGGGCCGCACCATACTCATTCTCGGCCAGGGTCACAGCCTGCTGTAACTGACGTTCAGCCTCGGCATAGTCACCCGTACGAAAAAGCAGATAGCCCAGCGCCGACCGGGTATCAGCTTCATCGTCAACATGGCCATGCCCTTCGGTGCGCATCGCCAGCGCCTGGCGCAAGAGCGGCTCGCCCTGCTCATAGAGTCCCAGCCCGCTGTACACGCGCCCCAACGTAGTCTGCAAGTCCGCCCGTACAGCAGGGGCTTTGTCCATGCTCGTATCCAACTGGGCCGTGCCCCGATCCATCACCTCGCGCACGGTTAGGTTGGGCGTACCTGCATTCATTTCGGGATTCGAAGCCGTAAACAGATTGGTGAGGAACGTCGTCACGGCCTCCGACTTGTCGCGCTCGGCCCGCATCTGCTGCGAGTACTGCGTGACGGTGACCGCGTACGCCAGCACCAGCGCAGCCACAAGAGCCGCCGTAGCCACGCCCCACCGGTTGCGCCGCACAAACGTCTGTAGTTGATACCACGAGGTAGCCGTGCGAGCCTGCACGGGGCGGTTGTCGAGGTAGCGGCCGATGTCGCGTCTAAGGTCGGCGGCGGTGCCATAGCGATCTTCGGGGGCGCACGCCATGGCTTGCTCAATCACGACCCGAAGGTCGCTGCGCAGATAGCGTTCAAGCGCTGATGCGGTGCAGTCGCGTTTGGTCGCAATGGATTCGCGGTCAGCCGCCGGTTGATCGGTGAACTGCTCATGCATCGGGCGCAGGTTGCCCTCGCAAACGGCCTGCATCATGGCATAGGGCGCGGTCGTGTCCGCATCCACCGGGCGGCACCCGCAGACGAGTTCGTAGCACACGCGGCCCAGCGCGTAGACATCGGTGCGCGTGCTGATGGCCCGCTGTTCAATCTGCTCGGGGGCGGCATAGCCGGGCGTAAGCGGATGGGCACCGGTCTGCGTTTCATATGGATCCACGCCGGTAGGGCCGCCTGTCGCATCGAGCACCTTGGCAATACCAAAGTCGAGCAGCCGCACCTCCCCGTCGTCGGTCACAAGGATGTTCGACGGCTTCAGGTCGCGGTGCACAATCAGGTTCTGATGCGCATGCTGCACGGCTTCCATCACCTGCCGCATAAGGTGCAGCCGCTCAGGAATGGAGAGCCGGTGCGTGTCGCAATACGTGGTGATGGGCGTGCCCTCCACATGCTCCATTACCACGTAGGGATGCCCATTGGGCGTAGCCCCTGCATCAATGATGTGCGCAATATTGGGATGATTAAGGGCCGCCAGGATGCTGCGCTCCTGCGCAAAACGTTGCTCGAAGTTCCGGCGCTGGCTCTGGCGTAACACCTTTACAGCCACGTCCTGATCGAAGAGGCCGTCGCTGCGGTGGGCTTTGTATACCCGGCTGCTTCCGCCCGTACCAATTAGGGCATCGATGGTGTATGCGTCGAGCGTGGTATCGGGCTCAATGGTATCATTGTCGCCGCTGCGTGCATCATCGGTCGCGTCATCTACAGCTTCTTGAATCCACGTGCCCGCGCACTGCCACGCGTCCTGGTCGAGCAGCATAGGGGCACCTGTGGCTGCTTCAAGCAGGGCATAGGCTTCGCTTTGAAGCTCTGGCTCGTCGGGGAATGCAGCACGAATCACCTCAACCCGCTCATCGGGGGGGGCATCCAGTGCTGCGTCCAGCGCGTCATTCAGTGCTTGCCAGTGCGTTGTAACAAGAGACATAGGGGGTTGGGGAGATCGAGAATCAGAGCACACCACCAAACATCACGCCGAAGCGCTTGTCCTTAATGAGGCCGGACTGTCGTACCGAAGGGTAACAAACCGCAATAGCTACCAGAGCGAGCCAGAAAGAACGGATATACGTTCGCTGGTTAGCTATCCTCATCCTCATCAAGCGCGCGAGCAAGCCAGCCTTTGGCTTTACGCCAGTCACGACGCACTGTGCGGGCCGATACGTCGAGCAGCTCCGCCATCTCCTTCTCCGTCATGCCGCCAAAGAACCGGTACTCCACGACCTTCGCCATGCGCTCATCCATTTCGGCAAGCTGGGTGAGCGCCGTATCCAGCGCAATGAAGAGATGCGCTGTTTCCTCGCTGTTGGAGAGCTGCACGTTTTCAAGGTTGAAGTGCGGAGCGCCCCCGCCCCGTTTCTGAGCCGTACGGCGACGCGCATAATCCACCAGAATATTGCGCATGATACGAGAGGCCATCGCGTAGAAATGTAGACGGCTCTCCCACTGTACCTGCGTCTGATCGATCAGCTTCAAGTAGCACTCGTGCACCAACGCCGTGGTGCTTAATGTATGGTCGCTGCGCTCGCGCCGCATGCGGTGGCTGGCCAATGTGCGCAACTCGTCGTACACGGCGTCCCACAAACGCTCTTCGGCCTGTGCGCTGCCCTGCTGATATTTCCGTAATAGCTGAGTTACATTTTCCTCCATAAGCAGAGCAACAAGCAGGTAGGGGGAACGCGGGGTACACTGCGCACAACATGCCTTATGTGGGACAGGACGCGCGTGGATGCACATCGCATATGCGGCTGCAACCTGAACGTACGACGCGGCATCCGCATATGCAACCGGTGTGGTGCAAAGACGCTTCCGTATCTTACAGCCCGTATCTTACAATCGGTCTGTCATTGGGTCTGCCGATGAGGGTGGCCCCATCAGAGCCTGGCACGAAGGCCCTGCACAAGCGGGATCACTGTGCTCGCATTTCTCGTGTAATCGCCGCTTTTGTTTTGCTCCTACCCACCCTCTATCTCGTGGTTGTTCGATTGCTGCCCGCGTTGTTTCGTGCGCTGTGCGCTGCTGGATGCCTGGCGCTCGTTGTGCTCTTCCCTGGCGCGCTGCCCAGTGCCGGCCAGTCGGTTTCGTTTGGAGTAGTGGCAGGTGCCAACATTGTCACCGTATCGCCAGAGCCCAACCTGTCTACCGGATTCCGCACGACGGCCACGGCCGGCGGAGGAATGCTTGTTGACTTACCCGGTCCGGTCGATCTGCAGCAAGAGGTGTTGTTCTCACAGAAAGGCACCGCTGTTACCGAAACATTCGGGCAGGTGAACTACACGGCATCGTACATCGAATTTCCGCTCCAACTACGTGTGGCGCTACCGTCGGTGTGGCGCCTGGATCTGTTCGCCACGGGCGGCGGGTCGTTTGGACTGAAAGCGTTCGAGAGCCAGTCTACGGGCAGCACCCTCGAACTGCAACTGCCTGATGAGGGCTCGTTCTTTGAGCGTACCGATGCCAGCGCGGTGGTGGGCTTCGGCGCCACCTTCGACGAGGGGCCCAGCCCCCTGAGCGTGTTCGTGCGCTACATGCATGGGCTGCGCGAGGTGTCGCAGGGACGCACCGATGTGGGCCCGGACATCGACGAAAATCCGTTTCGTGACAATCCGTTTCCTGAAAGCGCCCAAACCCGAACGATTACGCTTGGCCTCATGATTGGGCTGTAGCCTGCTGTGCTGCTCATTTACTACCGTACATTCGCTC
>CAJXLX010000014.1 GCA_913056335.1 uncultured Rhodothermaceae bacterium
CCAGCAGGTGACGCGCATAGAACGAAGCCGTCTCAGTCATCGCCATATTTGTAGGGATACGTGGGCGCAGCGCCCGAAAGCGGTGCAAGATGCTGGCACTGAAGCTGGCTACTACGAGTCGGTCGGTGCGCCCCGTATCCGCAATGAGATGGCTCATCGCATTGGCGATACGCGGCCCGGCTCCGCCCTTTAGCTCCACGATGAACGGCGTATCCGGGTAGCGCTGCAGCATCTCCCGAAGCGTAGGCAGCCGAATCCCACCGCCCCGATACGGATACGCGCCGTCCTCACTCTGCCAGTAGTAGCCTGCATCAAGTGATTGGAGCATGTGCACAGAGAGATCGCGCACGCGTCCGGTGCCGTTGGTGGTGCGGTCAACCGTTGGGTCGTGGATCGCGATCAGCTCGCCATCGGCTGAGAGCTGCACGTCAACCTCCAGCGCCTCGGCGCCCTGGTCGAGGGCCCAGTCGCATCCAGCAATCGTGTTCTCAGGCGCGCCCCCGCGTCCGCCACGGTGCGCAATGATGGTGCAGGCGCGGGTTCCAAATGAGAGCAGCGACATAAGCAGTACGACGACAAGTAGTTACGCAGAAAGGACACCAAGCAGAATCAGCAGCAGCGCAATAGGCAGTCCAATCAGGATGCTGATGATGAGATTGGCCACGAAATGATGCCCACACACCGCAAAGGAACGCTTCAGGAAGCTGGTGTCAAAGAGCATGGAGTCGGGTACGGAGGCCCCGCCAGATTCAAGTTCTTGAATCCGGCTCCGCAGCGATCGCACTTCGGAGCGCAGGGCATTGAGTTCATCATCGCGGGACGGACCACGGGAAAAGGCGTCGTCGGACATAAATGCGAGTCCTATGAAGATTCGGATGGGCGTGGACAGCGCAACATACAACGCATCTCAGAAAAAGTCGAACTTGCACATCGGCACCGCTTCCGCCCCCGGCTTTGCCATCTAACTGGATTGGTAGTGGTTCAATGCCAAGTGATAGCAGGAATAGCTGTAGCCGGAGACTGATATTGCGACAGCGGTCGGAAGGGCGTCTCCGGCGGAACGGGCGCAGGCGAACAGGGGGCCGTCGGACACAGGCTTTGCGTTCAGGACAATGCCTATTGCTCGTCTGGCTTACGCATCAATCGGAGCAAAATGCGCGGTGAAGTGGCGCAGCTGTTCAGGCTCGTGGGTGATGGCGTAGCCGGGCAGCTCACGAGTACGCTCCACGATGTCTTCGAAGCACTCGATCACATAGTCGATGTGTGACTGCGTATACACGCGGCGCGGAATGGCCAGGCGCACGAGCTCCATAGCAGCGGATTCTTCGGAGCCGTCGGGCTGGCGGCCAAACATCACAGAGCCGATTTCGCAGCCTCGAATCCCGCCGGTTTCGTAGAGCGCTACGGCCAGCGCCTGCCCCGGATATTGCAGTGGCGGGATATGCGGCAAGAGTGCTTTTGCGTCGATGTAGACCGCGTGTCCGCCAATGGGCCGCACCACGGGCACCCCGAGGTCGGTGAGGGCCTGGCCCAGGTAGCGCGTTGAGGCCATGCGGTAGGCCAGGTAGTCTTCGCGCACAATCTCCTTCAGGCCCTGCGCAATCGCTTCCAGATCGCGCCCTGCGAGTCCGCCATAGGTGGGGAAGCCCTCGGTGAGGATCAGTTGGTTGCGGGCAGCCTCGGCCCAGGGATCGTTGTTCAGCGCCAGCCACCCGCCGATGTTGACGAGCGCATCCTTCTTCGCGCTCATGGTCATACCATCAGCGTGGCTGAACATCTCGCGGACGATGTCGGGCACGCTCCAATCCGCGTACTCCTCCTCGCGCATCTTGATGAAATAGGCATTCTCGGCAAACCGACACGCATCCAGAAAGAGCGGCACATCGTGCGCCTCGCACACCGCCTTGATGGCCTTGAGGTTCGCCAGCGATACCGGCTGCCCACCGCCCGAGTTGTTCGTGATGGTGCACATCACCAGGGGGATGCGATGGGCTTTCTCTTGGAGGAGCGCATCGAGACGATCCACGTCCATGTTGCCCTTAAACGGATGCATGTTCGCCGGATCGTGGCCTTCTTCGATGACCAGATCGACCGCCTCCGCCCCAGTGGCTTCGATATTGGCGCGGGTCGTGTCGAAATGCGTGTTGTTGGGGATGATGGCGTCTTCATCCGCTACAATGCCCATGAGGATGCGCTCGGCAGCACGGCCCTGATGCGTGGGGATGATGTGCTCGAACGGCATGAGTTCACGCACGGCGGCCTCAAAACGATGGTACGAGGAGGAGCCTGCGTAGCTCTCGTCGCCCTGCATCAACCCGCCCCACTGCGCAGCGCTCATGGCGGCGGTGCCCGAGTCGGTGAGCAGGTCGATCATGACGTCGTCGCCGTCAAGGTTGAAGAGATTGTAGTGCGCCTCTTCAATCAGTGCCTCGCGCTCGGGGCGTGTAGTCAGGCGAATGGGCTCGACCGACTTGATGCGGAAGGGCTCGATAATCGTATCCATGGGCAGCGGGTGCAGAATAAGTAACAAACAAGAAACGGCGCGGTCTCAACATACAAAACGACATGCAAAAAGCGAGCATTCCCTGGATTCCGCAGGTTGAATCTGGAGTTATTTGCGAGCCTGCAGAAGGAGCAGTAGCGCAACAGTAGCAAAAAGAGCGTGGGGCGTCCAGGTGGTGAGCCACGGGTCAAGGGTTTCAGCGTAGCCAAAGGGCTCGCTCAATTTCTGTGCGGCCAGATACAGCAGGGCTACGAACAGCCCAATCCCAAAGCGTACGGCCTGTCCGCCGCGCCGCCGCACCGCGGCCAGGGGGACGGCAATGAGCACAAGAATGAGGTTTGCGACCGGATAGGCGAACTTGTTGTAGTAGGCCACGAGCGGGCGTCCCAGCTGCCCCGCCCCGGAGCGCTGCAGGGATTCGAGGTAGTAGCGCGCCTCGGTGACGGTCATTGCTTCCACATCGCGGGCCGTGCGAGCCAGGTCGCGCGGCGTAATCTGCAAGGTGGTATCCATGCGTGAGTGGTAGGCCTGCTGCATGGGCTGGTCTTCGGGGAAGGTGCGCTCGGTGACGCCCACCATGCGCCACACCTGCAGCGAATCGACCCAGTCCATGCGGTCGGCGTCGAAGCGTTCGCGCAGGTGTTGCTGGTCGTCGAAGCGTTGCAGGGAGACGTGGTGCGCGCGCTGCTCACCCGTGTCGTAGTAGCCTACCGACACAATGCTGCGCGGATCGTTCTGGCGGTGAATCTCGCTCACTTCAATTGTCTGGCGCTCTGGATGCAGGTACTCGTTGTCATACTGCACGACCACCTCATTGGCACGGGGCACGACCCATCCGTTGAACCCGAACATAACCAGCGTGAGCGTAACGCCTACCAGCAGGTATGGACGCATCAAGCGGTAGAGCGACACGCCCGAGGTTTGGAGTGCAATGAGCTGCACCTCTTGGGCGAGTTTTCCGGTCACGTAGATGCACGACAGGAAGATGGCCAGCGGAGAGATGAGGCGCACGATTTCCGGGATGTACGCCGGGTAGTAGACCCGGAAGATCTCGCTCATGTCGGCACCACGGTCCACAAAGTCGTCGTTGTACTCGACCCAGTGCAGCACAATGAAGAACACGATCAGCGCAGATACAAAGAGCGCAAAGCCCTTGAGTACGCGCGCCACAATATGCCAATCGAACCGAGTCACCGAAGAAGGTGTGAGGCGTAAGTCGTAGGAACGAGGAGGATGTACAGGCACCTGCCCGCCGGGGGAAGGCGCAGCCATACAATCCGTGAGCAGATTGCGAAAACCGGATATACCGCGGGCAGGCGTTCGCTTCTTTGCCAGCGCCCTGTTTACTTACGGGCTGGACCAACTGTTCACGCAACCCCGCAACCTCCTATGAAAGTCCACGAGTATCAAGCGAAAGAAATTCTAAGCGATCATGGCGTGGCGATGCAGCCCGGCATTGTCGCGGAATCGGTCGACGAGGCGGTGCAGGCTGCCGAGGAGCTGGCCAACGACGGTGCCACCATGTTTGTGGTGAAAGCGCAGATTCACGCCGGGGGCCGCGGCAAGGGCGGCGGCGTAAAGCTGGCGCGCTCGCTCGATGAGGTCAAGACGCATGCCGAGGCCATCTTGGGCATGAATCTGGTCACGCATCAGACCGGCCCCGAGGGGCAAAAAGTGCGCAAGCTGCTCATCGCCGATGCGGTGGACATTGAGCAGGAGTTTTATGTGGGTGTCACGCTCGACCGCGCCAAGAGCCAGAACGTCATTATGGTCTCCAGCGAAGGAGGCGTCGAGATTGAGACGGTGGCCGAGGAGAGCCCCGAGAAGATCGTGAAGGCCTGGATCGATCCCACCATTGGGCTGCGTCCGTTTCAGGCGCGGCGCTTGGCCTTTGGGTTGGGGCTGGAGGGCACAGCCTTGAAGCAGGCGGTGAAGTTCATCACGGCGCTCTACGAGGCATTCGAGGCAACTGATAGCACCATCGCCGAGATCAACCCCCTCGTGCTTACGGGAAGCGGCGATGTTGCGGCGGTGGATGCCAAGATTAATCTCGATGACAACGCGCTCTACCGCCACCCCAACCTGGCCGAGATGCGCGACATCCACGAAGAGGACCCGACCGAAGTCGAGGCCAGCGAGCACGGACTCAGCTACATCAAGCTCGATGGCAATGTGGGATGCATGGTGAACGGCGCTGGGCTTGCCATGGCTACGATGGATATCATCAAACTGGCGGGCGGCGAGCCGGCGAATTTCCTGGATGTGGGCGGCACCGCCAATGCCGAAACGGTGGAAGCCGGATTCCGCATCATCTTGAAGGATCCGAATGTGGAAGCGATTCTTGTGAACATCTTCGGCGGCATTGTGCGCTGCGACCGCGTGGCGAAGGGCGTCATTCAGGCGGCGCAGAACATCGATCTGGATGTGCCGCTTATCGTGCGCCTGCAGGGCACCAACGCTGAAGAAGGCAAGGCGCTGCTCGACGAAAGCGGCCTGGAGCTGCGTTCGGCCGTGCTCCTGAAGGAGGCGGCTGATAAAGTGACGCAGGCCCTCCAAGAAGCCGATGTAGCGTAAGCGCTCAGCTTAGCAGCAACGTATGAAACGCAGAACCGTCCACTGCCCATCGCGGGGTGGACGGTTTTTTTGTTGTGGTGGAGGCTCCGCTAAAATGGGCGTCCGCCACGGCCACCGCTGTTAAGCAATCCGCCCGCGGCCCCGCCCAGGCGGCTGCCGGTTTCGTTGCGGGGCACGTTCAGGCGAAGCAGGTTGCGCAGCTGACCGCCTTTCACGTTCAAGCTAAAGCTGTACGACTGAAACCGCCCAAACGGCACCCACGAGAACGACATCTCCCACGCGCCCAGATCGCGATAGGCAGAGAGCTGAGTGGTGGAGATCTTCATCTCGCCAATGTCAAACGACGTACGTCCGCTGGTGCGCCACTTCGGGGTCAGCTGCACGCTAAACTGTCCGCTGACCTCCGCGTCGTGTTCGGCCTCTCCGAACCGGCGCCGCATGCTGTACTGCAGGTCGAAATCGAGCGACCACGGGATGCTGAAGTCCACCCGGCTTTGCGATGCCCCCAGATTAGCACGAGAGGCCGCGCCTGTGCTTGGAGCACCAGCACCACTATTGCCGGAAACATCGCCCTGAATGCGAGCCCCGCCACGGGTGCGCGCGCCGCCCCGAGGCGACGATGTGTTGGCCGTTCGTGCCCCCAACCGTCCGGGGGAGCTTCCGCCTCCAGATCCCCCCTGAAACCCACCGTTCAGCGTAGCGGAAAGCCTTGTGAGGCGAACCGGCGTAAGCGGGCTACGCGCCGCCATGTACCGGTCGACGACCGCGAGACGTTCTGGATCATCCGGATCCGACACGTCGGCGTACTGATACGGCGACAGCGTGCTGCGCACACGCACGTTGTAGTCGCCAATAGAGGTGCTGGCATTCAGGCTGATGTCGCTCAGGTTGAGCGAGTCGGCCGCCAGGTTGTACGACGAACTGGCATTCAGGCGGAGCAGCTGAACGGTTGTTTCCTGCTCGGCCCCCGTCGAGTCGGTACGAACGCGCTTGGTTTCGAACCGGTTGGTAACGCTAAAGCTGAGGTTTTGCTGCGTGGCGTCGCCCCGCACGTCGCGCCCGGTAAAGATGTCGTAGCGCTGCACCGTGCCGTCGACATCCGACACGTAGCTGCGCGTGCGTCCCCAGAACGGATCGTTGAAGTTGGGTCGGTAGCTATACGAGAGCGAGGGCTGCACGCGATGCCGCAGTCCACGGAACGAGCCGATCGAGACCGGGAAGAGCCCGAAGAATTCGGTGTTCATGCTTACGCCCGTTGAGAAGTTGTGGCGCGCTGCAAACCCGGCCTCGTTACGACGCTCTACGCGCGTTTCCACAGGTGTGCCTACGCCGGGGGCGTCAGTGTCTAACGTATCCACTACGAGCCGCTTGCGCTGCGTGCGCAGGACCCACTCCGAATCGTAATTGATGTTGGGGCGGATGTTCAGGTTGTACTGGTTGACCCGAAACGATGTGCTCAGGGGGATGCGGTGGGTCATCTCCACATCGAACGGGTTGGTACGATCCGGGTCGCTATGCCCTTCGCGATAGGCACTGGGGGAAGCGAGGGCTTGGTACCACGGAATATTGGTAGTGTCGGTGGGTGCGTACTCAAAGTCGTTTGTAAGCGAGCCGCTGTAGCTAGTCGTAATGCGCTCGTACCACGTTTCATCCTGACCCACGCGGTCGCGTCTGAAAGGCTTAAAGCTACGCTGGCTAAACGACACATCGGGCAGCGTCAGGCTCACGTTGCCCGAACTTAAGTTCTGACGCTGATTGGCACTTACGCGGATGTTGCGTCCTCCATCAGGCCAGTCTTTGGAATAGTTGAGACTGGAGTTGATATCCTGGCGCACCGCATCGTTATAGCTGGTGGTATTTTCCTGGGCGAAGTCGGAGGAGGTGAGCAGGCGCACGTTGCCACTGAGCGACGAGGTGGGGTTCAAGTTTTGGCTGTGAGACCACGTCAGTTCACCTTCCACAGACTTCTGGAAATCGGGGTCTTCGGGCTGCCCGATGCGCTCGAAGAGCACATTCAGATTGAGATCGCCGTTGTAATAGTCCGTGCGGCTGTACCGGAACGATGGGTTAATCTCGAAGCTGCCGCCTGACCACACGCCGCCCTGAATCGTAAAGTCAGTATACTCGTTCATGGCAAAGTACCAGCCAAAATCGCGGAGAAAGAACCCACGCCGGTCCTCTCCGGGAGTCGGGGGAAGCGGCCCGCTGCGGCGGCCTTCGGTATACGGCACTATGCCAAACGGCAGCCATAAAGGCATAGGAATGTTGAAGATATACAGCTGGATGGGCCCAGTGTATACCCAGCGTTCGTTTACGACCTTCATGCGCGAGGAGCGCAGCGTATACGATGGCGTTTCGCCAGGCGGGCGGTTGTCGGTGGTGTAGGCGCCGTCGGCCACGAAGGTGGTACGGTCTTCGTATCGCTTGATGATGCCTCCACGCAGCGAGGCGTCGCCTTGGCCCGTGCGCGCTTGCACGACGCGTCCGCGCTGTGTGCGCAAGCTGTAGGCAAGTTCGGCGCCGCTAAACGTGTCTTCGCCTTCGCGGTCGAACACGGGAAACGGAATGCGGGCGGTGTCAGAGGGCGGGCCGGTGGCGCGCAGTTCGTCGTCAGTAAAGCGGTAGCGGATCGTCTGTGCGCGCAGTTCGCTATCCTGGTACGTAGTTTTGGCTTCGCCGTGCAGCGTACCGGTTTCGCCTGCGCCCTCCGCATCGAACGCGAGGATGAGCGAGTCGCGCGCGGCCAGTTCGATGGGCGCATCCAAGTCGCCGTCTCCACCCGTCGTGTCGACTCCTGTCTGGGGCGCTTGCGCCGTGGGCGCGAGGCCGCTCTCGGGCTGTGCAGCGGCTGCAGTATCCGAAGGAGCTATCTGGGTTGTGTCGGTAGCCGTGCTATCCGCCTCGGTGGTGTCTATCTGTACGACGAGGCCCGAGCGAGGCATGGGCCCGCCTTCTGAGGTTGCAGCCGGCAAGGTGGGGGCTTCTGGGGTAAAGCCCGGAAGCAGAAGCACCAGCCCAGCTCCAACCAGCAGGGCAACTCCGAAGGGCAGCCGGGGCCAGTCTGTCATAGTAGCGTAACGAACAAGGGCGCGAGGACCAGCAGCATAAGCGGATTACGCGGTCGGCGTTGTGGAGAATGCGAGGTGGGCGGCGCCGAGTACGCCGACTTCATTCCCGCGCTGCTCACGTTCGATGCGCAGGCCCTCCTGAAATGCAGGGAAGACCTGACTGCGAAGCGTTTTTCGGGCTGGATCTAACAGAAATGCACCGGCATTGGACACCCCACCGCCTACCACCACCACTCGAATATCGAGCAGGTTCACCGCACTGCTCAGCGCGTATCCCAGTCGACGTCCGGCCCATGCAAGAATGTTGGTAGCTGCTTCGTCGCCCTGAGTAGCTGCTTTGTGTAGCGTACGTGGCGTGAGCGTGCTCAGGTCACTGCCGGTAAGGTCATGTACGATACTCTCAGGCCGGTGGCGGAGCCGCAGGCGAGCGTGCTCAGACAGAAACTGTTGCCCCAGGTAGGCCTCAATGGCACCGCTTATTCCTGAATTGTCGAGCGGGCCTTCGTAGTCGATGCTCATATGGCCAATTTCGCCCGCGCCTCCGGTGCTTCCCCGAAACACCTTGTTATTGTAAATGATAGCGCCCCCAACACCTGTGCCCAGTGTCACCATAATAAACGAGTCGTGCGCCATTCCGGCCCCATAATGGGCCGAGCCCAGCCCGGCTATATTGGCATCATTTTCGACCACCACATGATCGATTCCGGTGCGTGCCGAAAGGGCTGTACGCACATCCACCACGCCCCAATCGGCCAGATTCGACGGGTAGCTCACCGTTGTGCGTGCCATGTTCACCGCTCCGGGCACGCCCATGCCCAGCCCTACGGGGGTGGGCCCTTGATGCGCATCCATCAGCTCGTGGACAATGGTAGCAATGCGGTCCAGCACATGGTCGGGGCCCTGGTCGCCTTCGGTGGGACGTGTACTCTGGGCTACAACACCTTGCTCACGTTCTACAAGGGCCCCTTTGATGGAGGTGCCGCCCAGGTCGATGCCAAGTGCGTAGGTCGCCATGGAAAAACAGGGGGATAAGCAAAGAGAGCGATAGGCAAGCAGTTCTTACTCAATCGGATGCACGGTTTCGTTTGGGTACTGCATGCCGTATTCTTCACGTGCGATGCGCTCAATCTCGGCATCGGAGAGCGAATCAGCCAGTTGTTCGCGCAGGACATCGATGTTGGTCTGCAGGCGCTCGTTTTCGGCGCGTAGGGCTTCGTGTTCGCGGTGCAGCTCGATACGATGCATCACGCTGTGCGTGTCCAAAAACAGCACCCAGATGCCTCCAACAACGAGCACAAGCACAAGCCCCCAGCGAATGAGACGATCGCGAGCAACGGAAGAGATGGACATGGCGCAAAGAACGCAGATACGTAGCGCAACGAAACGCGGCGCCGGTGCAGCTTACCGACGCCGCAGCGCAGAAGCGGATTAGGAGGTACGGGTGAACGCATCCGCGCCGGAGTAGGTGGCCGCAGCGCCAAGGCTTTCCTCAATGCGCAGCAACTGGTTGTACTTCGCCAGGCGGTCGCTCCGGCTGGCCGAGCCCGTTTTAATTTGGCCAGTACCCAGCGCCACCGCCAGGTCGGCAATCGTTGTATCTTCGGTTTCGCCCGATCGATGGCTTACCACGCTGGTAAAGCCGTTTTCGTGCGCCATCGTAATGGCCTCGACCGTTTCGGTGAGCGTCCCGATCTGGTTGGGCTTGATGAGAATCGAGTTAGCCGCGCCCTCATCGATGCCGCGTTGCAGGCGTGTGGTGTTCGTTACGAAGAGGTCATCGCCCACGAGTTGCACCTCGTTGCCCACGGCGTCAGTCAATTGCTTCCAGCCGTCCCAGTCGTCCTGGTCCATTGCGTCTTCAATGGATACGATGGGGTAGCGCTCGACCCAGTCGGCCCAGTAGGCCACCATGTCTTCGGAGCTGCGTGGATGGTCGGGATCGCTCTTCCAGAAGGTGTACTGGCCGTTGTTGTACATCTCAGCCGTAGCAGGGTCGAGTGCAATGGCGAGGTCGGTGCCGGCGCTGTATCCAGCCGCCTCAATGGCTTCCACAACGCGCTCAATCGCTTCCTCATTAGACCCAAGGGCTGGAGCGAATCCGCCTTCGTCGCCGACCGCGGTGCTGTATCCATTCTTCGAGAGGACATTCTTAAGCGTATGGAAGACTTCAACGCCCATGCGCAGCCCTTCGGCAAAGCTGTCGGCTCCAATAGGAGCGACCATGAACTCCTGCATATCTACGGTATTGTCGGCATGATGGCCGCCGTTCAGGATGTTCATGAGTGGGACCGGCATACGACGGGCCAGGCCGCCGCCCAGGTAGCGGTACAAGGGCAGCGTGTGTGTTTGGGCAGCGGCCTTGGCCACAGCCAGCGATACACCAAGAATCGCATTGGCCCCAAGGTTTGATTTATTGTCGGTGTCGTCCAGTTCAAGCAAGGCTGCATCAACGCCGTGTTGGTCCGACACGGCGTGTCCGGTCAGCGCATCGGCAATAGTTGTATTCACATTGGTAACGGCTTGCGTTACGCCCTTGCCCATGTAGCGGTCGCTATCGTCGTCGCGAAGCTCAACGGCCTCGTGTACGCCGGTGGAGGCCCCACTGGGCACGGCGGCCCGTCCGCGGATACCGCTGTCGGTGATTACATCGACTTCAACGGTCGGGTTGCCGCGACTGTCGAGCACTTCGCGGGCGGTAATCTGCTGAATAGTAGGCATAAGCGCGACAAGGTCGGGTACAGAAGGAAGCTACAAGTTAAATCGTACTGTTCTTTGTAAGAACGGAAGAGCGGTTCGCAATAACAAGACGCGAGTCGTTGTACATTGCGAAAAACGGATAGGGACGGTACGCACAGAGCCAGGTATAGGAAAAGGGCCGATGGCGCAGTGCCATCGGCCCCTTGAATGGAGACACCAGGATGCCGTAGCGAGCGGGCATCCGAGAGGTTATCTGCTATCGGGCCCGGACTGTAGTTGACTCGTTGATCCAGGAGTAGCATCCCGAATTGATCTGGATGCTCTCGCCCTCGTTCCAGTCATCGCGGTAGAAGATATCTTCCGTGCTCGGGAAGTATTCGCGATAGGTACGAGCCTTGCTTTGTGCGGAGTTCGCAACGCTGGCATCGCCCAACTGCTGCGCCTGCGCGTAATGGTCTACCGCAAGCCAGTATACCGCGCGGTCGCTACGTCCCATTTCGGCTCCCGAGCATTCCGACACGGCTTCTACGTACAAGTCGCCAATCGAAACGTGAGCTTCGGCATATCCCGAATCGGCGTTGAGTGCCTGCCGGAAGTACGTACGCGCCTTTGAGAGCTGGCCCATCTGCTGCTGGGCTTCGCCCATGCTGTGGTAATCGGCCGCGGTGAAGCTGGCGCCTTTCTCTTCGGCTTCCTCAAACGTGTCGAACGCACGTTGGGGGTTCCCATCTTCCAGGAAGAGCTGGGCAATGTCGAGGTAGACCGATGCAGGCGGATCCATAGCCAGCAGGTCTTCTGTCATCGCACTGGCCTCGTCGTAGTTGCGCTGCTCCAGGTAAGCAGAGAACAGCTCCGACATGGCTTGGAGGTTGTCGGGCTCTTCCTCAACCACCCCTTCAAGGTAGTCGGTAAAGGCAGCCGGATTGCGATCGAAGATACGTTCACGCTCGCGGTTCACAATCTCCATAATCTCCTCGTTGTCTCCGCGCAGCTCCTCAACGCGGCCCATGAAGGCAACAGCATCTGCCTGGTTGCCCTGGTTGACATAGGATTCAATGATCTCGTTGATGTAGTACGTCTGCATACGTTCGGGATCGATCTCGAACGCCTGCTCATAATGGATAGGAGCCGTTTCGAGGTTCTCATATGACCCGTCGAGTTCAGCCCCGTACTGCTGCAGAAAGCGGCCGCGTCGCATCTCCCATCGGTAGTCGCTATGCTCCACACTTTGCTCTTCAAGCGTATTAGGCGCAGAAGAGAGCATTACAGCAGCGGAGTCGAGGTAGGCGCGACGGTCGGCCTCGTCATCAGCCCCTTCGGCAAGGCCAACGTACAAGTCGACAGCCCGGCGGTAGTTGCGATCATCGTTGAACGGCTGAGCGGGAGCGTTTTCCAGCATCCACCGCAGGTTGGGAGCCGCACTTTCCCAGTCTTCGTTGTTATAGTCTTCAGTGTACAGACTGTACGTGCGTCGGATGTCCATATCGCTGGGGCCCTCCTCCTCCGACGTTTGGCCGAGCGCAACAAGGGGAGCTAAGGCGAGGATCAGCAGCCCGGCGACCGAAGACCACCAGAGAGACGACACAAGCGAGCGCTGCGGACGGAGTGATGCGTACATGTGAGTGTAGCTGTTAGTGGACAGGGGGTAGCAGAATGTTACACACTGTGCAGGCCGTGCGTTAAATAACGAGGTAGCGCAGCGGGACTGCAAGTGGCGAAGGAGCCTGTGCAAGGGGCGCCTTGAACCGGAGCCGGTAAGGCGTGCCGGAGAGCACGTATAGCCCGTTTAGCGGAGTCGGCGCTCTTGAAACCAGCGTTCGCCGATGGTAACACGCGCCGACACGCCGTAATACAGGTCTTGCACCAGGTTTTGGCTGGTTGTCCCTTGGCGGCCTACATGTGTGGTAAGATCAATCCGCGTGCCAGAAACGGAGGTGGGAAGACTAATCCCCATCCGAGCCTCTACTGCATTGAGCGTAGTTGTAGTATTGGGAGAGACGTAGAGTTGCTCGTATGAGACGCCCAGGCGGTAAGCGGTTCGAGCCAAGAAGCCTCGGAACGAGTCATCGCCTGCCGGACGCCACTCCACGCCTGAGGAGAGCGTCCATTGGTCGGCCAGCGTTTCGGTACCGCCTACAGGAAATGCAAAGGAAACGTCGTCATCGGTCATGCTGCTTTCAGCCTGGCTCCAGGGCGCGTAACTGCCGTTCACCGTGAGCGTAAGAGCCGAGCTGGGCACGTACGCAACGCCGAGACGAGCCGTAACGGGCATGTCAAGCGCGCCCCCCGAGGCTGTGCTTACGGTATCACGATCAAGGCTCTCCCCAATGGTCCGGGTGCGTGTCCCCGACAGACTGGCGGGCAGGGTGACCGCTGCACCAATCATCAGGTTGTCTTCCGGGCGCAGCAGATCGCCAATGGTAAGGTGCGTGCCCAGTGTAGCGGACAATGCATCCAGGCGGACGCCGTTGGTGACGACGGTCTCCTGAAAGTTGGGACGGGTAAACGAGGTGCGGCGCTGCGTTTCGATGGTGCCAAAGAGGTAATCGAGGCTTGCGCCTACGCTGATCAGGTCATTGAATCGGTATCCGAATCCGCCTGTGATCTTTTGCAGCCCCCCACGGCCCAGAAACTCGACCTGATAATCCAGCGTCTCGTCGAACGGGGTACTGCTCGCCGTGCGTTGCACCCGAGAACGAAAGTTTGACTGCGACACGGGCACAAAGCCAAATGCCACGCCCAGCTTCTGTCGCAGCAGCGGAAAGCTGAACTGCACACCATCAAAGTTGCCTGCGGTAAGACGGCTGGTGCCCTCAGTCTGGCCGCCCTCGGACTCAACCGTTCTGAAGCGGGCCCCAAGCGCAACACGCGTCAGCACCTGGTCGCTCCAGAGGGCCGGGTTGCTGAGGTTGGTGTAATTCAGCGACCGCAAGGCTACGCCGTGTCCGCCAAGCGCCTGGGCCTGGGCCGAAGAAGGCGTTTGAAGCTCGCCAATGCCAAAGCGGGAGTAGATCGACCCATCGCCTGCGTCTTGCCCCCATACGGGGAGCAGGCCCCCAAGGGTGAGCAACAAGCCAATCAGCAGGGTTCGAGCAAAATGCATCATAAAGGGAAGTCGTGGAAGTCAAAAGCAAGCAGAGGCCTGTAGAGATCCGTGCTCCGGCATCTTACCTACACGAATGCTAAGCCGTGCAGCGAGTATGCTGTGTTGAGCGGTTGGCGGCGGAGCACGCAATCGGGCGCTGTGCCTCCAGGCAGATAGAGCGAGTCAGCAGTTGTTAGTACGGGGTCACGGTAACTGTGGCGCGCGGCCCCTCTGCATCCGGAGCGTCCGGGGCTGTAGGGAGGCGGTGGAAGAGCGCTACGTCCAGGCTAATCTCGTTTGACGTGCCGCCTTCTGTTGCATTCGGCGTAATGACAAACTCGCTGAATGCTGATTCACGCAGAAAGCCCTCTTCAAAGATGCGAGCAGGGGTATCTCCGGTAAAGCGCAACCCCTCGTCGAAAGGGGTGAGATTGCTGGACAGGGTTACCGTCTGGTCACCGTCGGTGGAGGTGCCGGTGAACGAGTAGCTGTCGGGGGTAGGACGCGCAAAGCCGTCTGGGGTCGAGTCGGCCCAGAGTGTGGTGTCGACCGGAAGCACAAACTCGGCCCGGTTGACCGGCGTGCCACGCAGCGTGTCAAGTGGAGGCGCATCGAAGTCGTACGTAAAGGTAAGGGCATTCGCGAATCCACCCTGTACCAGTACCCGATCGTCGGGAAGCGCATCAGATGGGGTGCGCTCAATCGTCGTCAGGCTTACACGTCCGTTGAAGTTTGTCGTGTCGGTGGAAGTGGCCACACGCAGTGCAGTGTCGTTCCGATTAAATCCGATTACGGCGTTGCCCGAGGAAGGAGCAATACGAAAGCCTGCAAACGCATCCAAGAACGCCTCACCGCCGCCGGTGGTGTCACGCAGCACGGGTTCATTTTCGTTGATCCAGGTGCGGGGGAGCGGAACGAGCGTCTCCTCATCCGTCGGATCAAGCTCAAAGGTCAGGATCTGCTCGCCTTCGGCCAGGGTCGTATCCGACCGAGCACCCGCGCCATCCCAGGGGGCAGGCATGTCGTACAGGGCCATTGTAACGGTGCTGGTGGTATCACCGTAGACCGAGATCGGTGCCAGGCGCAGCGATACGTCGGTAAGCGGGTCGTTGTAGAGAGAGCCTGAAAGCTCCTCTATCGGCTGAAAGAGATTCAGAAACCCCTGAGCCTCAGTTGTGCCCACGAGCGGATCGTTGACGCGTCCAGCAAAGAAGCGTTCAGGAAGGTTCCCAGCAACGGCACCCGTGACAGGCGCGCGTCGCTCCACGTTGAGACTCGTGGGGGGCAGGTTCACCGTAACGGGCTCGCCGCCCTGAAGCGGATCATCGCCTACATCTACGCCGACCCCGGTGGGGTTGTCGTCGCAGGCGGTGAGAAAGAGCATGAGACTGCCAAGGCAGGCAGCGTACCAAACCAAGCGGGTGGGTATACGCAACAAAGGAGCGCTGGGCAGAGCGCGATTGTGAGACACGTGGCGAATCGGCGTTGTTAGTTGGTTACACTATGTGAATGCAATCAACCATCCCCCCCAAACGGCACACTGTCGCATGGGTTCTCTGGTGCATGCGGGTGTTGGACGCTACAGAAGAGATCCTGCCCAATTTTAAAGATTTGGGGATGGACGGCGCCTGCAAGCTCAAGCGCGAGGCCAGACAGGCCCGCCATCCGGTCATTACGCAGGGACGCCGACCTGGTCGTAGAGCGCCAGTACCTGTTCTGAGGCCCCCTCGGTGCGCAGATGTACGGCATCGTTTGGGGCGTCTTCATCATGGAGCAGCGCGAGTCCTTCAGCCTGGGCCACGCCCAACCCGTGATAGGTCGAGGCATCCAGCGTAATCGATTCAGGGAGCGCACGGGTCGCGGCCGAGGCATCGGGCGTGAACACAAATCGGGGCTGATGCTTCATCTGTTCGTGGTCGAGATACTCTTGCTCCAGCAGAGCCGGAAAGAGTGCGCTCTGCCACCCAAAGCCGTGCACTACGTCTGGAATCCACCGCAGTGACACCACCGTTTCGAGAATCGCGCGGTTGAAGAAGAGCGCGTGGCTGGCCGGGAAATCAGACGTCGGTGTTTCAGGAATGTGCTCCTCGTGCTCCATAAAGTAGACCTGAACGCGGGTGTCGGGCACCGAGGCCACCTTAACGGTACAGGCATCGGTCCCGCCGTTGATGGGGACCTCGGTACCGGAAAGACGAATGACTTCGTGGAGCTTGCTGCGCCGGTCGCTAATGGCGCCAAACTTCGGCATGAAGACCCGCACGTCGTGTCCCCCTATGTCTTGCACCTGTTCAGCCAGTGTGCGCACCAGCGTCGAAAGATCGGAAGCGTCGGTAAACGGCTCCATTTCGCCAGCGATATACAGGATACGGGTTGGCTGCGCCATGGGAACGAGGGAAAGCTGCTGGGAGAATACAATCCTGCACACGACGTGCAGGGCTGGTGCGTACGATCTAACTATACAGTGTATCAAAAAGAGCTACCAATAGCAACTTTTCGACGGGCTTTGAGGCTACTGATAGGCCGGGGTACGAAGACTGGCTACAGATGTGGGGCCGGGTGGGATCTGGACACACGATTTTGTATGTTATACTTCGAACCACCTTACTCACCGACCTCTTCGTTTCTATGTCGATTGCTTTTTCGTCCCGTTGCATCCTGTGTACAGGGCGGGTCTGGGCCGCTTTTGTGGTCATGCTGTTTGCAAGTACGCTATTTTGTGCTGAACCCGCCTACGCGCAGTCTGAGTCCGACACAACGGAGCTGGGACAGGCTTCAGAGCTGATTCAGGCCTATGAGCGAGCCGAGTCGCTCTTGAGTTGGAACACCGAAGACATGGTCTATCGCACGTCGGTACAGCCGCACTGGTTTGGTGATGACCAGTTTTGGTATCGCGTTCAGGTGGAAGAGGGACACGAATTCCTCCGCGTCAATCCGGCGAATCAAACCCAAGCACCGGCCTTCGACCAAGAGCAGCTGGCTGCAGCCATCGCGACGGTGCAGCAAGAAGATGGCGAGGAAGAGGCTTCTGTTACGCCGTACGAGCTGCCGTTTTCAACCTTTGCATATACCGACGATCAGGCAGCCATCACGTTTGCGCACAACGAGAAGCAATGGCAATGCGACCTTGACGCCTACACCTGCGAAATTACTGGCGACGATCCGAAGGCCGACCTGCCTACGTCTATCGAATCGCCCGATGGCGAGCGCGCAGCTTACATCAAAGACCATAACCTGTGGATGCGCAACCTGGAGACGGGCGAAGATGTGCAGCTCACCACCAACGGCGAAGAGCACTACGGCTATGCGACCGACTCGCAGGGCTGGCGCCGCTCCGACATGCCCATCCTGAAGTGGTCGCCCAACGGGGAACAGATCGCCACCTACCGCCTCGATGAGCGCGATACGAAGCTCATGCCGCTGATTCGCACCACCGAAGGTCGCCCTGAACTCGACACATGGCCGTATGCCCTGCCCGGCGATCCCGACGATGAGGTGCCTATGCTCGAACGCGTCGTGATTGATGTCGAAAACGCAAATGTCACCTTCCTCGACATGGAACCCGATCATCAGCGCACGTCCAGCTGCTGTGGCCTCTCGCGCAATCAGGAACTGGCGGATGTAGAGTGGAGCGCTGACAGCGAAACCCTCGCCATTGTATCTACCTCGCGCGACTACAATACCGCCACTCTGCGCCTGGCCGATGCCACTACCGGCGCGGTGCGCACCGTGTACAGCGAGAGCGACGCCCCGTTCTTTGAGTCGAACCTGCAGTCGCGTGGCGTGCCCAACTGGCGCGTGCTGCACGACCCGGAGCAGTTCATCTGGTTCACCAAGAAAGACGGCTGGGGCCACCTCTACCTGCACGACCTGAACACCGGCGAGGAGATCACGCAGATTACCGAGGGCAACTGGAATGTGATGGATGTCCTCGATGTGGATGCCGAAAACGAGACGCTCTTGTTCTCGGCTGCCGGACGCGAAGCGGACCGCGATGTGTACCACACGCACCTCTACCGCGCCAACCTCGATGGCTCCAACATCGAACTGCTCTCGCCTGAATCCGCTGACCATACACTCGATATGGCCCCCAGCGGCAATTACATCGTCGATACCTATTCGACATACAACACGCCGCCACAATCGGTTGTACGCACCGCCGGCGGTGAGATGGTGCTGCCGATAGAAGAGGCCGATGTAAGCGCACTTACCGACAGCACTGCGTGGCAGGCCCCGGAGCACTTCACTGCGCTGGCACGCGATGGCGAGACCGAGCTGCACGGCTATCTCTACAAACCGTCCAATTTCGATCCGGAGCAGTCGTATCCAATCATTAACTCCATCTATCCGGGGCCCCAGACCGGCAGCATGGGCACTCGTAGCTTCTCCACAAACCGACGCGGGCAGGCGCACGCGCTGGCTGAACTCGGCTTCATCGTTGTTCAGGTGGATGCAATGGGCACGCCGCTTCGATCCAAGGACTTTCACACGGCCTGGTACGGCGACATGGCCGACAACGGCCTTCCCGACCAGCGTGCGGTGATGGAGCAGCTGGCTGAGCGTCACGACTGGATTGACCTGAACCGTATAGGCATCTACGGCCACAGCGGCGGCGGATTTGCCACTGCGGCAGCGCTCTTCGATCATCCCGACTTCTTCCATGTCGGCGTGTCAGGCGCAGGCAACCATGACAACCGCAGCTATACCTACTACTGGGGCGAGAAGTATCAGGGGCTGCTGCAAGACACTGAAGAAGGCGACACCTACACCAATCAGGCGAATCAGCTTCGCGTAGAGGGGCTTGCAGGCGAACTCATGCTTTCCTACGGTACGCTCGATGACAACGTGCATCCGAACATGACGCAGTTGGTGATCGACCAACTCATTGAGCACAACAAGGACTTCGACCTCCTCGTGATGCCGAACCGCGATCATGGCTATGCGAATGAGCCGTATGTGCTGCGCCGCACGTGGGACTACTTCGTGGAGCACCTGCTGAATGAGACGCCGCCTACGGAGTACGAGATTGAGCGCTAACGAACGCGTATTCCCTTCACATCCCCAAAAAAAGCCCCCCAGTGTACACGCCGTACGCTGGGGGGTTGTGTTTGTCGGTAGCGGTTCAACGCTGAGTGATGAAGGAAATATACCAGTAGCTGGAGACCCAGTAGCTGAAGACGGGGAGTGCCGACCGACGCGGACGTCTCCGGCAGGACTGGCGGGAGCGAACGGAGGACCGTTCGCTTCAGGGAAAGTGTTTGTCGGGGAAGCTATCACTTAGCATATACCCACTACCTGGTTGTGCTATGTCCTGGCCGGTGTGCTACAAGAGCCAGAGCCCGAATCCGCCAATGAGAAAGCAGTAGTAGGCGAAGTACTGCAGGTTACCGCGTTTCACAAAGTCGATCATCAGCTTAATAGCGACTACGCCTGATACGTAGGCAATGAGCGTACCCAGAAGCAGCGGCAGCCATGTAACGGTAGCGCCCTGCTCAACCAGTTCGAGTCCTTTCAGAAGCGTAGCGCCCAGCACAACCGGAAGCAGCATTAGAAACGAAAAGTTAGCGGCCTGCTCGGGCTTCACGTTCTGGTAGAGCGCCACGCAGATCGTAGATCCGGAGCGCGAGATGCCGGGGATCATAGCAGCAGATTGCGCGATGCCAACTACAAATGCCTTGAGAGAGGAGAGGCGCCCCTTGGGGTTGGGGCGCAGAAGGGTGAGCAGCAGCAAGATACCCGTCACAAAAAGCATCCCCGAGGCCAGCCGCGGATCACCAAAGGCCGCTTCGAGCGGCTCTTTGAAGAGCACGTAGACCACACCTGTAGGAATGAGCGTGATGAGGATGAACACACCCAGGCGAAACGTGTCGTTTTCGGCGTAGCGTTCGGGGATTCCGCCAGGGTCGGCCAGAGCGCTTCCGGCCTCTTGCAAAAGATCGAGCACATCGCGTCCGTAGACGGTTAGGATGCTAAGCACCGTGCCAAAGTGGACAAATACCTCGAACGTGATGCCCGCCTCTTCAATCCCCAGCACATGTTGGCCCAGCACGAGGTGCCCCGATGACGACACGGGCAAAAATTCGGTCAGGCCCTGAACGAGCCCCAGCAATGCAGCTTCCCACCAGTTCATGCGGTATCAAACAAGTCGAGAGAAAAGAACGACTCGTGTAACGTACGAGCCGCTGTTTGAGAACCAAAAGGGCAGCGGGTGAATCGTCCATTCGTTTTCTTGTAGATCTTGGCGGCGGTGTCCCAAGCATCGGTGCCTACCAAACGCTTGTCGGCCTCTCCACAAATCAACGGCCCTACACAGAGGCAGAGCCGTTAGCATTCGGTACAGGTTCTCCGGCCACTGGTATGTTTCCTCCATCACGTAGCGTTGAACCGCCCCCCCAATACCCCATCAACCACAGACGGCCCTGCACAGATGCAGAGCCGTTGCGGGTTGCGATATGTAGTGTAGCCTGCGAGCCTGCAGCGTCGGCTACTCTTCCGTAGCGCGCTGTGCGCCGCCCGGGGCAGGCTTATCGGAAGAAGGAGGCGCGCTTGGGCCAGACGATGGGCTGGGCCCGGAGCTCACCGAGCCGTTGCCGCCATCAATGAGGCCCGACACGTCATCGAAAGTTTCTTCGTTGCCGCTGCCTGCGGGCGCTTCGCCTTCCTCAACATCAAAGGAGAGTTCGTCGTCGTCCTCGTGATGCATGAGGGTAACGGTGTCGCCGGGCGTGATCCGGTCGTGCAGGATATCCTCAGCCATCGGGTCTTCGACGTACTTCTGGATGGCACGGCGCAAGGGGCGCGCTCCATACTTCGGGTCGAAGCCCTTGTCCGTGAGGAACGACTTGGCGCTCTGGTCAATCTCGATGGTGAGCCCGAGCTCTTGCGCCCGGTTGAACAGATCATCCGACATGATGTCGATGATTTCGAAGATGTCTTCGCGCTCCAAGGCATGGAAGACAATCACATCGTCAATGCGATTCAAGAACTCAGGGTTGAACACGTTCTTGAGCGCATCCTCAACGGTGCTCTTCATCGTCTGGTAGTTCATCGTCTCCCCAGAACCCTGGGAGAAACCGATGCCCTGCCCGAGGCTCTTGATGTCGTTGGCCCCGATATTCGAGGTCATAATGATGATGGTGTTGCGGAAGTCGACGCGCCGCCCGAGTCCATCAGTGAGCACCCCGTCATCCAGCACCTGAAGCAGAATGTTGAAGACATCGGGGTGAGCCTTCTCGATTTCGTCGAGCAGGATGACCGAATACGGCTTGCGGCGCACCTTCTCGGTCAGCTGACCACCTTCTTCGTAGCCGACGTAGCCGGGAGGGGCCCCCACGAGTCGGCTGACGGCAAACTTCTCCATGTACTCGCTCATGTCGATACGGATGAGCGAGTCCTGTGAGTCGAACAGGTACTCCGTGAGCACCTTGGCCAGTTCGGTCTTGCCAACACCCGTTGGCCCCAGGAAAATGAACGAGCCGATGGGCTTCTCAGGATCCTTGAGTCCAGCACGTGTGCGGCGGATCGCTTTCGAAAGCTTCTTGATGGCCTCGTCTTGGCCCACCACGCGTTCCTTGAGCGCGTCCTCCATTTCGAGAAGCTTGCGCTGCTCGGGCTCGGAGATCTTGTCGACCGGAATGCCGGTCATCATGGCCACCACCTCAGCAATGTTCTGGGTGGTTACGTCATGAATCTGCGTTTCGGAATCCTTCTCCCACTCGCGCTTGGCTTCTTCGAGCTTCTCCTGCAGCTTCTTCTCGCTGTCGCGCAGGCGGGCGGCTTCCTCGAAGCGCTGGCTCTTTACCACCTGGTTTTTCTCTTCGCGAACTTCTTCGATCTCCTCTTCCAGGTCGAGAATTTCTTGGGGCACCTCAATATTCGAGAGATGCACACGCGCTCCTGCTTCGTCAACGACATCAATGGCTTTGTCAGGCAGGAAGCGCTCGGTGATGTACCGGTCGCTCAACTGCACAGCCAGCTTGATGGCCTCAGCGGAGTAGCGGACGTTGTGGTGTTCCTCGTAGTACTTCTTGATGTTGGTAAGGATGTTGATCGTCTCCTCGGGCGTGGAGGGATCGACCAAGATCTTCTGGAAGCGGCGGTCGAGCGCCCCATCTTTCTCGATGTTCTGGCGATACTCATCGAGTGTGGTGGCCCCGATGCACTGCAGATCGCCACGGGCCAGTGCAGGCTTAATCATATTCGATGCATCGAGGCTGCCCGAAGCACCTCCGGCCCCAACAATGGTGTGGATCTCGTCGATGAAGAGGACCACCTCTGGGTTCTTCTCCAGTTCCTTCATCACGGCCTTCATCCGCTCCTCGAACTGGCCGCGGTACTTGGTACCTGCGACGAGCGAGGCCAGATCAAGCGTCACAATGCGCTTGTCGTAGAGCACGCGGCTTACCTTCCGCTCCACAATACGCATCGCCAATCCCTCAGCAATGGCCGTCTTTCCGACACCCGGCTCCCCAATGAGAACGGGATTGTTCTTTTTGCGGCGGCTCAAGACCTGAGCAACACGCTCAATCTCTTTTTGGCGCCCCACGATGGGATCGAGTTCGTTTTCCTCGGCCATTTCCGTGAGGTCGCGACCGAAGTTGTCTAATACCGGCGTTTTGCTCTTTTCCATTTTTCCTCCTTCTTTTCCGTATCCAGAAGATAGTCCGCCCCCTCCTGATCCCCCACCACTTCCGGTGGTTGACGAAGAGGCCTTGCCACTAATAATCGAGTCAAGTTCGTTGCGCACGGCGTCGTAGGTCACAGAGAACCCCTGTTGAAGAATCTGAGCGGCGATGTTCTCATTGTCACGAAGTAGGCTAAGCAGCAAGTGTTCAGTGCCAATTACATCGCTTTTGTAAAGCTTTGCTTCCAAGTACGTGATCTTCAGCACCTTCTCGGCTTGTTTCGTAAGTGGAATGTTGCCGACCGAGAGGGCGCTACCTTGGCTGCGCACCGTCTCTTCGACAGACTTTTTCAGCTTCATGAGATCGCATCCCAGGTTCCGAAGGATCTTGATAGCGATCCCTTCACCCTCGCGGATAATACCCAAGAGCAAGTGCTCGGTGCCAATGTAGTCATGACCCAGGCGGATGGCCTCCTCGCGGCTGTAGGAGATCACGTCGCGGACCCGGTTCGAGAAATTGCCTTCCATACAGAATGTAGAAACCGTGAGGATGTGTCGAGTCGACACTGAAGCTTGTGAAGAGGGTGCAGCACGAGAACTGGCATTGCGCACAGTACCGTGCACGGTTCCGGGGCATGCGGGCCAGCAAGGTGTGCTGGGAATGCAACTGAGGCTGCGTGTGGTGGCTGTCTGTAGCCTCGCGCGGCGGCCCGGTGCAGAAACGGCACGAAGTGGTACGGCACCAATCTTAGGCAGGTGCCCTAAAGACCGTCCCCTTAATCGATGTGCGGTACCAACCCTCCGATGCACTGTTCCTCTGTCTCGCGGTCCTGCGTCGGAATTGTCAGCTTTGCGATACTTCCGTGCAGCGTGCGCGAGTCCACAGCTACGACGCGAAGCTCGACCCGCATCCACACGTCTCGGTGGCGTTCGGGTTGTCGAACGTGAAGCCACGTGCGTCGAGCCCGTCGTGGTAGTCGATAGTCGTTCCCATCAGGTAGAGACCATGGCGCTTGTCCATGAAGACGGGAATCCCATCGATGTCGAACTCCTGGTCTTTGTCGCGCTTCTTGTCAAATCCGAGCACATAGCTCATGCCCGAGCATCCACCGCCCTTCACGCCTACACGCAGGCCATAGCCGTCGGGGATCTTCTTTGTACGCATGATCTTGCGAATTTCGCTGGCCGCCGTGTCGCTCATCGCGATCGGAGACTGGGTTTGCGTAGCCATAGGTTCTAAAGTATGTATGACGAACAACCAGTGGTGTGTATTGCAGAAGGGTCGAACGAGTCCCCAAAAAGCACAGTTCCATGCACGCATATGTGGATATGCAAAGAGGTGCGTTACGCGACATGAGGATCACACCGAATCAGTCAGGGACAATCAGAGCGGGCGCGCTACCACAACTGTTGTGCGATGCTGTGTGCTGGTGCCCTCGGCCCAGTTCTGTGCCTCCATAAGCACCACGTAGATGCCTATGCGCACAATGCGCCCCGCGTCGTTGCGTCCGTCCCATAGTACTTCGCCCTCGGGACCGGAAAGCACGGTTTCCTCTACGGTGCGCACTGGGCGCCCGTGGGCGTCAAAGATGCGGAGCTGCACCCAGTCGGGCGGAAACGGTAGGGCGTACTGAATCCGCGTGGCCTGGTCGACCTCGGGCGCAAATGGCGACGGATCGGCACTGACGCGTGCAGTGGACACTTCGGCAGGCGGTGGGCCCACGCTGTTGGGAAAGCCGGGCGTTCCTCCTTCGGGATGTGCGCTGCTGGTCCAGTTCATGGCGTTGGCTGCTGGCGCCGTCAGGCTGATGCGCTCCAGCGACAGTCCACGCGTGTCTTGCACGCCGGACGCATGCCAGTCGGGGGTGTAGTCGACGGTTGCGATGGGTATTCCATCGGCGCGGTGCAGACGCAGACGGTCGGGCTGCACGCGTAGTCCGAGGCGTGAACGAGGCACGGCAACTACGGTGGGATCGGCGGCGGCCGAGAGGTCTTGCGTGGGAAACGCACGGTCGAGCGTGGCGGGGGCGGCGTCATTGTCGGGGTTCGGTTCGGCATACACGACCGCGTAGCCGCCGCTGGGTGCTACGTGCTCAGTGCCAATGCCCAGGTCGAGCGTATCGGCTTCGCCGGTGTCGCGCGGACGGTTGGTGGTGAAGAGTCCCTGCAGCGAGATCCACCGCTCGGTGGGATTGACCACTTCGAAGTACTCCGGCTGGTTGGGGCGATCGTCGAAGTCGTCGCTGAGCGGACGGTACATGATCTCGGTGACAACAAGATCACCCTGCTGTGGCGC
Source organism: uncultured Rhodothermaceae bacterium (assembly GCA_913056335.1). Classification (GTDB taxonomy): domain Bacteria; phylum Bacteroidota; class Rhodothermia; order Rhodothermales; family Salinibacteraceae; genus Longimonas. The sequence goes on from CAJXLX010000014.1 coordinate 24,844, forward strand.
GTACGACAATGGGAGCGTGGCTTCGGTGGTGTTGCCCTGCCAGTCGCGGATGCCGCGCACGGTGAGCGTTTCGGCGCGGAGCGTCTCAGTGTAGAACAAGCGCACGGTGCTTGCATCCTCCTGTTCGATGGACACCGGGGCGCGTTCGGGTCCGGTGAATGAGGCACTGGCAAGCGAGGCCGGGTTCAGGGGCTCGGTAAACGTTAGGGTGATGCGCTGAGCATCGGCATCCACCTGAGCAAACAGCGGTTCGGGTGGGATGCTGTCGGGGGTGAACACGCTGTTCTGTGATCCGGGCGTGCCGCCCGCGGAGGCGGTGGCGCTCTGCCAGTTGAAGCGGGCCTGGCTGGGCGCGTTGGGCTCGACGCGCTCCAGGGCAGCATCGTCGCGGGTGCTCCAACTGGGGGTGTATGTCACCTCGTCGATAGCCGTTTCATCGTAGCGCAAGACCATCGTGTCGCCACTGTTGCGGAGGGCGCGGAATCCATCTGGGGCCAGGTACGGCACGTCGGGAAAGGCTGCTTCGAACTGCGACGGCGTGCGCACAAGCACCGCGTAGCCGCCGGCTTGGAGCACAACCGAGGAATCAGCGACCGGGGCAAACTCCCGATAGCCGTTGGCATAGCTCAGTTCGCTGAGATCGACATCCGCATCCGACCGATTGTACAGCTCGATGTACTCGTTCTGGCTGGGCTGCGGCGCGTACATGATCTCGTTTACGATCACGTCGGGCGGTGCCTGGGCCGCGATGCGTGTAGGCATTGTCAGGCACACCACCAGGAAAACAGCGACATAGGGTAGCCCACCCAGCTGGAGCCCGTGCAATGGAGTATAACGCAGCAAAAAGCACATGGTGAAGGGCATCGTATCCGAAGTGAGGCGCGGTGCGCAGCACAACACAAGAAACGCACTCACCAGGATACAGCTCCTTCATGTAATCTGCAAGTCGCGCTCAGGCGGTGTGTGCTTGCGGAGCCTGCGTGGGGGCCCGATCTTTCGAGAGATCGCGCTCCAGGTGGCGCACCAATATCGACTGCATCAACTCGGCAGTGGGACGCAGCGCTGATTCGTCGAGATCGAAACGCTGGTGATGCAGCGGGTACTCGGTCTTCGGGCCTGAGGCGGTGCCGACCCGCAAGAAGGCGCCGGGCACGTGCTTCAGGTAGTGCGCAAAGTCCTCGCCGCCCATGCTATTCTGGGGGATGCGGTAGACAGCCTGCGGACCAAACAGGTCGGTAATCGTGTCGGCGGCATGCTCAATGAGCATCGCGTCGTTCATGACCGGCGGCGAGCCGTCTTCAAAATCAAGCTCGATCTCGGCGCCGGACTGGTCTTCCCAGAGGGTGGCCAAGCTGTGCATGTGGTCGCGCAGCATGGCACGGTCGTCGGGCTGGGTGGTGCGCAGGGTGCCGCCAAACGAGGCACACTCAGGGATCACGTTGTGCGCTTCGCTTCCGCCTTGACGACATACGGTGAGTACCGAGGGGTTGCGCGTGTCGGTTACGCGCCCCGCAAGCTGGTAGTACGCATTCATAAGCTGGTGCGCGACCCACACCGTGTCGATGCCCTCGTGCGGACGCGCGGAGTGCCCGCTGCCATCCTGACGCACATACACGTCGAAGCGGTCGGATGAAGAGGTTGCAGCCCCAGCAATGAGCCCGTAGCGGCCTACGGACAGGTGCGGGTCTACGTGCACTGCGTACACCGACCCAACGCCGTCGAGCACGCCGCCGTCAATCATGAGCGGTGCGCCGCTCGGAAGGCCCTCTTCATTTGGCTGGAAGAACACGCGTACGCGCCCCGGCAGGGCATCTTCGTGACGACACAGCATTAAGGCCACGCCGATGCCCATGGCCGTGTGCGCGTCGTGCCCGCAGAGATGCGCTACGCCCTGACGTTGCGAGCGATACGGCGTGTCTTTTTGGTCTTGCGTAGGCAGTGCGTCGATGTCGGCGCGGTACGCGACCATCGGGCGTGTCGGATCCTTCGGACCGATGTCTACGAACAGCCCGGTACCTGCAATGGGACCGCGTACGTTCAGCCCGTATGCTGTGAGCGTCTGGCGGATGAAGCGGCTGGTGGCGTGCTCGTTCATCCCCACCTCGGGATTGCGGTGCAGGTGGCGCCGGATGCCAATCAGCAGGGAGGCAAGGCTGGCATCCTCCTCCAGCACATCGCGCAACACATCAGGCAGGTAAGACGGGTCCGAGGGGATCCAGGAAGACATACAGACGAAAGGGGGTGGGTGGCAGACAACAGTGAACACCCTTTACACCGACAGCCCCGGCACAGAGATTCAAACGACGGGAGGTATTACGACCGTGTGGCACCGAAAGCGCTTACGATCAGATGGGTAGGCATGGTGGGAATGAATCTGGCGCGTTGCTGCGTTGGCAGGGCGTTTTGATGTCGCGAGATTGACTCAAAGATCTGGCAACGTCGCATCTATTCTGTTGTGCCTTCGCCGGGGATGTAAGCGATCCCCGACGGTGGGACATCCTTGCGAGAGCGCGGTGTAACGTACGGTGGCTAATTCCACAACCTTACACCGCCATCCTGCTTACGCCAGTCCCTGTCGCTTCCGAAGGAACCACTCGGCGCTAAGCAGACCAATCAGAAGCACGAGGAACGGCCATGCATGTGCCAGCGCTGCGCTGCTGCGCTCAGCGCGATCGTTTGGCGTAAAATTGGGGTGCGATTGCAGACGCTCGGGCAGCGCGTCGGCTTCGTTGAGGAAGAGCACCTCGCCCCCGGTGCGCGCGGCCAGCTGCGTCATGAGCTGCAAGTTGGCACGGGTGGCCTGTCGCTCTACGTTGGGGGTGTCCACGTCGAACGAGCCCGCGTCGGTGCCCAGCGTGGTGCCGTTGCGCGTGGCGGTGGCGGTGTAGGTGTACGATCCGGCAGGCAGCGCCCCCGCATCTCCCCGATACTGCCCCCCGCCCGCGTGTGTCATGGTGTAGGGTAGCTCCTCGCCCGCATCGTTGGTGACGGTTAACGCGACGGCGGCCTCAGCCACCGGTTCGCCGCGTCCGTCAAATACGCGGCCCGAGAAGGTCACCGGCTCGGTTCCGGCAAACACGGGGGCATCGGGGCGGATGCGCACGGGCGTGTCGAGGTCGGTGCTGGCCCAGCGCGCAAGATTGGTGACGAGCGTAGGCCAGAGCGTAGCGGCTGTGCGGCGCTCGGGCGGAAGCGTGCCCCAACGCCAGGTGCGATATCCACTGACGAGCGCGCTGCGCTGCTGGTTACGCTGAAGCGTGTGCAGGAAGGGCACGCCGCGCTCGGTGGTCGCCAGTATCTGGGCATCGGGACGCGCATCAGTGGAGGGACGAATGAGTATGGGCGGAAGCTGATTCCAGGTCGATGCGTTAGCGAGCCCCGTCCACACCGGGTGGCGAGCAGCTTGTGCCTGCGGCACCACCCGCGCCTCCTGGTCCGAGGCCGCCGACAACGCTGCAGGAAGACGCTCGCCTGCAAGCGCATTGAGGCGTTCGGCATCCACCTGTGGTCCGGCAAACACAAGGAGCGGCTGCGTGTCGACCCAGTCGCTGAGGCGGTCGAGCATGCGCTGCGGTGTGTTGGCAGTAGGCAGGCCGGCCAGCAGCAGCACATCGGGGGGCGATTCGGCACTGGACAGGGGCGTGAGTAGTTCGCCCTGCGGCGCGAGCACGGTTGCCGATACCTCCCACTCGGGGTTCGACGCCAGAATGCGCCGGAGCGCGCCCACATCGGGGAAGGCCGAGCCCGCCACGATCCACGCGGTGCGGGCCCGGTCGTCAATGCGCACCGTGGTGGACTGCGTGTTGGTGGCGTCGGTGGCCTGTCCGGGCAGGTCGCTTACGCGCACGGTGAGGGTGCGTGTGCCTGCGGATGTGGGAGTGTAGCTGAGCGATACCGGCTGATCGGCGGTGCCCTCGGGCAGCGAGAGGGTTGTTTGGTCGAGCGTGGTGCCATCCTCGCCAAGAAGCGCTACCGTCACCGACTCGCCAGCTGCCTCGATGCTGCGGATGCGCGCCTCTACAGGGTGGGGCGTATCCACATAGCCCCGTTCGTTGGTGCGTACGCGCCGCACCTGCACATCGCGCTGCGGCAGGGTGTCGCCAACCACCACAGGATAGATGGGCACACCCGCATCTTCGGCCTGCTGCAGCGGAAAGGGGCCGCTGTTGTGCTGGCCGTCGGAGACGAAGGCGAGAGCGCTGAGGGGCGTATCGGTGTACGGCTCGTACTGCTGCCGGGCCTCGCGGAGCGCCGCGGCCAGGTTCGTGCGCGTGCCATCGTAGGTACGCGGAGCGTCGAGGCGCAAGGACGCATCGAACGGGTAGATGCGGGGCGCAGCGGCAAGCTCGTTCGTCCAGCTACTGAGCAGCGCATCGATCTGGACAGATAGGGAGGTGCTGCTTGTATCGATGCCGGTGTGCTGCATGCTCAGGGAGTTATCGACCAGTACGCCCAGTTGGGGCGGATACGTGGTGGTGCGCTCGCGCGTCCAGAACGGTTCTAACAGGAGCAGGGCCACCAGGAAGAGCGTGGCAGCGCGCAGGGTGCCCAGGCCCCACCGCCAGGCAGGGGGAAGCGCGGGCTGCGTACGGGCATAGCTCCAGGCGGCCCCGGCGATGGCACCGGCCCCCACAAGAAGCAGCCACCATCCGGATACGCTAAGCGTGAGCATAACACCGCAAACTGATCAGAAAAAACGGGTGAGCGTAGACCTGTACCTGCGGCGGCCCGGTATGAAGCCAGGGCAGACTGGCGAGGCGCGGAATCAGACGTACGGCAGCAGCAGATACGCCATGTATCCTCCAAAAAGAAGCAAGAGTGCCACGCCTCCCGCACGGCTCAGCTTAAATGACGGACGCGCCAGCACGTAGAATGCACCGCCCACAGCCACCATAAACGGCAGGTGGATGCGAACCGACTCGGCATCTACTCCGAGCGGCTGTATACTGGACACAGCTCCTACTACAAACAGCACATTCAGGATGTTGCTGCCTAAGATATTGCCGATGGAGAGGCCAGCTTCGTGCTTCACGGCGCCCACGGCCGAGGCCGCCAGTTCGGGTAGGCTTGTGCCAATGGCCACAATGGTGAGGCCAATAACAACCTCCGAAATGTTGTATATTTTAGCGATGGCGACGGCATGATCGACCATAAGGTGGGCCCCCAGTCCTAAGCCGGCCATGCCCAGCACAATACGCCCCGACTGCCAGGGGAGCGAGATAGCATCGTGCTCAGCCTGCTCGGCCCATTCCTCCTCAATCATACTGGGACGGCCCTGGTTGCTGTAAAAGAGATAGCCCAGAAAGGAAACGAGCCCAACCACGAGGATGGCTCCGTCGTGCCGCTGAATGACGCCGTCGGAGGCCAGCCCAGCGAAGGCCAAGAGCACCGCCATCATGATGAGGTACTCACGATGAAGCGTATTTCGTGCGATGCGTAGGGGGGCCAGCACAGCCACCATGCCCAGAATGAGGGCAATGTTCGAGATGTTGGAGCCAATGATGTTGCCCACGGCGATGCTGTCCTCGCGGGCAATGACGGCGAACAGGTTCACCAGAAACTCGGGCAGCGAAGTGCCCAGTGCTACAATGGTGAGCCCTACTACGAGAGGCTGGATACCAAAATAGAGCGCGAGGCGCGAGGAGCCGCCAACCATCCACTCGGCCCCAAAGTAGAGAATGACCAGGCCAAGGGTGAAAAAGCTAAGATGGACAAGCATACAAGAAGGCGTAGCGGGGCCGCGTGAGACGAAAACGGAGAAGAATCAGCCGGAAATCAGGTCGGAGCTGTTAAAGAAGGACGGCAGCAGCGCTGCAGGGGTGCTCTGTTCCATTGGGGCATCGTGGCGGTCCATGTAGAGCGTTGCCTCGGGGGCGCGCTCAGCCAGCACTTGCCGGCATGCGCCGCAGGGCGACCCGTTCGGCGCTTGCGGGCACGACAGATACAGCGCCGTGCAGTGCGTGTAGCCGTATGCGTACGCCGTGCTCAGGGCATTACGCTCTGCACACAGAATGCGCGTCCAGTCGGGATGCTCCACGTTTACGCCGGGAATGGCAATCTGGTTGTTGTGCACAAGCACGGCTCCCACCGGAAAGTGGGACTCGGGCACGTGGGCGGCGGTAGCCACATTGCGGGCCGCGCTGATGCCTGCCTCGGAGGAGGCAGGCACCGGGCGAGTTGGGTCCACCGCTGTGCCCAGTTCCGGCGGCGGCGTACGCCAGTAGGCCGTAGCGCCCTGTCCGTTGGAAGTTGATGCGGCGCCTGAAAACCCATCGAGTGCCTGCAGGTAGACCCGGTCAGCCGCTGAGAGGGGAGCAGAAGACACGATCCCGGCCACGGCGTCGAAGCAGCGCAGGCTGTACGCGGTCGTCACCGCGTTGCCAATGGCCGATATGCTGAGCGAGTACGATGCGCTTTCGATGCGCACACCTGGAATCCAACGTCCGTCACGCAGCACCAGTAACACACTGTGTGGGCGATCCGAGAACGGAACGTAGGCCCGGGCACGCAGCGTCGCAAAGTGAGAACGGGCCGAAGCAAGCAGCGAGCCACTCACAGAAAACAGCTCCAAGGGGTGGGGCAGGCGAAAAGGAATGCATCTATTGGCGCATATCCGTAAGGTTCCTTTTGGCGTTTCGCATTGCGCCCGAGCGCACGGCTGAAAAGCCGATAATTCGTTTGGAGATCTCTACCATTCTCCTTACCTTGTTCAAGGCTATTGAAACCATGTGGACGCTATGCAATCATAGCTTCTACAGTCTTCCCCAATCATTGTCTGATACCTCTGTTTCGTTATGGCTGAATCTGTAATCGAATACATGCTGCAGTGGATTCATGAACTGGTGCTCTTTGTGATGGAGGCGGTGCTGCCTGTTGTGGATGCCATGGTGTAAGCGAGCAGACCGCACGGGTTGGAGACGCCGTCTGCAGTGGATGCTCATCCGTGCGGTCCTTCGTGCACACTGCATGAAAGCAAGATGGGTCGGGCACGCGTTGCACATCTACTCATAGTAGTCAATCCACGCATTTCTGCGTGGACGTTGTCGCGCTTGTCTCCCCCTGGCCCCTTACCGCTATGCCCAACCAGCTCGCGCAGTCCAGTAGCCCGTACCTGCTTCAGCACAAAGACAACCCCGTTGATTGGTACCCGTGGAGCGCCGAGGCGTTTGCCAAAGCACAGGCCGAAGACAAGCCCGTGTTCTTGTCAATTGGCTATGCCACGTGTCACTGGTGCCACGTGATGGCGCATGAATCGTTTGAGGATGCGGAGGTCGCCGCGCGCCTGAATGAAGTGTTCGTGCCTATCAAAATGGATCGCGAAGAGCGCCCCGACCTCGACCAGCTCTACATGAGCGTCTGCCAGATGATGCGGGGCAATGGCGGCTGGCCGCTCAACGTGCTCCTTACGCCCGACAAACGGCCCTTCTATGCGGCCACCTACCTGCCCAAGCACGGACGCATGGGCCGCACCGGGCTCATGGAGCTCACCGACCGGGTCGAGGCGCTGTGGACGCAAGAGCGCGATAAGCTGGAGCAGGAGGCCGATACGATGATCGACCTGCTGGAGCAAGAGAACGATACCGACACGAAGGGCGACGTCCCAGCGCCGTCTACCCTGCAGAACGGCGTGCAGCAGCTCAGCCGCCAGTTTGACGCCACGCACGGCGGATTCGGCGGCGCTCCCAAGTTTCCCATGCCGCACACGCTGCTGTTCCTGAGTACCTATGGGGCCGCATCGGGCGCCGACTACGCGGTCGACATGGCCACCGCTACACTGCGCTCCATGATGCGCGGCGGCATCAACGACCACCTGGGCGGCGGACTGCACCGCTACGCTACCGATTCGATCTGGCGATTGCCGCATTTCGAGAAAATGCTCTACGACCAGGGGCTGCTCCTTATGGCTCTGGCGGATGCCCATCGCCTGCAGCCCGGCGCAGGCTGGGATGCGCCCCTCGGTCATCTCGTGTCGTACCTGAAGCGTGATCTGCAAGACGACACCGGCGCGTTCTACTCCGCCGAAGACGCCGACAGCGCAGACCCCGAGACGGGCGAGTCGCGCGAGGGCGCCTTCTACACGTGGACGATGGACGCCATCCGCAGTCACCTCGATGCCGATACGGCTACACGCTTTGCAACGGTGTACAGCATGCAAGAGAGCGGCAACTTCGAGGAGGAGGCAACTGGCGAGCGCACTGGCGAAAACGTGCTGCATCGTGCCGACAGCTGGGAAGCACTGGCCAAGCAGCTTGACACCACGCCCGATGCCCTGCAACACGACATGGAGGCCGCCCGCACTACGCTCTTCGAGGTGCGACGCAAACGTCCGCGCCCGTTCCTCGATGACAAGATTCTAACCGACTGGAACGGGCTGGCGCTTGCTGGGCTGGCCCGGGCCAGCCAGCACGTTGACGCGTCGTATCTGCCTATCGCGGAGAGTGTTGCCTCGTTTCTGTGCGATACGATGCTGCGCGATGACGGGCGCCTGTGGCATCGCTACCGGAACGGCGAATCGGGGATTGACGCTACGCTTGCTGACTACGCCTACCTGGCGTGGGGCTTGCTCGATCTGTACGACGCTACACTCAACACGCGCTGGCTCGGAGCAGCACGCACGCTTGCGCAGACCCTGTGCACCGACTTTGCAGACGAGGAGCGCGGTGGCTTCTACACCGCTCCCGATACTGCCGATGACGTGCTGGTGCGTCAGCAGGCAATCTCAGACGGGGCACGCCCCTCAGGCACCGGCGTGGCTATCTACGTACTGCACCGCCTCTACCGCATGCTGGGCACAGAAACGTTTGCCGACACCGCCGAGCGCGCCCTACAGCGTGCCGGACGCCACATGCGCTCGCAGCCGGGGCAGCACACTACGCTGCTATGGGCGCTGCACCACTGGCACCATGCCGGACGCGAAATCGTGCTCGCGGGCGACCCTGACGATGCACAGTACCAGGCGCTGTTGGAAACGATACGTGCGCATCAGTCCCCCGAAGACGTAGTTGTGCACCGTCCCCCCGGCAATGCCCACGTGCTGCTCGACTGGGCGCCGTACCTGCAGCATCAGCCGCCCCAAGACGATGGGCCCACTGCGTACGTGTGCGAAGGATTCACCTGCGATGCCCCTACGACCGATCCGAGCACCCTGGCGGAGCAGCTGGCATGAGGGCTGCGTTCGAGCACGTACTCGAACAGCGAGATGAACGCATCAATCGCGTACATGCGGTTGAGGATCGTTTGCTGTGACACGAGGATGTCCTGACAGAGCGCCCCATCGCCAGATTGTATTGCCTGACTCAGCGCTTCGATCTGGCTGCTGAGTGCTTGCTTTGCCAGTTCAATGTTAGAGGCGGTGGCACCGCGCTCTTCCACGAGTACATGACCCGCTTCTACGAGGACTCACACTGCCGTGCCCGCGCCCGAACCCTCTGACAACGTGTAGGCAGTGGTCCTAACAGTACCGATAGCAGCACCTGCACAGCAGCCCTCCAGCGATGCCTCCCGTAATTTTAGATGGAGGGCTTGCCTCTTTGGAAGCGTTTCCGGATGCTGTGTATCCATCTACTTGGGACGCCGTTCCTGTGCATCCCACCACCTGCTTGTCTCATACACCCTCCACTCGCCATGCGCGACGTATACATCGTAGCCGCCCATCGCACGCCCATCGGACGCTTCGGCGGCGCGCTCAAGAAGCATTCACCGGTCGACCTGGCCGCCCACGCCATGAAGGGTACGCTCGAATCGGCTGATGTCGATGGCGGGGCGCTCGACATTTACGTGTTTGGCAATGTGCTTCGGGGCGGACACGGCCAGCTTGTACCGCGTCAGGCCGCTATTCAGGCGGGCATCCCTAAAACCATTGACGGCTATGCGGTCGACATGGTCTGCGCCTCCAGCATGATGAGCCTGATCAACGGCGCCACCATGATTAAGGCAGGCGAGGCCAACCTCGTCCTCACCGGCGGCACCGAGTCGATGTCGGACACTGGCTTCTATCTCTCCTCCAAAGCGCGCTGGGGCTACAAATACCTGCCGGGCGACCACGAGCAGGTTACCGACCTCATGTTTCGCGACGGACTCAGCGACCCCTTCTCGGGCGAGGCCATGGGCGTGCAGACTGAGCGCCTGGCTGCTGAGCATGCCATCTCGCGGGCCGAGCTGGATGCCGTAGCGGCTGCCTCGCACCAGCGGGCGGCGCAGGCTCACGAGAGCGGCGCATTCGAGCGCGAGATTCTGCCCATGGAGTACCGAACCCGCAAAGGCCCCGAAACCCTTGCTCACGACGAAGGCGTGCGCCCCGACACCACCACCGACTCGCTGAGCGGACTGCGCCCCGCCTTCGATGAAGAGGGCGTGCTCACCGCGGGCAACAGCAGCCAGATCAGCGATGGCGCAGCGGCGATTCTCCTCGCCAGCAAAGACGCGGTCGAGGCACACGGCCTTACCCCGCTCGCCAAAGTCACCGAAAGCAGCTGGGCTGCGGGCGAATCGTGGCGCTTCCCCGAGGCCCCCATTCCCGCGGTCGAAACCGTCCTTGAAAAAAGCAGCACTACCACCAACGATTACGATCTTTTCGAAAACAACGAGGCGTTCGCGATCAACAACCTGCTGTTTCAGCGCATGTTAGATGTAGAGGCCGACCGCCTGAACGTGCATGGCGGCGCCATTGCGATGGGCCACCCTATTGGCGCATCGGGCTCGCGCATTGTGGTTACGCTGCTGCACGCGCTCATTCAGCGCGACGGCACGCAGGGCCTGGCCTCCATCTGCCACGGCACCGGCGGCGGCGTAGCCATGGGCATTGAGCGGGTGTAAGCCGCCCGAAATCGGTTAGGGTTTCCAACGCCATGCGCGGGCTCTCGGCTCTGAGGGTCCGCGCTTTGTTATGACGGACGGTGCTGAAGCTGACACGGACTTGTTTAGAGGGATACGCAGTGCATCCCCTTGAACAAAACACATATGCAAGCTTCTGGGTAGACGCCGTGGTGTGCATTCCCCCTCGCAACCAACAGATGTACCATGGATCCATTTCCGGCCTCGTTTTACGCCCGGTCGGCGCTGCAGGTGGCGCCGGAGCTGCTCGGCCACTGCGTGGTGCACGACCCGCCCGAGGGGCCGCGCCGTGTAGGGCGCATTGTGGAGACGGAAGCGTATACCGAAGACGATCCGGCCTTTCATGGGTGGAACGCCCGCGACCCCGACACCGGAGAGCTGCAGCGCACCAGCCGCACCGCCGACCTGTTTGGTCCGCCGGGCCGCTCCTACGTCTACCTGATCTACGGGATGTACTGGCTCCTGAACGTCGTCACCGAGCCCGATGGCATTGGCGGCGGCGTGCTGATTCGGGCGGTTGAGCCGCTGGAGGGTCTCGCCGCCATGCGTCCGAACCGTCCCGCTGCCGATCGCGATGTGGACCTCACGAACGGACCGGGCAAGCTCACCCAGGCGTTTGGCATTGACGACGAGGCATATCACAACGTGCCGCTGACGGCCCCGCCGCTCTACCTGGCGCATGACGCCGGTGCCCCGGATCTTTCAATTGTGCGCAGCCCACGCATTGGGATCTCAAAAGGCGCCGAGCGTCCGTGGCGGTTTTCGGTGGAGGGGCATCCGTACGTGTCGGTGGCGCCATAGAGAACGAGCAGGTCCCATCCTTCTGGGCGTCCCAAGAAGCTTTTCTGGTGCCCAACCGTTTGTCCTGCGCCTCGGCCCGTCTTCCCTGCACACTCGATCTGGTTCTCTATGGATGGCATCGCAATCAATACCCTGCTGATCTCGCTCGGGCTGGTGGCCGGGGGCATAACCGGGGCTTTCCTGCTCTACCAGACCTTTCGGTGGCTGGCTACGCGGGCCGACCGCAGCCGCTACCAGATCGACGGCCTCGTGCTCCGCATCGTGGGGCGTCCGCTCAGCGTGCTCGTTGGGCTGGCCTCCGTCAACTACGCGCTGTATCGCATTCCCGAGGTGCAGGCCCTGTTTGATAGAGGACCGGGCATTCAGAATGCCATCCTAATCATCACAGGCACCTGGATCGTGGCCAGCCTGGTCAAGGCGATCGTGCGCGAGTATGGCCTGCCACTGGCCGAGCGGACCGATACCGACGTGGACGAACGGGTCGTGGCGCTGCTCGACCTCACCGCGGTCTACCTCATCTGGACCGGCGGCCTCCTCATCGCGCTCCGCGAAGTCGGCATTGAAGTGACTGCGTTTATCGCTTCGCTTGGGATTGTGGGGCTGGCCGTTGCGCTGGCCGCACGTACGGTGCTCTCGAACGTTTTGGCGGGCGTGACGCTCACCGCCGACCGCTATTTCCGTGTGGGTGATCGCATTGAGGTGGGCGACCACATCGGCGATGTGCTGGAGATCAACTTGCACAAGACGGTCATTCGCACGCGCAACAACGAGATCGTGCTGATTCCGAACGATGTCCTCGGCAAGGAAGTCATCATCAACCACATGCTGCCCGAGCAGGTAACCCGCATCGAAATGACCATTGGGGTGGCCTACGACAGCGACGTGGATGAGGCCACGACTATCCTCCATGAAATCCTGCGCAGTTCCGACCGCATCCATACCGATCCCAAGCCTGAAGTCAACGTATCAGCGCTTGGAGACAGCGCGGTCGTGCTGCAGGTTTTGGCCTGGATCGATCGTCCGCGCGGGAAACGCACCGTGCGCGACGCCGTCTACCGTAAAGCACTCGCCCGCTTTTCCGAGGCCGGGATCGACATCCCGTTTCCGCAGCGCACGCTGCATGTGGCACTGTCATCTCAGCATGCGCTTCTTGAGCCCACGCGCGCATCGACTTCGTAAGCAGAGCCCTGCGACGTACCCCGCCTGGTCATCCGTGAGCCTTCACGCCCCATGCATGTTTGGTAGCGGTTCATGGTTAAATGGTGAGCGTGAAAGCGTGTCTCGGGAGTGCAGGCGATTCCTCCCCCGACTGCCGTCGGGATCGGAAGGATACTGCAGAAAAGGAGAGCACGTGCATGCTAAACTTTTAGTACATCACCTATTATTTGCCCCGCGTAGCATTTTCATAAAAAGAGCGCGTGCGGTGCTTGCGTAGCACCATTCGTATCAGGCATACTACAGCTTCCATCTTTTCTTACGATTAATCCGATTACCATATGTTACTGGATGCCGACGACCGTCCGTGGGGACGCTGGGAAGAGTACTTGAACGAGCCGGGCTACCGCGTAAAGCGCATTGTAGTGCATCCGGGCGAGCGCCTGTCGCTGCAAAAGCATGAGCATCGCCAGGAGCACTGGGTCGCCGTACAGGGCAGCGCCGACGTGACGCTCAACGACGACGTGATCACGATGGAGGTAGGCGACTCGGTCTTCATCGACATTGGCGACGTGCACCGCGTCACCAACCCAAACGACGCCCCCTTTGTCTTTATTGAGACGCAGCTCGGGCTTTGCATCGAAGACGACATCATCCGCCTCGAAGACGACTACGGCCGCTCGTGAGGTGACCTGCAGCAGGTCGCATGCAGTCGAATCTCTGCGCCGCACCACGGGTATATAGAGACTGCGTTTTGTTTGTCCACCAGCCCCCGTTTGCTTCATGATTCTGCCCATCTACGTGTTTGGCCACGACGCGCTGCGGCGCGAGACGGAGCCCGTCACCGAAAACACCGAGGCGGTGCAAACGCTCATCAGCAACATGATCGAAACCATGCGGGCCGCCAACGGGCTGGGGCTGGCCGCGCCGCAGGTGGGCCGCACCGAGCGCATCTTTGTGGTAGACCTGCTCCCGCTCGCCGACGAGCTGCGCGCCGACGGCGTCGAGTTTCCGGAGCAGCCGATGGTGTTTATCAACCCCAAAATTACGTGGGAGAGCGAGACCACCGGCCAGTTTGAGGAGGGCTGCCTTTCGATTCCCGACGTGCGCGAACCGGTGCGGCGGCCCGAGCGCGTGCAGGTCGAGTATCTCGACCGCAACTTCGACGAGCAGTCGTACGAAATGGGCGATATGCTGGCGCGCGTGGTGCAGCACGAATACGACCACCTCGAAGGCGTCCTCTTCACCGATCACCTGAGCGCCTTTCGCCGCCGCCTTTTGCGCCGCACGCTGCGCCAGATGGCCAACGGCGACGTTTCCGCCGAGTATCCCCTACGCACCGCCGATGGCGATACTATTCCGGCTGCCGCATAGCTCGCACCTATTTGGGCTCCTGGACACAGGGGCATGTCTCGTTGTGCTCATCGCTCTGCTATGGCCCGCGCTCCCGTCATTCAGGTCAATCGCCTTTCGGTGAATCGTGGGCAGCGCCGCGTGATCGAAGACGTATCGTTTGACGTTGCAGCCGCTGCCTTCGTCGCTATTGTCGGTCCCAACGGCGCAGGCAAAACTACGCTCCTGCATACGCTGCTGGGACTCGTAGAGCCTTCCGATGGCACAGTGCGCGTGCTCGACCACCCGCCAGGACGCGATGCCAAGCGCATTGGCTACGTACCGCAGGTCAAGACGCTCGACCGCACGTTTCCCGCGGAAGTCCTCGACCTGGTGTGCTCTGGACTGACCCACGCCTGGCCGTTCTGGCGCACTCCGTCGGCTACCGAACGCGCTGAAGCGGCACTGGAGACGGTAGGCGCCGCGGACCTGGCTACCGCTATGCTGAGCGACCTCTCGGGCGGTGAGCTGCAGCGCGTCTATCTGGCCCGTTGCCTGGTGCACGAGCCCGAGTTGCTGCTGCTCGACGAGCCCGCCACCGGCGTGGATGCCACCGGGGCCGCCGACCTCTACGAGCTCCTCGACCGTTACCAGGCCGATCACGGCGCCACCATTGTAATGGTAACGCACGACTGGAACGCCGCCTACCATCACGCCACCGACGTGCTGCTGCTCGACGGACGCTGCATCAGCTACGGGCCGCCGCAGAAGGCGCTCGGCGCTGATCCGCTCCGTGAGGCGTTTGGCCATGTCGGACACGCCCACGCTATGCTGCAAGGAGGCCCGCCCCATGATTGATGCGCTTCAGTATCCCTTTATGCAGCGTGCGCTCGTGGTAGGCGTATGCCTGGGCGTACTGGCCAGCTACTACGGCGCGTTTGTAGTCCAACGCCGCATGAGCTTTCTGGGGGTAGGTCTCTCGCACGCCGCCTTTGGCGGCATTGCACTGGGCCTGCTTCTGGGCATCGAGCCGTTCTGGGTGGCCGTGCCATTTACCGTCGGCGTGGGATGGGCCATCGCGTGGATCAGCGATCACGGCCCGCTCACCAGCGACACCGCTATCGGGATTCTGTTTGCTGTCGCCATTGCACTCGGCGTGGTGCTGCTCTCATACCGGCAGCAGTACACCGCCGACGCGTTCACCTATCTGTTTGGCTCCATCCTGGCCGTGGAGGCATTCGACGTAGGTGTGCTACTCGCGCTCGTGGTGGGCACCGCGGCCCTGGCGCCGCTCTGGCCCCGATGGGCCTACGCTACGTTCGACCGCACCCTGGCCCGCGCCGATGGCGTACCCGTACAGCGCGACGACCTGATGCTCATCACCTGCATCGCCATCACCGTGGTGGCTGCGGTGAAGCTCGTCGGGGCCATTCTGGTGGCGGCCTTTCTGGTGGTGCCCGCCGCCACCGCCCGCCTGCACGCACGCTCCTTCCGCACCATGACGCTCGCCGCAATGGGCGTGGGCACAACCACCGCGGTGGCGGGGCTCTTCGCCTCGTTCTACCTGGACTGGCCCAGCGGCGCCGCCATTATCTTGATGCAGGCGCTCGTCTTTGGCTGTGCGCTTGCTGCCTCCTATCGCTGAGCATTACCCCGAATAATGTGACGGATGTGTGAGATGCGCATAGCAATCCCATCTGTCTGGCTGTGGATGTACGTACGGGTTGATACAGCAGCATTGCACCTGCTCGTGTTCTGTTCTCGCTCCCGTACGTCACCTTGCCATGCGCACGCGTTCTCCCTCTTTTCCCGCTTTGCTTTGCACCACCCTGCTGGCCTTCGGCTTGATCGGATTCGGGGCCTTCACCCTCCCAGATGAAGTAATTCGGGTAGGCCACTTCTCGGCAGGAGCCGACGACAGCGGCTTTCCTGCAGGATGGCAGCCCATCACGTTTGGCGATATCGACACGCCTACCACGTACACCGTACGGCGCGTGAACGACACGCTCGTGGTGCGCGCCGAAAGCGACGGCGGCGCCTCGGGATGGGCCACCGAGCGGCGCATCAACCCGAATACGCACCCCATCGTCGCGTGGCGGTGGAAGGTTAGCAACGTGCTTGAATCGGGCAGTGTCTACGAGAAGAGCGGCGACGACTACCCCGCGCGCCTCTACCTCACGTTCGACTACGACCGCAGTAACCTGAGCTTTGGGCAGCGCGCTCGCCTGCGCACCGCCAGCTTTCTTGGATACGACAACCTGCCCACGCGATCCCTCAACTACATCTGGGCGAGCCAAGCGCCGGTCGGTGAGCCGGTTGAAAATCCGTACACGCGTCTTGTGATGATGCTACCTACGCAGAGCGGCCCCGCTAAGACCGGACAGTGGGTCGAGGAGGTGCGTCACCTGGGCCACGACTACCGGCGTGCCTTCAGCGATGCCGAAGGCCCCTTGCCCCACGTAAACGGCGTGGCCATCATGACCGATACCGACGACACGGGCGAGTCGGCCACGGCGTACTACGGCGACATTCTGTTCATGACCGAAGCGGCCGCTGCCGAGCGGTATGGCAACGATGCGGTGGCGGCGCTTTCGTCTACCCAACCCTAACCGGGCTGACTGCCATGACGAAAATCCGGCTATCTGAGACAAGTCGCTAAAGACACATGCGTGGTCGGGTACGTGTTTAGCGCGATTCAATGGCCGCCCGGGATATCCGTCCTGCTCCTGATCTCGGGCTATGGAACGGCGCAATGTGAGCAAACCCATAGCCGGGGACCGCTTGCGTCCCCGGCTATCTGAGACAATTCGCTAAGGACATACGGGGCGGCACAGGTTACCCGGCTATCAAAGCGGTGGAGGCCGTAGAGCTTCTATTCGACAATGCCAAACACCTCCAGCCGCGAGATCTGGGCATTTTCTTTGATATGACATCCGCCGGTGCCTACGGTGAGCAGCGTTTCGAGCGTGCCCTCGGGCGGATCAAGCACGCGCGACGGGTGCTGTGCCCCCGCCCGTAGAAGCCGGGGCAGCGGGTCGAGCCGGGCGTGCTGGTCGCGAGCCAGCTGTATGGTCTCGTTGTAGCGGGCGATGTACGTGCCTTCGTCCAGGCGCCACCAGCCGTAGGTGTCGTCGGGATCGGCCTTGGAGGGAGCCAGCTGCTCGCGCGGGGCCTCGGCATACTCATCGCCGCCGAAGTCCAGTTGTCCCGGACCGCTCAGGCGAACGATCTCGGCGACGGTAAGATCGGCACCATGGGGCGTTTCCTGTGTCTCCCAGTGGACGATGCCATCAAGCAGGGGTCGAATGTTTGCAATGCGTTGCATAACGAGACCGGTGTGGTTTGATGAACAGACCCGCGCGCTATCACACAGATATGGTACAGCGCGTATGCCCTCGTGTTGAGACGCGCATCCCAACGTAGCGCTCGGCCTCCGCATCCCCCTAAAAACACCCTGCAAACGCAAAAAGCGCCTTGCTTTGGGGGAAAGCAAGGCGCTTCGGATTGTGTGGAATGGGTGCCCAAGAGAGGACTCGAACCTCCACGTCCGCAATGGACACTGGCTCCTGAAGCCAGCGCGTCTACCAATTCCGCCACTTGGGCAAGTGGGCTGCGTGTTGTGCAGACATGAGCGTAATAGTCTGATTTCGGATGCAAGTTCCACCGGGCTGCGCGAAGGTCTCGTAAATCGGAGCGATAGCGTGGCAGGCTGGAACCTCTGCGGCGCGGCGGTCGGTACGCATGGGTCCGTGTTTGACGCGGATCGTTATGTCTGCTCGTTGCTCTATCCTTTTCGTATGACCGTCGCCAAACGCTTTCGGTGGGAAGCCGCGCATCGCCTGGCGGATCATCCCAGTCTGTGCCGCAACCTGCACGGCCACTCGTACACCTGCTGGATCGAACTCGACGGCACGCCGGGGCCCTCGGAGATGCTGATCGACTTTCAGGAGGTGAAGCGCGTCGTATCCCCCTTGATTGATGCGTGGGACCACTGCACCTACGTGAATCGGGATGACACCGCGCTGCGCGAGGCCCTGGCTACGCTGGGCGTGAAGCACTACGTCTTGGACGGGCGCAGCACCACCGAGGCGCTCGCGGAGTATGTGGCGCGCTACCTGTGCACGCACGGCTTTGCCATGCTGCGCGAGCACGGCGTAACCGAAGTGCAGATCCGCGTACAGGAGACCGAGACGTGCTACGCTACTACTCGTGCAATCGTGTCGGACTATGCCGATGCCTCGGCTCCGGACCTGGAAAAGGCCCTGGTGGAGCCCGAAGCGGTGGCGGGGTAAACGGTGTGGCTATGGACCAGACGAAGCCGTGAGGCTGCCTTGTGTATCACGCCTTGAAGACAAGCGCATTTACGTACCGTTTATGCGTGAATGTGATACACAAACTGCAAATTAGCTCCACGAATGCAGCGTTGATAGGCCTGAACAGGTTTCGCCAACTGTAGACTTCAACCCTGTACATAACGATTCGGCGCAGATGATATAAGGTATGTCCGAGACGATAGCGTATATCTGTAGCATCACACGTCCCAGAAAACGTGCTCACGATGCCACTGGATTGTATCTGGGCGTGGTTTCAGTTCACTTGGGTTCGGTGTATTGATAATTCTTCCCTCAGCGTCTTTGAGAGCGCCTATTGTGTGAGTGGGGGCATGCAAGTGATCAGAAAAGAGGATTCTGTAGTCGTCGCCCAATGTCAAAAGACCTTCGTCAAAGGTCCAGTGACACACCCCACAGAGCGCTAAGCCGTTTCGTAAATCATCATCTTGTTTTTCGCTCCATGGAATGATGTGCGCAGCTTGTACAGCTGTGTGTTCATCAGGCGTCTGGATACGAAGGTTACAGAAAGCACATTGGTGGTTATACAGATCGACAATAGCGCGACGAAATCCCGCTTCACGGATTTGCACTTGCCGGGTAGCCATTTTCTTACCACGTTCCCCTTTCTGCGACTGCTCGATGAGCCATCTGCTGTACTCGTAAATACGAAGGGTCGTGTTTGACACGCCGTGGAGCTCCGCCTGCACACTGCTTGTAAAGTGACTTCGGACTAACGCAGTCCGGAGTCGATCGCGTGATTGGTTTTCTTGAAGCAGTTCATACAGCTCCTGATCCAGGCGTGCCCCATCCGTTTTCTTTCGGATCTGTGCGGTACTTGGATTCTGAATGCCTACCTTTGACTTCTCCTCTTTCGGAATGAGATGCCAAAATCCTTCATTATGCATGTGGTAAAACGGCATTCCTATATTGTAGGAGCGGTCCGGTACAACACACTGCCAATATCGCTCAAACGTCTCGGTGAGAGTTGGCGTCAAGCGAATACAATTCGTCGTGATCGTACCTTCCTCTATCAAGTCCATCACTGCCAGCAGCAAGATCGGTTTGTATGGGGCCTTTCCAAGCACGGATTCTGGCCAAACCGAGGATGGACTCCGCTGTAGCGTTTGAAATGCCTGAATATAGAAGTCCATAGCTTTGAACATGACCCAAAGGATCGGATGTAGATAGCTGCGTTTGTCGATTCAATGTAGTAGAATGTGTAAGGAAGTGCCAACTGCTCGACCACAGCACTCTTTCGATCAAGTCACCATTCTACTATGCCCAATCAGCCCAATCCCAACGCACACCTCACCGCAAAGGAGCGTGATCGCCCTTCGTATCCCACGCGCCGCCTGCTCTCCATGAACCGCATTGAAGGCCGCGTGCTTGACTTTGGCTGCGGGCACGGCGCCGACGTCACGTTTCTGCGTCGGAAGGGATACAATGTGACGGGCTACTTTCCGCACTACGCACCCGAGAAGCCAGAAGGACGCTTCGA
>CAJXLX010000015.1 GCA_913056335.1 uncultured Rhodothermaceae bacterium
TGCTCGGGCTCACGATCGCGGTCATCCTGACCGACTGGTTCGACGGCCGCGTGGCGCGGTGGACGCGCACGGTGTCGGAGTGGGGCAAGGTGCTCGACCCGCTGGCGGATAAGGCTGCGGGCGGACTGGCTGTGCTCGCACTTACGTTTCGGGCGTCTGACCCCAATCTGCCGGTGTGGTTTCTGCTGCTTGTGCTCGTGCGCGACGGCGCCATCGTCGCGGGAAGTGCGATCCTGGCGCGCCGCGTGGGCAAGGTCGTTATGAGCGCCTGGCTTGGCAAGGCCGCCACCACATGGCTCGCCATTACCGTGCTGGCCGCCCTGCTACGCGCCGACCCGCCTGTGCTGGACGTGTGCGTGTACATGACGGCGGGACTGCTCGTCGTGTCATTTTTTGTGTATACGTGGCACTTCATCCGCACCGCGCAAGCGCCCGAAGGACAGAAGAAAGTCTACCAGATGGATCTGAGTGCCACCCGCGGGCATCCCGATCGGTCTGATTCGACTGCAGAGGCCAACGCCGAGCCGCCCGATCAGGAAAGCGCCAGCGGAGAGTCCTCCAGCGAGCCTCCTCCCAATACGCAAACCCAACAGGCGCGCTCGGGCACCTCACCGCCCAACACATCGTAAGGCGGATGCATACGGCATATTATGCATCCTTCTATGCTCTTTTACTCTTCTCGCTGACTCGCTGCATCCGATGGGCTTCCTTGATCGATTTACCAATCGCAATACCGACGAAGAACAGGAAAAGCTGGATAAGGGGATGGACAAGACCCGCTCCAGCTTTATGGGCAAGCTGAACCGGCTGGTGCGCGGGAAGGATACCGTCGATGCCGCGCTGCTCGACGACCTGGAAGAGCTTCTCGTTACCAGCGATGTGGGGGTGGATACGACGCTCGACATCATCGACCACATCGAGGAGCGCGTGGCCCGCGATCAGTACGTGTCGACCGAGGAGCTGAATGCGATGATCCGCGAGGAGATCGCCATGCTCATGCTCGACACCGAAGACGAGCGCCCCGCCGACTTCGACGCGGAGCTGCCCAACAAGCCGCATGTGGTCATGGTCGTGGGGGTAAACGGCGTAGGCAAGACGACGACCATCGGGAAGATGGCCCATCGCTACAAGAAGGCCGGGAAGTCGGTGCTGATGGGCGCAGGCGACACCTTCCGCGCCGCTGCGATTGAGCAGCTCGAAATCTGGTCGGAGCGAGCCGATGTGCCGATGATCAAACAGAAGCATGGCTCCGACCCTGCCGCCGTCGCATTCGACACCATTGAGGCAGCGGTAGCGCGCGACTCGGATGTGGTGCTCATCGACACTGCCGGGCGCCTGCACACCAAAGGCGGTCTGATGGACGAGCTCAGCAAGATGAAGCGCATCATGAGCCGCAAGGTGCCCGACGCGCCCCACGAGGTGCTGCTGGTGCTCGACGCCTCGACCGGGCAAAACGCGATCCGGCAGGCCGAGGAGTTTACGAAAAGCGTGGATGTGACGGGCCTGGCCCTTACCAAGCTCGACGGCACCGCCAAAGGCGGCGTCGTAATTGGCGTGTCGCATCAGTTTCAGGTGCCAGTCAAGTACATCGGCGTGGGCGAGGGGCTCGACGACCTGCAGGTGTTCGACCGCAAGGGCTTTGTAGAAGCGCTCTTCGGCGAATGATGCGCCCCAACGCCTCCCCCGTTCTATTTCTGTTGATGTTACGCGTGTTGCCATGAACATCGTTTTTATGGGCACCCCCGAGTTCGCGGTGCCGTCTCTCGAAGCGCTTTCCGACGCCGGGTATTGTCCCCAAACCGTCGTTACAGGCCCCGACCGCGGGCGCGGGCGCGGTCAGTCCATGCGTCCAACGGCCGTCAAGAAGGCTGCGCAGGCGCTGGAGATTGACGATATTCTCCAGCCCGATTCGGTGCACGATGCGTCGTTTGCCGATGCTCTGCGCGAACGCAGTCCCGACTGCTTTGTGGTCGTGGCGTTCAAGATTCTGCCGCCGTCGGTGCTCTCGATTCCAAGCAAAGGCGCGTTCAACCTCCACGGCTCGCTGCTCCCGGCCTATCGCGGGGCAGCGCCCATCCACCGCGCCGTCATGAATGGCGATGCAGAAACCGGCGTCACGACGTTTTTTCTGGAGCCGAAGGTCGATACCGGCGACATGATTCTGAAGAAGCGGATGCCGATTGGCCCCAACGACACAACCGGCACGGTACACGACCGCATGATGCACCTGGGCGCCGAAGCCGTTGTTGAAACGGTTCAGCTTATCGAACAGGGCACGGCCCCGCGCATCCCTCAAGACAACAACGCGGCCACCCCGGCCCCCAAGGTGCACGCCGAAGAGGCAGACATCCCGTGGTCGGCATCGGCCGCCACCGTGCACAACCACATTCGCGGCCTCTCGCCCATTCCCGGGGCTTGGACGCTGCACGGCGACACGCGCTTGAAGGTGTACCGCTCGCATCTGCTTGAGGATGAAGCGGAGGCCACCCATGACGCAGCTCCGGGCACGGTGCTCTCAACCAACGGCGTGGTGCACGTAGCCTGCGGCAGCGGGGCGGTGTCTCTCGATGTGCTTCAGCAGCCCGGCAAGCAGCGCCTGGATGCCGAGGCCTTTGTGAACGGCTACCCAATGTCTGCTGGCGACGTATTTACCTCGTCTGCAACCGCGTCGACGGGGGCATAGCACCTGCAGCCTCACCCTCTTGCTCACGATTGCATATCTCTGGCTATGCCTGCTTCCTCCTCATCCCTCCGCTCGCCCCAACGGGCCGATCTCGCATCGTCGACGGTGGATGCAACGCGTGCGTGTTTTGATGAGCACTTTGAGGCTGCGGACGAAGCATCGCCCGTTGTTGTGTACCAGCAGGCTCCCCTGGCTATTCAGGCCGACCACACGCACTACAGCGAAGGCTTTGCCCTTTTTGCTGGGCTTCCGCATGGCGTAGCCGTGATAGCGCGTTCCTCTTCTGATGAGCTGTCGCGCCTGGCGGCCTCCGACATGCCCGCCCGCGTGGCGCTTCCTCCTGACGAGCCGCCTCGCACAGACGCTACCATGACGACCCGTGTGGTGCACGCCTTGCTGGCCGCAACATCTGGGCCGCCCCCAGCGCTGGATATTGCGGTGGCGCATGCCTTGCCCAATGCGTGTCGAGATGCCTACGCTGCTGCGCTGGCCCGCGCCGTACACCGCGCCATTGTACAGTGCGTGCCCGCCTCTGCTGGTCCGCCCTTTGATGCCTCGTTTGTGCCCATTGCACAGTCGGTTCTGGCGGATACCCAGGGCCGCCCGTATAGCAATGCCTATCCGCTTGCCGTGAGCAACGCGGCCCACCCCGACGGGCATCTGGCGCCATTTGTGCTGGTCGATACGCCCGAGCACGATGCACTGCCGGTACCCGCTCAACACAACGACGCCCTACAGTGGGGCTTTTTTGCACCGGGTGCTCCTGCTCAGTACACCCCCGCCACGTCGGAGCACCGCAAGCAGCGCGTGCAGGCAGCGCTCGCCGCTCTACAGTCCACCGAGGACTTTGCCGAACTGAACACCTTCAGTTCTCTGGAGCACCGCGCCCTCGACCGGGCGCTGCGTCAGGTAGCGCCCGAACACCGCCCTATTGTACGCCACCTGGTTACCGAAAACCGGCGCGTGCAGAAGCACGTGGTGGCGCTGCGTCATGGCGACGGCCAGATGAGCGGGGCGCTCCTTCATATGACGCATGCTTCGCTTCAGACCACCTGGGACGGAGCCTCGGCGGCTGCGAATTTCCTCGTGAGGCAGGCCAAAGGCTACACCGAGGCGGGCCTCTATGGCGCCGGCATGACCGCGCGCGATGGCTACGTGCTTACTGTAGGGCGCCGCCCGGCGTATCCGGCCCGCATTCACACCCTGTGCGAGCGCTACGAGGCCACGTTTCATCATCCCGTTCCCTTTATTGCCCTGTAGTCTGCCGCCTATGCCCGATGCCGATCTAACTTCTATTAAGGAGCGCGTGGTACGCCACGGCGCGTTTGTACACGACGTGATTGACGAGATGAGCGGCGTGGTGGTTGGGCAAACCCGCATGATAGAGCGTCTTCTCATTGGCTTGCTCTGCAACGGCCATGTGCTGTTGGAGGGCGTGCCCGGTCTGGCCAAAACGCTTACGGTGCGCATGCTGGCAGAGTGCATTGGCACCTCGTTCCAGCGGATTCAGTTCACCCCCGACCTCCTGCCCGCCGATGTGCTGGGCACCCTGGTCTACAACCAGCAGACCGGGCGCTTCACGGTCGAAAAAGGACCGATCTTTGCCAACGTCATTCTTGCTGACGAGATCAACCGCTCCCCGGCAAAGGTGCAGAGCGCCCTGCTCGAAAGCATGCAAGAGCATCAGGTCACCATTGGCGACCAGACCTTCCCGCTCGACGATCCGTTTCTTGTACTTGCTACGCAGAACCCCATTGAGCAGCAGGGCACGTATCCGCTGCCCGAGGCGCAGATGGATCGCTTCATGATGAAGGTGCAGGTGCCGTATCCCTCGCGCAAGGAGGAGCTCGAAATCATGCGCCGTATGGCGCGAACCAACACGGCTCCCACCGTCTCGGAGGTAGCCACGCCCGAGCAGGTCATTAACGTGCGGCAGGTCGTTAACGAACTGTACATGGATGCGCAGGTCGAGCAGTATATCGTTGACCTGGTGCTGGCTACCCGCACGCCGACTGCATACGGAACCGAGCGTCTTGCGCGTCTGATTGAGCACGGCGCCTCGCCGCGCGCCTCTATCAACCTGAACCTGGCGGCGCGAGGCCATGCGCTCTTGCGTCGACGCGCATACGTGACCCCCGACGATGTGCGCGCTGTTGTGCCCGAGGTGCTGGCGCATCGCATTGTACGCACTTACGAAGCCGAAGCCGAAGGCATTACGGCAACTGCGCTCGTGCAAAATATCCTCGACACCGTCGAGGTCCCCTAATTCCATGAGATGACCCCCTCAAGGGCCTCGTTACCTATCCAATCCAATCGCTCCTGCTTCCACTGCGCCTGTCCGCTATGTCCGAGGCTGAATCCAACGCACCCACTCTCTCTATCGATACCTTCATCACCCGCTTGCGTGAACGTGCGGAGCTTCCTCTCACGCCGCTCAACACCGTGGATGTGCCCTCTGCCGCTATTCAAGAAGACCACCTGCACCGTCCGGGGCTGGCGTTGGCCGGATACGTGGAGCTGTTCACCTACCAGCGTGTGCAGATTCTGGGCAACACCGAAACGCGCTACCTGCGGCATCTGGATGCCCCGGCGCGGCGTGCAGCATTCGAAAACCTGACCCAGTTCGACATCCCCTGCATTGTGTGCACCGCTGGCAACGCCCTTAGCGATGCCTTGCTCAGCATGGCCACTGAGGCCCGTATTCCGGTCTTCCAGACCGACACGCCTACGGTAGATGCGATGGCAACCATCCGAGCGCTTTTGGTCGACCACTTTGCTCCCCAAAAGGCGGTGCACGGCTCGCTGGTGGACGTGTACGGCGTTGGGCTTTTGCTTTCGGGTCCATCGGGCATTGGCAAAAGCGAGGTGGCCCTCGACCTTATCGAACGCGGCCATCGCCTCGTAGCCGACGACGTCGTTATGGTCACTCGCCGCGACTCGTCTATTCTCATGGGCGCGGGCACCGACCTTGTTCAGCATTTTATGGAAGTACGCGGGCTCGGGCTCGTTGACATCCGAGCGATGTTTGGCATCCGCGCAATCCGCTTCCAAAAACGCGTGGAGCTGGTTGTACAGATGGAGATGGCCGATGCCGGTACCGAGTACACCCGCATCGATATGATTGAGGGCACGCATGAGATTCTGGGCGTGCCCCTCCCTCAGGTCCGCGTGCCTATTACACCTGGCAAGAGCGTAACGGTGATCTGTGAGGTCATCGCCATGAACTATTTACTTCGTCACTACGGATATAACCCAAAGGAAGTCTTCCAGCAACGTCTGCGTGACCAGATCCAGTCGAAGCGCAGTGGCTTGCAACGCGGAATTCAGTATTTTGAGCAAGACTATGAGTAAAGCATCGCACTCAGCAGGCCCTGAACGTCTAAAACTGGAGAAAGGCCCATTGCCCATGTGCCCTCTTCGTCAACGTGGTACGGTGCTTGTTACTGTAGAAACAGCACGTGTAGAGATGATAAGTACACGCGCTTTGCACTGCTACCCGCACTTTTAGCAATATACCGCTTTACAAGGGTTTGGCGTAGCCCCAGCACAGCCATTGTATTGCACACGCGTTGCATCAGCGCCTGTGGATTGCGGGACCGCTTCCGGGTGCTATGCGTGGCAGTACCTGTGCAGATGCTCTATGCTACTGACAATACAAGCCTTAAGCGTCCTGCAATCTAAGGAGTACCATCCTGGGCCGCTTTACCCCGAGGCCCCCAAAGGATCTTGCTCCGCCGACCTTGACACCGAAAACCGTGTGTTCTATATTGGCGCAGCCTGTGCACGGTCATCCTCCCCACCGCTTTCGCCCTTTCACTTGACCTCGTTCACATGGACCCGGAGACCGAGTATCGCTATGACCCTGAAACGTGTCGTTTTGTTGAAGTTAGAGAGACGCCATTAGAGAGGGCCAAACGGTATGCATGGGTGTTCGGCCTTGTTCTTGTGTTGGCAGGAGCACTTGCCTGGGTAATGGAAGCCGAGCTCATCCGCACGCCGACTGAGTATGCCTTGCAGAGCGAGAATGAGGCGCTGCATCACCAGCTTGAGCGCGCCAGTGGGCAGCTCGAAGTGCTCTCAGACGAGATCGACGAGTTAGCTACCCGCGACGAAGAGCTCTATCGCACCCTTCTGCAAGTCGATCCGATCTCTGATGACATCCGGCAGGTAGGCGTGGGAGGCGCCGACCAGTACGGAGAGTTTGACCGCTTCGAGGAGGATACCGCAGCGTTGCTTCGTGAAACCGAAGCCCTGCTCGACAAAATGGAGCGCCAGGTGGGTCTGCAGAGCGCCAGCTACCGCGAGCTCGTACGCTATGCGGAGCAGCACGAAGATCGGCTTGCTCAACTTCCGGTGCTACGCCCGGTGAACGCGCGCATCGTGTCGAACTACGGCTACCGCACCGATCCCATCTTGGGCGTGCGCCGCATGCATTCGGGCATCGACTTTGTGACGCGCATGGGCACCCCGGTCGTCGCTCCAGCCGATGGCGTGGTGCTCGAATCGACCTACTCGTCTTCGTACGGCAATTACGTTGATCTGCGCCACCCTGAGACTGGGTACATAACGCGATACGCGCACCTTTCGGAATCTGCTGACGGCATCCGGCCTGGCACGCAGGTAAAGCGCGGCGAACTGATCGCGTATACAGGTAACTCGGGGCGCTCTACCGGCCCACACCTCCACTACGAACTTCGTACAGAGAACGACGAAGCACTAAATCCTGTCAGCTTCTTTGTACCCGACATGACGCCGCAGGCGTACATTACGCTTGCTTCGCAAAACGACGAGCACGAGTTGCACAACCGCGCCAGCACCGAGCAAACCCTTTCTATGATGCGGTAGCACGTAGCCGATAGCACGCAGAAGCTCACATCGGTCCGCGGCATCAAGCAACACACAGCCTACGCCTCTATTAGGGCATGCATGTCGCGCGGGAGGCGCACGGTAACACACGTCCCCACATCCTTCTTGCTGTCTACTGCGATTGTGCCGTGCATGAGCTCCACAAGCTCGCGGGTAATGGCCAGTCCCAGCCCGCTTCCCTCATATTTACGCTGATGCCCGGTCGACTCCTGTTGGAACGGAGCAAACAGTTGGTCAATGAACGCGTCTCCGATACCAATACCCGTGTCGCGCACCTTGAGGATAACCTGCGTGTCTGCGCATGCGCATTCGAGCGTGATCGAGCCGCCTGCATCCGTAAACTTAATGGCATTACTTAGCAGATTGCTAATCACACGCTGCACTGCGCTTTCATCGAGCACAACGGGAATCGGATCGGGTGGGCATTCGAACGCGAGCTGCACATCATGCTCGCGGGCGTGCTCGCGAAACATAGCGCGCAGTCCCTCAAGCTGACGCTGAAGGTCGAATGCCTCGGGGGTAATCTCCGCCGTTCCGGCTTCCAGCTGCGAGAGGTTAAGCACAGAGTTAAGCGTACGCATGAGACGCTCGCCCGCTTTGTGCACCAGCTCCACAAACCGATCGGCTGGGGCGTCGAGCGCCTCGTTGAGAAGCACTTCCGAAAATCCGATGATTGACGTCAGCGGCGTACGAATTTCGTGGCTCATGTTGGCCAACAGGGCCGACTTCAGGCGGCTCATCTCCTCAGCCTGCTCCTTGGCAGCGATGAGCTCTTGCTCGTATCGTTTCCGCCCGGTAATGTCGATGCCAATAGCAATGCGCAGGTCTTGCATGGGCGCAACGATCGTCCACGACGTGTCGACCACGGAGCCACGGCGCGTGTGCACCTGAATGTCGCGCCAGGCATCAGGCGCCTCGACAAGGAAGGCGCGGGCACGGGCACGAAGCACGTCATCGGGAAACAGCGCCTTGAGTATGTTAGGATGGTCCAGTGCCTCCTCCATCGACCAGCCCATGACCTGCTGCCAGTGGCGGTTTACCATGCTCAGCGATCCATCCATGGCGTAGAACGAAATCATTGCAGGCACATGGTCGAAGATCACCTGCAGGATCTCTTTTTGCTCTTTCAGCGCCTTCTTCGTCTGGCGCGTTTCGGTGAGGTCCATGTGCGTACCCACAGCACGGCGCGGCGTACCGTCGTCATTCCATTCGAGCACCTTGCCCCGCATAAGCACCACCCGCACCCGTCCGGCTTTCGTGCGCATGCGGAGCGTAGCTTCGATGACGGGTCGTCCGCCTTCAACATGCGCCTCAACAGCTTTATGGAAGAGCGTTCGATCTTCAGGATGCAGGCGCTGTAGGAAAGCGTCGAGGGTCGGCTTCATCTCATCCGGCGCGTAGCCCAGCATGTGAGCCCACCGTGCATCGACCGTGTAGGTACGTGTGTTGAAGTTGTATTCCCAGCTCCCCAGGTCGCCGCCATAGAGCGTCATTTCGAGGCGCTCGCGCTCGGTGCGAAGCCGCGTGCGCTGCCGATGGTGGGTAATTGCAACGCGGGCCAACTGCACCACCGCATCAATGATCTGCTGCTCGGCCGGCGCTGGCACCCGCGTGTCGGGGTAGTACAGCGCAAACGTTCCCAGCACCTCACCCTCCTGATTGCGGATAGGCGTTGACCAGCACGAACGCAGGTCGTGCTCCAGTGCTAAGTCACGGTAATCGGCCCATCGCGGATCGCGCGCAATGTCCTCGCTCACAACCTGCGCGTTGTGATGCATGGCCGCCCCGCACGCCCCTACCGTAGGCCCAACCACAATGCCATCGATAGCGTTCACGTAGGCGTCAGGGAGGTGCGGAGCGGCGCTGTGGCGCATTCTGTTCTCTTCGGTATCATAAAGCAGCACCGACCCGCGCGCCAGCGAACTGTGGGCCTCGGCCAACGACACAATGTTTGCCAGCACCTCGGGCAGTGGCGTTTCAGTTGCGATCTGCTCCAGGATGGTCTGCTGATACGTTTGCAACTGCTGAATGCGCTCGTGGTCGTGCGCTTCGCGTCGCAGCGCAAGCAGGTCTGCCACCACCTTGGCCAGCTCCTCCAGCTCCTGAAGTGCTGTCTTGGAGGGCTCCCGGGCTACCGGATCCATAACGCAGAGCGTCCCGATCACATAGCCTTCTACCCGAACGGGAATGCCCGCATAGCACTTTACATGCGGAGGCGTAGCAACCAGCGGAGCCCGCGCAAATTGCTCATGCATAGCGGCATCGGCCACCACGAGCGCCCCCCCGGTTTCCATGACGTGGTTACACATGGCCAACGGCGCCTCCAACTCGTTCAGGTCGAGGCCCACGCACACTTTAAACCACTGGGCTGTGCCTGTGCGCAACGAAAGCGCCGCAAACGGTGAATTCGTCGCGTAGGCTGCGAGCCGCACAATGCGGGCAAAGGGCGCTTTGGGGGCGCTATCGAGCAAGTCGTACTGCCGCACCACCGCTTCACGAGCCGACTCAGCGGTGGCATGCGGCTCAACGGCGTCTGGCTCGAACGGAGATGAGGCTTCCGACATGGCAATTCAAGTAACTGAGCAGGGCCCTATTGCAGAGGGGGCCGCCCCCTACAGACATAACACCGGGTTGCACGTCTGTGCAACATGTATCAGGCTTTCTACTCTCGGTATCCATACGACCGCAGAAACTGTTCCCGGTCGCGCCAATCTTTTCGCACCTTGACGTGCAACTGAAGGTACACCGACGTATCCAAAAACGTCTCGATGGTGTGCCGCGCGGCTTTCCCCAGCCGTTTCAACGCCTCGCCGCCCTTCCCAATAAGAATGCCCTTATGGCTCTTGCGCGTGACCACAATCTCCGCGTCAATAAAGTCTTTACTGCCTGAACGCTCAGTGTATTCGACAATGTTGACCTGAGTGGAGTACGGCACCTCTTCGTGAAAGTACTCCAGGATCTGCTCGCGAATGAGCTCGGCCACAAAGAACCGCTGCGGGTGCTCGCTAATCTGGTCTTTGGGATAAAACGGCGGGCCCTGGGGCAGCATACCACGCAGCGTATCGAGCAGCACGTCGAGATTGAACCCGGTGACTGAGGATGTTGGGATTACCTCTTCAAAGCCACGCAGCTCGGTGTACGTCTCGACCAGCGGAAGCGCCTGCTCTTGCGGAATGAGATCCATTTTGGTGAGCACGAGCAGCGCCGGGCGGTCTTCGATGTGCGCCAAACTGAGCGTATCGGGCGTGTCGCGGGTGGCATCGGCCAAGAAGAGCAGCAGGTCGGCATCGCGGATGGCCGTGGTTACCTGATCCATCATGGCATTTTGCAGGCCATATTCGGGCTTGATGATACCCGGCGTATCCTGAAAGATAATCTGGTGCTCAGGCCCCGAGTGGATCCCCACAATGCGGTGCCGCGTGGTTTGCGGCTTGCGCGTTACGATGGAGAGCTTCTGACCCAGCAGCGCGTTCATGAGCGTGCTTTTGCCCACGTTGGGCTTGCCAACCAGCGACACATAGCCGCTACGATGGGAATCGGGAATGTCGTCGAACATAGGGAGGACGGGGGTCTGAAACAGGTTAGGCGGTGTGGATGAGATGGCGCATGTCGCGTACGGCCTGCGGGAGTCCGCTGAACACCGCCCGGCTAATGACGGCAAACCCGATCGAGACCTCGGCCACATGCGGCACAGCCCGTACGAACGGCTGCACGTTGGTGTAGTTGAGTCCGTGCCCCGCATGCACGCGAAGGCCTGCTTGATGGGCGGCCTTTGCTCCTGCTGCCAGGCGGTCGAGCTCGCGAGCACGGCCTGATTCGGTGGTCGCGTTGGCATAGTCGCCTGTGTGCAGTTCTACCGCGTGGGCCCCTGCTTCAGCAGCAGCCTCAACCTGATGCGGCACCGGGTCTACAAAAAGCGCAACCTGCTCAATGCCTGCATCGCTCAGCTTCGGGATCACTGCATTCAGCCGCTCTGCATTGGCCGATACGTCGAGCCCCCCCTCGGTAGTTACCTCTTCGCGTCGCTCGGGCACCAGCGTTGCCAGTTCGGGCTGCACATCGCAGCAGATGGCTACCTCTTCGGCATTCGTAGACAACTCAAAGTCAAGCTTGCCGTGCACGGTTTGCTTAAGCAGACGCACATCGCGCTCAGTGATGTGGCGCCGGTCCTCACGTAAATGGAACACAATTCCGTAGGCATTCGCCTGCATACAAAGCCCAGCAGCGTGCACTGGGTCCGGTGCCGCTTCGCGGCGCGCATTGCGCAACGTAGCTACATGGTCAATGTTGATAAGCAGACGCGGAGCAGTCATGGACACAAAAATTGGTGATGCGGGGCGAACGGGTGTTCAGATCGGATTTCCCTGTACCCAGGCTACGGAGCTTTGTTTAGGCGTTCTTATGCAGATGGGCCGCCTAAGCGCCTACTTCGCTGCGTTCCTACATCAATAAATAACGATCTGTAGAACGATCCTTGCAATTCGTTATGGTACCGTATATTTTTGGTTTGTGTTATAGCAACCCGGCAGCGCCACAGGCTACCATGCACTGGGGCCTGCCTCCCCACGCAACACGGCCCAGCCGGAGGCTTCGTTTTCGGATGCCCTGCTTTTCGGGTTTCCGCTTTCGGATGCTCCGCTCTGGACCAGCGTTTAGGTTCTCCACTACCGTCTTACCCACTGCTGCACTTTATGGCGCTCAAGAGCGATCGTCTCCGGACTACTCTGCAAGTTGTGCTGGCCATCGTCATCGGCGCGCTTGCGTACTTCCTGTATTACTCGATCACCGAACCGTATGAGGCCATTGAGCGCGAGCAGCGGATCGTAGAAGAGGTGCGTAACCGCATGTCCGACATTCGCACCACCTTAAACCGCTACGAGCGCGACAGCACCACCTACCCCGACTCGCTCGACCAACTCATGGCTCACATTCAGCGGGATTCGGCGCTTCTGGCCAACCGCGACAGCATTTTCATGACATCGTTTGAGCTCGACTCGATGTTCTATTCGCCCCGCAACGGCGCGCCGTTTGTCTACACCCTCAGCGACACCGGCCAGGTGCCTACGTATTTGCTGGAGGCTCCTGCTCCTGACTCGACCGACCAGATTGGGACGCTCTCGGGCGATCCGACGCGCACCAATGTCGCCAGTTGGGAATAATAGTCACGGCGAGTTGCATGATGGCCCTGACGATTGCGCTGCAGCATTTGCACCGGATCCGCACCCCCTCTTGCACCGCCTTGCGGCTCGCATAGCCTTGCAGGTCGTGCCCAGGGGCCACCGGCCTGCGGGGATGCACGCTTTCTCTTATGAACACCGCGTATGACGCTGTCGTCGAGCTATGGGGAGCAACCTGCCGTGTTGCGGTAGGATCGCGTGCGCCCGTACAGTGGTATGCTCACACCGAGCAAACGCTCAGCCCCCCTGCCAGCCGTGCCCTCTTCGCCGTCGCGCCGCTGTCTGATGCGCAGGCTGCCGCACTCACCGACGTTCAGGCGCAACTAACGGCCACCTTCCGCACCGCAGGCGCTGCTGTGGATACCCTACATGTGCTTGTGCACCCTCCTGCAGCGCTTACTGTGCAGGCCCCACTTCAGTCCACGGCCTCGGCCTCGGCATGTCGGCGTGCGCTCATGCAGCAGGCAGCTCTGCTTACCGGAGCACGCCGCGCCCAGGCGCTCCGGCTTGCAATGACCGCCGTCGACGCGCCGCTGCCGGCTCCAGCCTCGATGCAGTGGCATCGCGGGCTTGTTCTGCCCAGCGCAGTATACGGACGCGTTGACGACTGGGGCACTGCCGTCAATGCAGACCGCGTGGCTATTGCCAGCAGCGCAGCCCACACCTGCGACGCCCGTGCCCCGCGCCAGGACAGCTGGCACCTGGGACTGGGGTGCCATGCCGCGCACACCGAGTATGCTCTGTGGCATGGCGACACATGTGCGTATCTCTACTACACCCCGCTTGCAACCACCCCCACCGACCGGGCCTACTTTGCCGCCCTGCTGTTGAACCGGTTAGGACTCTCTGACGCTGGCATCGCTGCGATTTGGGCGTACGGTGCCACGGCCCAACACGCTGCAACAATGCCTCCCATAGCAGGCATACAGCCGCGTCTGGCTCAGCCTCCGCATCCCAAGGCCATGCGCCGCCTGCATGCGTCCGATGCATCCAGCCTCCATCCTCTACGGTGGGCCGGCATTCACAGCATCCTGGCGCATACCGCTTCGTATCCGGATTAAACCAAACAGTATCTCGCGAACCTGTGCGGTCCTATTTCGGTACACAATCTGTAACGCTTCGCGCGTCTCTCTCGTATTAACTGCTTGCCTGTATGCGCATTATTGCTGGCCAATTCCGAGGGCACACGATTGATGCCCCCGACGGGCACCGCACCCGTCCCTCTACGGCCCGCACCCGCGAATCTCTCTTTAGCCTGATTGACAGCCGCATCTACCTGCACGGAGCCGAGGTCATCGACCTGTTTGCGGGTACCGGAGCGCTGGGGCTTGAAGCCATTAGCCGCGGTGCAGCCATTGTCACATTTGTCGAGTCGGATGGCCATGTGCTTAACTGCGCACGCCAAAACGCCGAACGCCTGGGCGTATCCGACCAATGTCTGTTTGTACAGGGAGATGCCGTTACGTATCTGGATCGCTACACCGGTCCCGATGTAGACCTGATCATGGCCGATCCGCCGTATAAGCTGGAGGCGATGCGCGAGATGCCCGACCTGGCCGTACCGCACCTCAACACCGATGGCGTCTTTACGCTGGAGCACAGCTCCCATCACTTTTTCGATGACCACCCGCACCGCACTACGCACCGCGCGTACGGACGCACCATCGTCACCGTCTTTCGCCCTCCGCTTCCGCCCGCTGATGCCGATGCGGTAGATGCCCAATCGGCAAACTCCGAACCCGCTGCAGATGCGTAAGCGACCTTGCTCTTGCCTGACTCTACTCACTGCCTGTGCTTGCTCTGTATCCCGGCACATTCGACCCCTTTACGTATGGCCACCTCGACGTGCTGGAGCGTGCGCTGGCGCTCTTCGATTGCGTGGAGGTAACCGTTGGCGTAAACGCCTCAAAGGAAACGCTCTTTTCAACCAAGGAGCGCATCGACCTGATCGAAGCCTGCACCCAATCGCTCGATGATGTGCAGGTGGTGGCCCATGAGGGGCTTATCGTTGATCGCGCCGAGGAAGCGGGTGCCCAGGTGCTGGTGCGAGGCCTGCGACAGGTCAGCGACTTCGACTATGAGTTCCGCATGGCCTTCGCCAATCGCAAACTGGCGCCCGATCTCGAAACCATCTTCCTCATGACCTCGGAGGCGCATGCGTTTGTGAGCGCCTCCATCGTGCGCGATGTGCACCACTGGGGCGGCGATGTCTCGAAGTTTGTGCCGCCGCCAGTGGTGCAGGCCCTCGCGCGCAAGCCCCAAGCGCCCGAGATGACCTCGTAATCGTTTTTTTGCAGTGCCCTCTGTCTTTCTTCGTATCCCAGCCCACGCCGCATCCCGCTCATGCCTGACTCCATCCGATTCAATGCTCGCGTTGCCCAAATGCAGCCGTCGGCCACCCTTGCCATGAAGTCGCGTGCCTCAGCACTGCGTCGCGCTGGGCACCCGGTCGTCGCGCTCAGCGCAGGCGAGCCCGATTTTAACACGCCCAAAGCTATTGCGGAGGCCGGAAAACAGGCCATCGACGAGGGATTCACCAATTACACGGAGAATCCGGGCATGGCCTCGCTGCGTGAGACAATCGCCGACAAGTTCGAGCGCGATAACGACCTCTCGTACACGCCCGAGCAGATTCTATGCTCGAACGGAGCCAAGCAGTCCATCGCGCTGGCCGTGCACGTCTTGTGCGACGAGGGCGACGAGGTGCTCATCCCGGCTCCCTACTGGGTCAGCTACCCCGAGATGACGCGCTTTGCCGGAGCTATGCCGCGTACGGTGTCGACTACGCCGGAGCAGCAGTATCGCCTTACGCCTGAGCAGCTCGACAACGCCATCACGCCCGAGACGCGCCTGCTCATCCTGTGCTCGCCCTCGAATCCCACCGGCTCGGTGTACACGCGCGAGGAGCTGGAGGCGCTGGCCGAGGTGCTCCGTGCAAACGATCACGTGTACGTGCTCTCCGACGAGATCTACGAGCATGTGGTGTTTGATGCCGAACACACCGCCGTAGCAGCCCTGCCGGGCCTCTACGACCGCACCATCACCATCAACGGCTTCTCGAAAGCCTTTGCGATGACCGGATGGCGCCTGGGCTACATGGCCGGTCCCGAACCCATTGTGCAGGCCGCCGCCAAGGTGCAGGGGCAGTTCACCTCCGCGCCAAGCAGCATCTCGCAGCGCGCCGGACAAGCAGCCCTCACAATGGACATGCAGCCGGTGTACGACATGGTACACGCCTTTCGCGAGCGCCGCGACTACGTGCTGGGCCGCCTCGATGCGCTATCTGGCGTTACATGCCCCACGCCTGAGGGTGCGTTCTACCTCTTTCCCGATGTGTCGGCGCTCTTTGGCACGACCACGCCCGATGGCACGGCCATTACGAGCAGCAACGACCTGTGCATGTACCTGCTGGAGCAGCACCACGTGGCGCTGGTGCCTGGCGAGGCGTTTGGCGATCCGAACGGGCTGCGCATCTCATACGCATCGTCGATGAACGATCTCGAAACGGCGCTCGACCGCATTGCCACCGGCCTCAACGCCTTGTCGTAGCCGCAGGCACCACAGCCCGTACTTGGCTTCTTCTCCTCGTAGCCCGCTCCCTTCATGCCCAACTCTGCATCGTCTTCGGCCTCGTCGCCACGCGCCTCGTCGCAGGCCTCGCCCGACCGGGCCTGGCTGCACCTGGGGTTGTTTGTGCTGACGCTGGCCTCGACGATCTACGCAGGCACGCTCTGGGTGAACCGGGCCCTCTACTACGAAACGGCCGGACAGTGGGCCCTGTGGCTCGATGGGATTCGCTATGCCGTGCCGCTCCTCGGCTTTCTGACGGTGCACGAGTTTGGGCACTACTTTGCAGCGCGCCACCACGGCATCAACACGTCGCTGCCGTACTACATTCCGTTTCCGTTCAACGGCATCGGCAACTTCGGGGCGGTCATTCGGATTCGGGAGCCCATCCCCTCAATGCGTACGCTCTTCGACATTGGAGCCTCGGGGCCGGTGGCCGGGTTCGTGGTTGCGCTTGGCATCCTGCTGTATGCGTTTGCAACCCTGCCGCCGCCCGAGTATCTTCTTGATCAGCCGGGTCACGAAGCACTCAAGACACACATCGAGCAGTACGGCACGTTTCCCGATGAACCGCCCTCGTTAGCGGATGCGGAGGGCGAAGCCTCGGTGCTGGTCGTGGGCCAGACGCCGCTGTTCTGGGCGCTCTCTCAGCTGTTCGAAAACGTGCCGCCCATGTACGAAATCTACCACTACCCGGTGCTCTTTGCCGGGTGGCTGGGCCTCTTTTTTACCGCGCTCAACTTGCTTCCCGTAGGCCAGCTCGATGGCGGTCATGTGCTCTATGCGCTGTTTGGCGCCCGATGGCACCGCCGTCTGGCCCGCCTCTTTGTGTGGATTCTGCTCCTTTCGGGCAGTATCGGGTTCATGGAAGGCATTCAGCCCGCCCTGCTTGCGTTCTCACCCGTATGGGGCACGTGGCTCTCATGGGGGGTGTTAGCAGGTGTATTGTATCTCTACAACCGAAGCATATTCAGCAAAACTCTTGTTTTGCAGATTGTTAGCTTAGGTACTCTCCTTGGGGGGACTGCCATCGCAGAAATGGAGTGGGCCGGGCTACACACCATCGGGTACAGCGGCTGGCTGATCTGGACGCTGCTCATTCTGTGGCTGATTCGCGTCGAACACCCGCCGGTGCGTCGCCGCGAACCGCTCTCGCCTGCGCGGCGCTGGATCGGGTATCTATGCATCGCCATCTTTATCTCGTCGTTCAGCCTGCAACCGCTCTCTATCATGTAGCGCGTGACTACAGCGCGCACAGGCTCTGCTTCACAACGCCGCTGCCTCATGCCGTTTGCTCTGCCGTTTTCTTCTGATCGCCCCACCGTCGCCGGTGTCTGGGCCTGTGGGATGCTGGTCGGCCTCCTGCTTGCCGGATGTACCGATGCGCCCACCACGGCCCCGCCGCTCGACCGCGAAGCCCCCCAGGTGCGCACCCTGAGCTACGCGCCCCAGCGCGTGCTGCTTGCCACCCCCGATCCTGACGCCAATGTGCGCGTGCCGCTGAACCTCAATATCACCGCCGACCCGGGCTCGGCCCCTGTCGATCGCGTCGTGTTCTCGCTGCTGGCCAGCGGCTCCAACCTGGGTGCTACCGGCAGGCTTCCCGATCCGCCTGAAGGGAACACCTACACGCTCTCGGCGCAGTTCACCCTGCCCGCCGTGCCCGACCAGTACACCCTGCGCGTTTTTGCCATCGGTGCCGATAGCTTGCAGAGCAACGTCGCGCTGGGCCAGATTCGCATCGTTCCCGATACAACGAACACACCATGACCTGCTCGCTTTTTTCTGTATCGCGTGTTCTGGGAGATGCGGATGCATCGCGCCTTCGAGCATGGATCGTGCTCATTGTTGCGGGCCTCGTTGCTCCCGTGCAGGCCCAAACCCCGCCCGACGCGGC
Source organism: uncultured Rhodothermaceae bacterium (assembly GCA_913056335.1). Taxonomy (GTDB): domain Bacteria; phylum Bacteroidota; class Rhodothermia; order Rhodothermales; family Salinibacteraceae; genus Longimonas. The sequence continues at coordinate 18,191 of CAJXLX010000015.1, forward strand.
CCTCCAACCCGTGCCGGGCCCCGCCAGCAATGTAGTGCAGGTGCTCGAAGCCCGCGGCGACTCGCTCTGGATCGGTCCCAACTTGGCGCTCACCACCGACGGCGGGGCCTCGTTCCGCGAAGCTCAGGCCCCTGCCCTACAAGACGACGACAACGTGGTCTTCGCCGTCGACGTGCGTCCAGATCTGTCCGGCTCTTCGCTCGTAGCAGCTGGGCTTGCCTTCGATATCAACGGGCAATCAGCTGCGGGCGGCTTCCTCTTCTCACGCGACGGCGGCGAAACGTTTCAGTTTGAGCCGCCCGCCCTCGACGCGGCCCAAGACACCACCATTGCGTACGGCGTAAGCACGCTTTCGGCCCGCCCCATTGTGCAGGAGGCCGGTAGCGCACCACAAGATCTTGCTACCTCGGCCACGGGCGATACGCTGTGGCTGGCTGCTGGGCAGGCCGGCATCCGCTACAGCACGAACGACGGCGCCTCCTGGCAGCGCGTGGTGCTGCCTCCCGATACGCTCAATGCCATCGATCCCGCCACCGCGTACAACTTCCCCATTGCACCCGCTGAAGGGCAGTCTGGCTTCTTCAACCACATCGGGAGCAGCGTGCTGGTAGATGCCTCTGGCACAGTGTGGGCAGGCACCGCGGGCGGCCTCAACCGCTCCACGCCCAACGACCGCACCAGCAGCGGCGCCCGCGCCTGGCAGCGCTTCACGTACACCGGCACGCCCAACGGGCTGACCGGCAACAACGTCGTGCGCATTGCCGAGCAGGTCCGCCCCGATGCCCCCAACGCACTCTGGCTGGTCACGTGGCCCGTAAACACCGAGCCGGGCCAGCGGCAGCGCTTTGGCGTTACGCGCACCACCAACGACGGGGCATCGTTCACCCAAACCCTGGTCGACGAGCGCATCTTCGACCTCGCGTTCGACGACGGGCGCGTGTATGCAGCCGGCGACAACGGACTGTTCGTCTCTGACGACAACGGCGCCTCCTGGACAGCCACGCGCCGCTTTGCACTGCCCAGCGGGGCCTACCACCGCCCCGACGCCGGCATCCGCGCGGTCGCCACAACGCGCAATGCCGTGTGGGTGGGCACCACCGACGGCCTCCTGCGCAGCACCGATCAGGGCCTCACCTGGCAGCTGTTTCGCGCATCGGCCCCGCTGGATCCCGACACGCCCGGCGCGCGCTCGGTCGACACGTACGCCTACCCGAATCCCTTTACCCCCTCTGCCGACCGCGTGGTACGCATCCGCTATGGCCGCGACCAGCCCGGCACCACCCGCGTGCGCATCCTCGACTTCTCGATGCAGCGCGTGCGCACGCTACGCTCTGAGGGCGACTCTTCCGGCGAGCAGGAGCTCGTGTGGGACGGTACCGACGAAAACGGCCTCCGCCTCCCCAACGGCACCTATTTCTACGAAGTCGAGACCGACCGCGGCAGCGCCCGTGGCAAAATTCTGCTGATTGACTGATGCCTATGTTTATGCTGCGTGCTACCGAATCGGCCCGTTCCTCTGCCCCACGTGCGTGGGGCGCCGCATGGATTGGAGCCATCATGGGGCTCCTGATAGGGGTGCTGGCCAGCACCCCTCCACTGGTTGCGCAAGATACTGCTGCTGGGGCGTTTGCGCGCATGGGGGCGGATGCGCAGGGGATGGCCCTGGGCAACGCGCTTGGCGCATCTCCCGAAGCCGACGTCGCCGCGCTCTACAACCCGGCGCTCGCCCACCAGGCCAGCGGGCAGTACCTGTCGCTCTCAGCCGCACTGATGAGTTTCGACCGCGAACTGCAATTAGCCGCCTTCAACACGCCGCTGGGCCCCACCGCCGGCATCAGCGCAGGCGTGCTGCGCGCTGGCGTAGGCGACATTGACGGGCGCGATATTAACGGTTCCCCCACCGAAACGCTCTCAACCAACGAGTACGCGCTCTTCCTTGCGTTTGGCAACCAGTTCTTTGATCGCGTTGCGGCTGGTGCCACGCTCAAGTTTTACATTGCCGATCTCGTCGACGAAGTCAGTACCGTACAGAGCCTGGGCGTAGACCTCGGCCTCACGTACACGCCCCGCGACGGTACCACGCTCGGCCTTGCCGTCAGCGATCTACTGGCCACCTATGAATGGGAAACCGGCGGCGTGGGGGGGCGCTCTGCAACCGATACCTTCCCTGTACGACTGCGCGTAAGTGGCGCACAAGAGCTACTCGACGGCAACCTGATGCTTCTTGCGGAGTACGAGGCACGTTTTAGTGAGCGTGAGCAGCGCCGCCGCATCCCCCGAGACCCACCCGTTCAGCCCGTTGACCAGATCGCAACCTCGTCGTTTCAGATTAACGAGTCGCTCGGGCGTGTGGGCGTGCGTTATCGCCTGCTCGACGTGCTTGATGTACGCGGCGGGGCCGACCGCCTGGGCTCGAATGGATTCGAGGGCTGGAAACCCAGCGCCGGGTTCGGACTCCGCCAGTCTGTCGGCACGCTCAACCTTCGCATCGACTACGCCGCTGTGGTGGAGCCGTATGTGACCGACTTGATGAATGTGCTAAGTATCCGTATCTATCTGTAGACTGTGCGCCTGTAAACGACCTGTGCGCTGCATACGTCCGGCTCACTGGCCGGAGATCGTGCCGAACTGCGCATACGAACATGGCCGCCGCCTTTGTTTTCTCGTTAACGCCCTACTCCCATGATTCTCACGCTGATTATCATTCTGGCACTGATCCTCATCCCCCTGGTGCTGGTGGGGCTCTATGCCGTAAGCCAGTACAACAAACTCGTAAAGCTCGACCAGCGCTACCAGAGCCTCTACTCCGACATCGACGTGCAGCTGCAGCGCCGCCACGACCTCATCCCGCAGCTGGTCAACACCGCCAAGGGCGCGATGAAGCACGAGGAGAAGATCTTCCAGGCGCTATCCGATGCGCGTAACCAGGCCGAGAAAGCCCGGAAGAGTGCGAAAGCCAACCCCGGCGATCCCGAAGCGATGAAGAATCTGGCCGCTGCCGAACAGGTGCTGGATAAGCAGGTGAGCGGATTTATGATTCAGGTCGAAGACAATCCAGAGCTTCAAGCCAACGAGAATATGCTGAAGCTGCAAGAGCAGCTGCAGACCACCGAAAACAAGGTAAGCTTTTCCCGACAGGCCTACAACGACGGCGTGCGTGCCTACAACACAGCCCGCGAGAGCTTTCCCACCGTCATTATCGCCAACATGTTTGGCTACGGCGAAGCCGAATACTTCGAGGTTGATACCGCCGAGGTGCGCAATGCCCCCGAGGTATCGTTCGACTAACCCTGTCTGCCCCCCTGTGGCCTGTCGACTGACTCACTGGCTCATTGCTGCTGCGCGCTGTCCTCTGCTGTCATGAAAAACTTTTTCGAGCGCCAAGACGAAGCCCGGCGCAACACCACCCGGCTTATCGTGCTGTTCATTGCCGCTGTGATTGGGCTCGTTATAGCCGGATACGGCGTTGCGGTGGCGATCCTCATGTTTATGAGCGAGGGCGGAGTCTCTCCTATTCAGCCGGGGCTGTTTGTTCTCATTGTGCTGGGTACCGTGGTCATTGTAGGCGGGGGCAGCGTCTTTAAGATCATCCAGCTTAAGCAAGGCGGGCATGTTGTAGCTGAGTCGCTGGGCGGCCAGGCGCTCGATCGCAACCCGTCCGACTACGACGAGCAGGTGCTGCGCAACGTAGTTGAGGAGATGGCGATTGCCTCCGGCGTGCCCACGCCCGAAATATATGTGCTCGACGAAGACGGCATTAACGCATTTGCCGCGGGCTACACCGTAGACGATGCCGTTATCGGTGTAACACGTGGATGTATGAAACAGCTCAACCGGGCCGAACTACAGGGCGTTATTGCCCATGAGTACAGCCACATCCTGAATGGCGATATGCGGCTGAACATCCGCCTGATGGGCGTGCTCAATGGCATCCTGCTCGTTGCGATTCTGGGGCGCACGCTGCTCCGCGCGACGTTTTACAGCAGCATGGGCCGCCGTCGCAGCGAGGATAACAAGGGACAGCTCGTTATGATTGCTGCTGGCGTGGGCCTGCTTGTCATCGGCAGTGTGGGGCTGCTGTGCGGACGCCTCATCAAGAGTGCGGTGTCGCGCCAGCGCGAGTTTCTGGCCGACGCTGCTGCGGTGCAGTTCACTCGCAACCCCAAGGGCATTGGCGGAGCGCTCAAAAAGATAGGGGGATACGAATCCGGGTCGACGATTGAGCACCCGAAAGCCGAAGAGTCAAGCCACCTCTTCTTTAGCGATGGCGTTAGCAGTGCGCTGTTCGGCAGCGGCGCCTTTGCTACGCACCCCCCGCTCGAAGAACGGATCCAACGCATCGATTCAAACTTTGAAGGCGAGCAGCGCCCGGCCGCCTCTGGAACGAGCGGAACGGGCGCGGCCCAAGCCGCCGGTGCGTCGGGCTTTGCTGGAGACAGCAGTGCCTCATCGCCGAGCCGCTCGACCCCCAAGGCCGACGACGTCGTATCGCACACCGGCGACCTCACCGCCGACGACATCGACTTTGGCGCCAAGTTGCGGAATGCGGTCCCCGAATCCCTCCTCGATGCCGCCCACGAACCGCTTGGGGCCACAGCCATTGTGTACGGCCTGCTCCTCTCACCAACGCCCGGCTCCGACAACCGCTCTGCCCAGATGGATGTCCTGCGCGAGCAGGCCACGTCCGAAGAGCGCGATGAAGTGATACGACTGCTCGATGATCTGCACGCCTTGCCGCACCGCCTGCGTCTCCCCCTACTCAACATTGCCGCCCCAGCGCTGCGCCATCGCAGCGCCGACCAGCGCACCGCCCTTCATGATACCGCGCAGGCTCTTGTTCGAGCCGATGATCAGCTCACGGTGTTCGAGTACGCCCTCGAAACCGTTGTACGGCACCGACTGGACCGCATTGCCAATCCATCGTCAGACCGTCCTCGGTTCAAGCGGTTTAGCCAGATTCAAGACGACGCGGTGGCGCTCCTCTCTATGATCGCCCAGGCAGGGGCGCAGACCCAACGTGAAGCGGCCCAAGCGTTTGAAGCCGGAATCGGCGCCTTCGACGATATAAGCGACCCAAGCGCGCACCAACGCACCAGCGCCCACCCCAGCCAGCTCGACGATGCACTCGACCGTCTGGCTCAGACGCGCCCGGCGCTCAAACAGCAAGTGCTTGAGGCGTGCGCCCGCTGCATCCTGGACGATGATACCGTGACCGACGCCGAAGCCGACCTGCTCATGGCTGTGGCCGAGGCGCTGGACTGCCCGGTCCCTCCTTTCGTTCTGCACGCCGATGCCCTCTCGTCCTCATGATGCCTGCTTCGCGCTCTCGAACGGCTCTTTTGTGGGTCGGCCTTCTGCTCGCCGTTACGGCTCTTGGATGCACCGCTGAACGCGATACAGACGCCCCTCCTGCTCCGCCCGCAACCGATATCTTCCAGGCTGCGTACACGGTCCAGGGGGATTCGATTGTGGTTTCCACTCCTACCAACCGGACGCAGCGCACAGGGTACGACAACCAGCCGCAGTTCACCCGCGATGGGCGTGCACTTCTCTACACCTCCGCACGCAACGGGCAAACCGACATCTACCGCTGGACGCTGGACGCCGACGCACCGCATCCTGTAACCGCCACCCCCACGAGCGAGTATTCGCCCACCCCACTCTCCGACAGCACCTACGCCGTCGTTCGCGTAGAGGAGGATGGCACACAGCGACTCTGGCAGTTTTCTATGCATGAGGCAGCGGTCCCTGCTACAACGGGAACCGTGCTGCTGCCCCAGATTGAACCGGTGGGCTACTTTGCTCCAGTAGATACAACGCACTGGGCGCTGTTTGTGCTGGGCGAGCCGCCCACGCTGCAGTGGACTCCGCGCAGCCCCAACACCGACCCAACGGTGGTCCGCCGCAATATTGGGCGGTCTATTCAGACGCATCCAGACGGAAGGCGCATCAGCGCCGTGCAGCGCCATGCCGAGGCCCAAGATTCGATCCTGGTGGTGCGCGGTCCAGGAGATGTGAATGCATACGCTCCGGCGTTAGACGGCGACGGCGACCACGCGTGGACGCCCGAAGGCCATCTGCTTATGACAAGCGGAACGGCACTCTACCAGTGGCATCCTGAGGCAGCCACATGGCGCGCAGTACATGACTGGGCCCCTGCTGCGCCTTCGCGCATTGCTGTGTCGCCACAGGGCGGGCAACTTGTCGTCGTAGTGGCACCGGCTGATTCTTCGTAGAGTAGGTGCGCCCTTCCACTTCGTTCAAGAAGCATTTTCAGGAGAAACGTTGCGCCCAAATGGATCGCGAAAGGCCGCTTTCACCTGCTGCATCTTCTCTTGCTCCTCCTCGTCACTCTGACCTGCGAAGAACGTGCGCACAAACGCGCCTCCAATACCCACCAGGCCGCCTAAGAATATACTGAGCAGCACTACGAGCGTCCGTTGCGGCGCGCTGCGATTGATAGGCGGCGTAGGCGCTTCCAGAATGGTGATGACAGGCTGGCTTCGCTGGAGTTCAATCTGTGCTTGCGTGCGCTGCGTCTGAAACTCGCTATACAGATTGGATGCAAACTGGACCTGGCGCTGGAGGCGGTCGCGCTCAGTGCGCAGACGGGCCGACTGGATGTCACGGTTGCGGTCGCTGAACGCCGCCAGGCGCTGCTCAGCAGCCTCCAGCTCATCCTTTGCTTCCTCGAACCGCTCGTTGATGAACGCCAGGTTATCGCGTGCCTTCTGCGTGCGGATGGTGCGTACACGTTCCGTGAGATGCTGAAGGAAGCTGTCGGCGATCTCCGCCGCCCGCACCGGATCATAGTCCGTGACCGACACTGTCATGATACCACTTTCAACGTCAACCGAGGAGTTCACCATGTTGCCGATGATCTCCATTGCTTCCTCTTCCGCTTCCGTCGGATACACCTGCTGGTCTCCATCCAATGTTTCTACCGGACGCTGCCTCGATTCGCTCTTTAAGGCACTCAAAATTTGTCCTGGCAGCCCGATTGTGTACTTCTTCAGAGCAGACAGCACGCCCCCCGTCTCCCGCGCATGATAGTCCACGAAGCGCATCTCCTGGTCTACATCAGCAAAGTAGAAGGTATCCCGCACCACCGACAGTGTGACCTCACGGCTGGTAAGAATACGTGGATAGGTCTCTGCCGTCAGCCCCGTTGCCCCGCCTCCCAGATTGATACCCAGCCCGCGGAGCGCTGAAATGCCACCAGAAGCGGCCCCAGCCCCCCCTTCTACCTCGCGCACCATTTGTGCGCTCGACGTATACTGCTCAGGTGAAGTCACCGCATAAGTAAGCCCCAGGAGTGTGAAGGCTACGATGCAGCTGATGATAAAACGCCGGTTCTGGGCAAGTACGACCAGCAGGTCGAGTAGCGAGATCTCTTCCTCTGCGTAGGGGGAAGCTGCCTCCGTGGGCGATTCGTCCGAAGGCGGTGTGGAAGAAGCAGACGAGGCGTTAACAGTCTCAGACATGGCGTCGGGGGCAACCGAGGAGCGAAAAGCAGTGCGAAGAATTATGCACCTGGAAGAATCGTGCGTCTGTTAGTTGAATGCACGAGTGGCCAAGACAATAATCGTAAGCGCACTCGACAGGATGCCGGTTACCTCGGTGAGCGTTTCGGAGAGATCGAACGAGTCTTCATTTTGAGGCTGCTCGGGCTCGGCAATGACCTCGATGGTCGCGCCATCGTCAACGCGAGGCGTACGTCGGAACCATCCGGTACGCACCCGAAAGGTTGCGCCTGAGGCCTGCGTGAGCAGAATCGTTTCGGTGTCCTCGCGGAGTCCGCCCGCACGGTCAAGGTAATATCCAACGCGCTTTCCTGACTCGTGCTTAATTAGCCCCTCGTTGGCCACATTACCACGTACAGTCACTGTATTCGGGCGGTTGGGGATGACAATGCGATCGCCCGGTTGCACAATAATGTCGCTTCGTTCGCGTCCGTCAACTGCTTCGCTGATGTCGCTAATGACCTGCTCGCCATCTCGGATGAGGCGCCCGCCGCCCGCGTATCCGGTAGACGCAATGCCACCGGCACGTTCCAGCACCTCGCTGAGGCGTTCATTGTCTTCGAGAATGGTGTATTGGCCGGGAAACTGCACTTCGCCTTCTACCACAATGGTTTCTTGTGTACGGAACGCCGGGTCTTGGCGCACAAAGATGCGATCGCGGTGCTGTAGTTCGAACGTGCGCGCCTCGCCGAGCACCTGTGCTGAATCGCCGTCTGCGGCAAAGCTTACCGGATCGGTGTACTGCGTGCCGCCCAGGGCAACCGTAATCGGAGTAGCTCGCTCGTTGCCATCTGCGTCGATACGCATCCGCGTGACTTCCACCTCGCGCAACAGCGCGCCTTCGTCGAATCCACCTGCCTGCAGTAGTGCGTCGGCCAGGGTCATGTCATCGCGGTACGGGATGCGACCTGCATCTTTGACGCGACCGCTCACCTCCACAAAGCGCTCTTCGAGACGCTCTACCGTCGCCTGGTAGATACGGACTTCATCGCCCGGCTGCAGGCGGCGGTCGGCCTCGCCGGTGCCTTCGATCGCGTTGCCCAGATGGAAGGGGATGATCTCGGTGCGGCTGCCATCGGGCGACTCCCGAAACAGATCAGCGCGCTCCATGAAAACATCTTTCTGATACTCCTCATCGAAGAGACCACCACCCTGTGCGAGCAAGTCGCGCAGCGTCATGTCGGTACGTAAGCGATAGCGGCCGGGGCGCCGCACCTCACCAGAAATACGTACTTGCCGGTCGCGCAGCACCGCGTTGCGCGACGCTACATGCAGGCTGTCGCCTGGCTGCAGCACCACATTTTGGGTCGGATCGTCGTTGAGAACGGCTTCGAGGTCAAGGCCTCGCACGGCTGGGTCGAGGTTCTCATCGATGCGTGAGAGTTCGGCGCGCGGCATGTAGGCATCTCCAGTTACGCCATCGGCAGCTTCGACCAGGTCGCGGACGGTGCGAATGTCTCCGCCAATTTCATACTCGCCCGGCTGAAAGACCGCTCCCGACACCTGCGCGCTGTTCACGCGGGCTCGGGCCGCCCGTTCGTTGGCTTCCAGGATCGTGCGAATGCGAACGAAATCGCCGTCGTTGAGCCCGACCTGCACATCCCCCGAACGTGCTGCATTCAGGTTCAGGTTGACGACTTCCCGTGCAATCGAGGGATCATTGCGTTCATCAAACGGCACGATGCGATTGATGGTGAACCGATCGGTATACGCATTGGCTTCGAGTCCGCCCGCGTACTCGACCAGATCGGCAACGGTCTCGTTCGGACGCATTTCGTAGATGGCCGGTCGCTTTACGGCTCCGCTCACGGCTACTGTTTCTCCGCGTGGCGGTACAAACACTACGTCGTTATTCTGCAACTGGACTGGGTTTTCGGCAAAGCCCTGCAGCAGATAGTCGTAAAAGTCGACGGTGGCAATAACACTGCCATCGCGAATGACTTTTACGTTGCGTAAGCTCCCGCGCTCCAGTGGGCCTCCTACGCTATAGAGGGCGTTGAATGCTGTCGAGAAGCTGCTCATGGTGTATCCACCGGGCTGCGGGACCTCGCCGAGTACAAACACCTGTACCGGGCGCAGACGTGTAACCGTGAGGTCCATGAATGCGGTAGGTGGATCGGTGGTGAGCTGCGAATAGCTTCGTGAAAGCTGCTGCTTTACATCTTCGCGAAGCGTGGACAGGCGCTTTCCAGCTACGGTAATCTGCCCCACATCCGGAATGTTAATGCGTCCCTCGCGGTCAACGGTCAGGTCATGTTGGAAATCGGCAGCTCCCCACACCGTGAGCCGCAGTTCGTCGTTGGGCCCCACGATGTAGCTGTCATCAACCGGCCCCACCGGCTGCGGTGCAAAGGCTTCTGGAATGGAGTCGAACAGGCCGTATCCAAACGCAGACAGGTCGTCGAGGCGCGGGCGGGCGTCCTCATCGGGCTCGTCCTCGTCGTCAATTGGGGTATCGGTCAGTTCCAGGCGGCGTCCCGTAGCAATGACGACCGTGGTATCTTGCGTTTCAACGCGCGTGAAAAGCGGCCAATTGGCAGGGTCGCTTTCTTCGGGCGTAAAGAGGCGGCCTTCCCATGTGCCCTCTTGTTCAGATCCAGAAATGCGCTCTACACTCTCCACGCGTGCCGTGTCGCCTTCCGCGGTCAGGAAGAATGGATTTACGTTTTCGATAGGCTGTTCGCTTCGCAAGGGCACCCGTACAGACACCTCGCGCGGCAAATCGCCCACGAAGATCTGGGCCGGGTTGAGCGAGGCACGCCCTGTAAGCATCGGGACCGGGGGCATAGCCGTTGGGCTTGCTGCTTGCGGGCGATTTCCGCTGTCGCTCTCTGCACGCTCGGCCGCCTGTAGCAGCGCATTGATGCGCGACTCTGGAATCCCCAACTGGCGGGCTTGCTGTGCCGCGCGCTGCGGGTTGGACAGGTCGATGCCCAACTCGCGGGCTTGGCGCCGCGCCTCCGCCGCTGACGTGCCCTGGCTATTCAGCTCTTCGCGCACCTCGGGACTTACATCCTGGGCAGTGCTTTCAGCCGGTGCGCCGATCCATACCAACAACAGCAGCCCTGCGAAGACGCAACGTAACGAAAGTCGTGAGATCATGACCTAACAGTACCAAATGGAGAGGTCGCGCCGTGCCAGCAAGCCTGGCCAAAGACGTGAACGCGATAAATAAGTGGACGGACGCTATTGAAATACAATAGCTGTCTGTGAATCGCGAACAACGGGCCCAACCTCATGAACGAGTTAGCACATTTTTCGTGCTCCTGTACACAGGCGGACCACCGATGAAACCGATACGGCCTGTTGGCAATGCAACGAAATGACGCTGCCTGTGCGGCTCCTTATCGTTGCCTTCACTTGCCCTGGTTGCTCATGCCCGCTTCGCGTTCTCGCTCTGCCTCGCTCTCGCACGCCCATCTTCTCGATCTTGCTGCGTACCCCCCCGCCGATCTGCGCTGCATTCTGGATACGGCGCGTGCCTTTCATGACGGCGTAGATACCGAGCTACCGTCTCTTCAAGGCCGCACGGTAGCTACCTTGTTCTTTGAGCCCTCTACGCGCACCAAAACGTCGTTTCAGCAGGCCGCCCAGCAGCTTGGGGCCCGCGTCATAGGCGTGGGTGCATCGGGGTCCTCGGTGGTAAAAGGGGAGTCGCTGAAGGACACGGCGCAGACGCTTCAAGCCCTGAACGCAGAGGTTTTTGTTGTGCGGCACGCCGCGGCCAGCGCGGCGCACTTTGTGGCTCAGCATACCGACGCAACGGTCATCAACGCAGGCGATGGCGCCCGAGCGCATCCTACACAGGCCCTTCTGGATCTGTACACACTGGATGCCCACTACCCTGTCTTACACGACCTGCACGTTGCTATCATTGGCGATATTGCGCACAGCCGCGTGGCGCGCTCCAACATTCGCGCGCTGCGTACCATGGGGGCCGAGGTCACGGTGTGCGGCCCTCCGACGCTGCTACCTGCCGATCTGGCCGCGATGGATGTGCGCGTTACCCATGTGCTGCGCGATGCGCTTGACGCTTGCGACGTGGCCATGCTCCTGCGGCTCCAACTGGAACGCCAGCGAACGGGGCTCTTCCCCAGCCTGCCCGAGTATCACACTCAGTTTGGCGTCACAGCGGCGCATCTCCAGGCATATCCTGATCTGCGCATCATGCACCCCGGCCCCGTCAACCGGGGCGTCGAAATTGAGGCAGCGGTAGTTGACCACGAACGATCCATGATTCTGGACCAGGTCGCGCATGGCGTGCCTGTGCGCACAGCGGTGATGGCGCTGCTGGCCAGCTCGTAGGCTGTGGAAACCCAACAGGCCAAGGCTACGCCACCGCGTATCCCGCACAGTGCGGACGAATGACGGGCACGCCTACGCTGAAGTGCGTCATGGCCACCTCCTGGAAGCCGGCCTGCCGAATCGCATGGTCAGTGGCCCGGTTGGGGTGGCAGCCGTCGAAGCACCGATGCCACAGCGGCGTGATGCCCTCTTGCACCAGGCGGGGCCAGCTGTGATCTTCTGCAGCGATATGTTCGATAAACACGAACCGTCCGCCCGGACGCAGCACTCGCTGAATGGATGCAAGGGCCGCAGCTACGTTGGACACGGAGCACAATACCAGCGTGCTGATGACTACGTCGGCACTCTGCGGCGGTAGCACCTCGGCCTCGACGGAAGCTTCGAGCACGCGTCCGCCGATGCCGTGTGTGCGCATCTGCGCACGAATGCGTGCATGTAGATGGCGATTCGGCTCCAGCCCTATGTAGGTTACATCGCGGTTGAGGTAGGCAAGATTGAGTCCTGTGCCCGGCCCAACCTCAACCACCGTACCATGTAAGCCCCCCAGTAGGCGTGTTTTATGCGCCGCATAGACGGCGTGCTGCATCGCGTCGATGCAACGCAATCCTTCCGCAAAGATCAACTGGCGAAGTGACATAGCAGGGAGCCGAAAAACAGTTGGAAGACGGTGCCTGAACGCGCCTACGGGTTGAGTACCGTTACGTAGCGGCGCTCATCGTTAAGCAGGCGTGTGGCCTCTTGTACCATCTCGTCCTCGGCAAGCGTGGCCGCGTAGTAGCCCCGTGATGTGAGGTAGCGGCTTCGTATTTCGGAAAGCAGTTGCGCCACGATCAGATCGGCATGGGCCCCGAACTGCCCCTCCACCGAAGCATCGAGCGCCTCGCGAAGGCGATCGAGCTGCGCGTCGGCTTCCGGATGGTCGGCCACCACCAGCGAGTCGATCGGCTGCAGCGCGCGCTGTGCTTCCGTCTGAACGGGAATTGACTCAGACTCGACCCACGACCGGAATTCGTTGAGCAGTTCATCCGAATCCCAGCCGCCTGCAGGGGGATGCGGATGCGTACGTGCCACCCGACTGGCAAACCGAAAAAACGCACCCTCGCGCTGCAATGCTTCTTCAAGCGGACTCGCATAGTTGTCATCAATCGGTACATCCGGCTCAATGCCGTGGCGCTCGCGCACAGGGCGACCTGAATCGGTTCTGAAGTCTGCCGTATGCGCCGTTTCCCGGTTTATATTGGTCGTCTCGGCCTGGATGCTACGTCCGCTCGGCGTGTAGTAGCGCGCGGTTGTCATCTTGAGGGAGGCCCCATGCGGAAGCGATCGAATCACCTGCACAAGGCCCTTTCCAAACGTCGTTTGTCCGAGCACAACGCCGCGGTCGTGGTCTTGCAGTGCTCCGGCCAAGATCTCGCTTGCCGAGGCGCTACGCCCGTTTACCAGCAGTACGATAGGCATGTCGGGATGTGCGGGCGTCGTGGTGTTGCGATAGGTGCGCGCACTGCGCGCAGTGCGCCCTCGAGTGGAAACAACCACACGGCCTCGATCCAGAAAGAGCGCTCCCACATCGACAGCCGCCTCCAGTAGCCCCCCGGGATTGTCTCGCACGTCGAGCACGAGCCCTTTGACCGGCGCACTGTCTTCCAGATCAGCAATAGCCTCGTGCACCTCTTGGGCGGCTTGCTGCGTGAAGCGCTCAATGCGCACGTAGCCCATGCCTTCGTGCACGCCTCCGATGAATCCAGAATATGGAACCGCAGCCAGTTCCACGGGCGTCCGGTCGAGCGCGACCGTGTCGGGGGTTTCTCCCATGCGCAAGATGGAAAGCGTAACGGTGCTGCCCGATTCGCCGCGCAGTGCGCCACGCACACGGTGGATGCTCCAATCCTCCACGGAAGCGCCGTTGATGTGCGTAACTACGTCGCCAATAGACAGGCCCTGCTGCTCGGCGGTGCTTCCCTGCACAACCGACTCGATGACCACGTGCCGCCCGCGCCGCTCGACCTGGGCCCCAACGCCAATGTATCGGCCTTGCGTAAGGGCCTCGACCGTAGCGCGCTCGTCTTCGCTGATGTACGCGGTGTACGGGTCGAGTTCGCTGAGCATAGCTTGCAGCCCGACCTCCATGAAGTCCTGTGCGTCAACGGGGTCTACATAGGTGTTGACGACCTCCTCGAATGCGGCTGACCAGATCTGAATGCTTTTGCGTACGTCAGCATCGGTCTGTGAGCGTGCCATCCCAAACCCGACGAGTAGCCCTACCAGAGCAGCGACCATCCAGCCCGCAAGAACGTGCGTGTAGCGTGTGTCGATACGCATTATACGAGCAAGAGGGCCAAATGCAACAAATAGCGAGACAACATGCCCACAACGCTTCTCCCAACCTGGGCGTCATAGCAACTGCGCCATCTTGGCGCTACTGGGATGCGCGCGCTTGCTGGCGGTTTACGTAGGCCGACACGCCAATGGAGAGTTCGTAGAGCAGCAGTAGCGGCACAGCTACCAGAATCTGGCTGAACGGATCGGGCGGAGTGAGCAGCGCCCCCACCACAAGCACCACAAGCAATGCGTACTTGCGATACGTGCGCATGAGATCAGGCGTAAGCAGTCCCACCTTCGACAGGAAGTAGACCACCACCGGAAGCTCGAACAAAAGGCCCGTGCCCAGCGCCCAGAACGTCACCATATTAAAGTAGGTGATGATGTCGAACTGGTTTGCGATCTGCGCTGAGATCTCGTAGGTCGCAAAAAATTGCAGGGCCACCGGCGTCAGGATCAGGTAGCCGAACGCAATACCCAACAAGAAGAAAAACGTAGCCGAAACAGACGCAAACTTCATGCCTGCACGCTCTTTGGGATAGAGCGCCGGTTCAATGAATCGCCACAGGTAGTACACCAGCACCGGCGATCCCGCGACCATGCCCACCACGAGAATTGTACCGATGTCTGCAAAGAATTGCCCGGTAATCGTGCGGTTTAGCAGGTTGAGCTCCTCGGCCTGGAACCCCAACACTTGGTACATGAAAAAGTCGGGCCGCGTGGGACCGATGAGTACGGTATCTACAACCCAACGGCTAAAGACCGCAGCCAGCACGGTGGTCATGAGGACGCCTATACCGCCTTTGAGCAGTGCCCAGCGCAGCTCCTCCAGGTGGTCGAGGAACGGCATAACACCTTCCTCGTCGGGCGCAGACGCCGGGTCGGGCGCTCCGTCGCCGTGCATAGAGCGGGGCGCTTCGGTACGAGAAGGCGAGGACGAACTCGAAGGCATAGCGACTTTACATTTGGGTTACGCCGAGTCGGAGCTACCGGTGGCTTTGTCACGCAGGTTCAGGTCAAGCAGCGAGTCGACCCAGAGCCCTTCGTTTTCAATGCGCGAACGCCCGCGGCTCCACGTAAAGTTAAACAACGTGAGTAGCCCGTCGACGGTGTAGTTGGCCGTACGCAGGCGTTCAAGTGCTTCCACCGCGCTGCGCCCGCTGTTGATGATGTCATCGAGCAGCACAACTGGCTCGCTCGGGTCAATCGCTCCCTCCACGATACGCCGCCGCCCGTGCGGCTTGCGCTCCTCGCGAATAAGCCCGCCCCGAAACGCAGGCTCGTTGGCCGTGCCAACCACAGCGCACACAAGCGGGTGCGCGCCAAACCCATATCCAACGACCTGGCGGATCCCCTTTTCGAGGAGCCGTTTCGCCAGTACCTGCCCCACCTCCTGAAACAGATCGCCATGCAGCATGGGCACGCGCGTATCGAGCAGCCACCCGATGGGCTGCCCCCGCGGATCGGTGATGAGCTCATCCTCGCGGCGGATGAGCGCTCTGTCATAGAGGCGGCGCCCCAGGTCGACCAGCTCGTCGTAGGCTGTGGGCGAAAGCGCGTTGTGGTCCATAGAAGGCATGGAGCGGACGGGCGCGTAGGTGGAATATACACGGAATGCAGAGGGAATAAAGTGCACCTACTCCAAACCCTCGTCTTGGGCAGTGCGTTCCCCCGCACTTGTCGCTGTACGGTATGGTTACGCGCACAGCGAGTCCGCTACACCGTTGCAAAATCGTACAACGGGAACGCATCACAGAGTGCTTTAACCTCATTGCGCACGGCCTGCTGCACGTCTTCGTTAGACGGGTCAGCCAGCACACGATCAATCAGATCGGCCACATGGCGCAGCTCATCGGGGCCAAAGCCGCGCGTGGTCAGCGCCGGCGTGCCCAGACGGATGCCGCTCGTCACAAA
Source organism: uncultured Rhodothermaceae bacterium (assembly GCA_913056335.1). Lineage (GTDB taxonomy): Bacteria > Bacteroidota > Rhodothermia > Rhodothermales > Salinibacteraceae > Longimonas. Next base: position 34,252 of record CAJXLX010000015.1, read on the forward strand.
CGGGCTCTTGTCGTCGTACGGCACCATGTTCTTGTTCGCGGTGATGCCTGCAGCCTCTAACGCCTGTTCAGCTTGCTTTCCGGTCAGGTCCTTATTGCGCAGGTCCACCAGCACCAGATGGTTATCGGTACCACCCGATACAAGATTGTAGTCATGCTCAACGAGCGCCTCGGCCAGCGCCTGGGCGTTGTCGATGATCTGCTGTGCGTATGTCGCGAAGTTATCTTGGAGCGCCTCCCCAAAGGCTACGGCTTTTGCTGCAATCACATGCATGAGCGGACCGCCCTGTGTGCCGGGAAAGACGCCCGAGTCGAGCACTTCGCCCAGCATCTTGGTGCGCCCACTCTTGCGGGCGGTGATGCCAAATGGATTCTCGATGTCGTTACCGACCAGCATCATTCCGCCACGCGGACCACGAAGCGTCTTATGCGTAGTCGTCGTTACGACGTGTGCGTAGGGCATCGGGTCGTTCATGACCTCTGCGGCTATGAGTCCTGCCGTATGGGCCATGTCCATCCACAGCAGCGCCCCCACCTCGTCGGCAATGTCGCGGAACGCCGCGTAGTCGAAGTCGCGCGGATACGCACTGGCGCCAATCGAAATCATCTTCGGCTGCACCTCATGGGCTTTATCGCGCACCTTGTTCATGTCGATGCGCCCGGTGTCTTGCTCCACGCCGTAGAACGCCGCCTCGTAGAGGATGCCGGAGAAGTTGACCGGACTACCATGCGTAAGGTGGCCGCCGTGGGCCAGGTCCAGGCCGAGCAGCTTGTCGCCCGGCTCCAGCGCCTTCAGATAGAGCGCGGCGTTGGCCTGCGCCCCCGAGTGCGGCTGCACGTTGACCCAGTCGGCCCCGAACAGCTTCTTAGCGCGATCGCGGGCCAGGTCTTCGACTACATCGACATGCTCGCATCCGCCGTAGTAGCGCTTGCCCGGCAGGCCCTCGGCGTACTTGTTGGTAAGGGGCGTGCCCATGGCTTCGAGCACGGCGCGCGATACGAAGTTTTCCGAGGCAATCATCTCCAGCCCATCGTTCTGCCGGTCCACCTCGTTTTGGATGGCGGCGTACACGTCGGGGTCTTGCGTGGCGAGGGCGTGCTGGGGCAAGGTAGACATAAGGTGTCCAGAAACAGGTGAATAAAAGGAATCAGAATGGATACGTAGGTACGGTACACGGAGCAGCGCTACTCCTTGGCTTCCAGCTGCACGAACCGGTCTGCAATGCCGAGCCACTTCAGGTCGGGCTGCTCGTCGCCATCGATGTCGATGGTGTAGACGCTGGCCACAAAGTAGTTGGTGCGCATCGTGTACTCGTCGGCGCGGTTAGCCAGAGCGGTACCGGCTACGCTGCCCAGTGCATCTCCAAGCCATGAATCGCTGCCCACCTCGTTACGGATGAGCGTAGCAGCTTCGTCTTCCACGTGCGCTTCGAAGGCCTCCATGCCGGGATTCGTGTATACCAGCAGGCCGACAAGCACGAGAAGGAAGACGGTGGAGATGCGCATAGCAAGCAAGTGATTCGAGGGAGACGGGGGCAAAAGCACGTTTCAGTGGGTAAGCGCGTAAGTAAGCACATTCACACCCATCTCGCGGGCGGTGCGACGCAGATCGGCGGGCGTATCGTGCACCGAAGCGGGCTCCCACCCATCGGTGATGTTGGATTCGTGCAGGTAGTACACCACCACGCGTCCGTCGTGCACAAGCCCGAAGCCTTGCGGCGCATCGCCGTCGTGCTCATGAATCTTGGGCGGGCCCTCCGCAAAATCGTACGGATGGTGGTAGATCGGATGGTCGTACGGGAGCTCAGCCAGCTCCTGATCCGGGAAGACCTTGGCAAGTTCCGGGCGGATGTACTCATCCAGCCCGTAGTCGTCGTCAATGAACAGGAAGCCGCCGGTTTCCAGGTAGTGGCGCAGACGCTCGGCCTCGCGGCTGGTGAAGCGCACGTTGCCGTGCCCGCTCATCACCAGAAACGGATACGTGTACAGCCGATCGGCCCCCAACTCGACTACGTCGCCCTCAGGGGCCACGTCAATGGCGGTGTGCTCACGTACAAACGACAAAAATGTAGGCAGCGGCGTCTCAGCCTGGTACCAGTCGCCCCCGCCGCCGTACTGCACCGCTGCAATGCGCACATGCGGGTCATCGTTCGGTGCATAGCTGGGCGCCTGAACCGCAGGCGGCACTGTGCTCCACGCGCCCAACGTCAGGAGCGCAAACAGCAGACCCGTCGTGCAAAGCAGACGCTGCGTCATGGCGTTACGTGGTGAGTTCAACAGACATAGAGCACCAGTTGATGCGCTACGCTATACGCCGCCTTGCAGCGCATGTGCCGAACCATCTGGCGCCCCCTGATGTTAGGTGTGGATGCGTTTGTACTTCTATGCTCCTGTGTCCTTCAACGGATTCCTCTGCCTATGTCGCGTGTCCTGAAAGCTCTTCTCATTTCGGCTGCAGCCACCGGCGCAGCCGCACTGGTACTGCGCCAGTTTGATCTGGATCAGCCCGATCCTGCCCCCTCCAACGATATGCCCTTTGGCGGAATGGATCCCGATGCTATGCCCGACGAAGACGTGGAGCTGCTCATGCGCGAGCTGGCCTCGCAGCTGGGGCTGTAGCGCCCTGCCAACTCGTTCCGCCTGTGGCATTTCGCCCCGCATCCCCCAACTGTGCTATGCCCGACACCCGTGAATGCCCCTCGTGCGCGCTGGAGTACGAAGATACCGGCGATGTGGACGTCTGCCCGTACTGCGGCTATGAGTTTCCGCAGCGCAAGTCTTCGACTATATGGGCTGCCCTCCTCTTTTTGCTACTTATGCTGCTGTTTATCTTTGGGTTTTAGTAATTTCAGGGGGATGCAACGCTCTGCTTCCCACTCGCTGTCTGTTTCTGTTTGTTGACTGCTGTGCTCTATGCCTGACTCGCCCGCCGCGCCCTTTGGATCGCTGGCCCCACGCGATTTTCTCGATACCTACTGGCAGAAAAAGCCGCTCTTTATTCGAAACGCGTTCCCGAATTTTAACTCGCCGGTGACGGCAAACGAGCTGGCCGGATTGGCGTGCGAGCCGGATGTGCAGAGCCGACTCATTCTGGAGCAGGGCGGCGCGCACCCGTGGGAGCTACGCCACGGTCCGTTCGATCCGTCCGCGTTTGGCGAGCTGCCCGAGACGCACTGGACGCTCCTGGTGCAAGAGGTCGACCGTCTGTTGCCCGATGCAGCGGCGCTCCTCGACCATTTCGATGTGGTGCCCTCGTGGCGCCTCGACGACATCATGATTAGCTATGCGCCTGAAGGCGGCAATGTGGGCGCACACATCGACAACTACGATGTGTTCTTGCTGCAAGCAGAAGGCACGCGCGAGTGGGCCATTGGCCACGACCCGGTCGAGAATGAGCGCATCGTACCCGACCTGGATGTCCGCATCCTGGCGGACTTCACACCAGACGAGACGCTCACGGCTCGTCCAGGCGATCTGCTGTATCTGCCGCCGCGCGTGGCGCATCATGGCATCTCGAAGAGCGACGACTGCCTCACCATCTCGGTCGGATTCCGAGCCCCCAGCCACCGCGCGCTCGTGCAGAGCTTCGCGCAAGACGCCGCCCAACAGATCCCTGACACGGCTCGTTACAGCGACCCCGACCGCCCACTGCCCAATGCGCCGGGCGAGCTGCCTACGTACGACCGCGAGCGGGCTCGCCAGCTGGTGCGCCAGCGCCTCGAATTGCTCTTGTCGGACGACGCGGCGCTCGACGATTGGTTCGCGCGCACCCTCACCACACCGGCTCCCGGACGCGACGCTCCGCCCCGCAAGGAGCCGCTATCGCCTGAAACGCTTGTAGCGCATCTGCGCGATGGCACGGGGCTGCGGCGCGGACCCGTAGCGCATCTTGTGTTTGCTGATGCCGAGGATGGTACGCGCACGCTCTATATAAACGGACAGGCCCGTGTGCTTTCGGAGGCCGAGGCGCCGCTGGCTCCGCGCATTGCCGGGCGTGCCCGCATTCCTGCCGATGACCTGACGGACCTGATCGACCAGGCCGCTGTGCAGAAACTGCTCACCGAGTTGGTTAATAACGGCGTACTCGAACTCGATCATGTCCTGGATGATGCCTAACTGCAAACGCACGTAATCACTTTTTGCAATGGTGTCATCTTCCGCGCCCTGCCCGCAGGGAAGAAGTGCTTTTAGAGTGCGGATACCGACAGCCGTCGGCAGGAGTCCTGACACGTTGCACTACAGGCCCTCTCATTATGGAACCGCTGCCGCCACCGTACGAGCCGTACCGATCCGGATTCGAGACATGCTGCCATGACGCCCGTATGCTGTGGGACGCCATGACGCCCGGCGAGGCTCTCACGCCCCCGGCTCCCGGACGATGGTCGCCTGCGCAGTGCCTGGCGCACCTAAACGCTGCGGCGCGCCCGCTCGTACCGGCGCTGGAGGCGCGCATCTTCAAGGCCCAGCGCTACGGTCCGTATGGCGAGCCGCCGTTTCGCTACGGATGGCTGGGTCGCCTCTTCATTGCCTCGGTGGATCCGGAAAGCTCGGTGGCCATCCCCGCGCCGCCGTCGTTTCGTCCGCCGCCCGAGCCAAACCCACAGGCGGTGCTCGATACGTTTTGCGACTACCAGTGCCGCCTGGCAGTGTGCGTGGCACGCAGTCAAGGACTCGACTGGGCTCGCGTGCGGGTGGCCTCCCCGGCACTACCGGTGCTGTATCTGGGTATTGGTGCCTGGTTTGAGGCCACGCTCAGCCACGAGCGCCGTCACTTGCAGCAAGCGCGCCAGGCTCACGGCGCTGCGCATAATGTAGCGTAACATCGTTTTGCTCTGCCTCCCAACGTACGATTCTTTGTATGGCCGCCCCCCTTGCTGACCCGCGCCTTTTCCCTGATGCTACGGCCCTGGCCGAGCGCATCCACACGAATGACACGTCGGTGCCCGAGGTGCTCGAACTGCATCTGGAGCGCCTGCAGGCGGTACAGCCGGAGCTTAACGCGGCGACCGCATGCCTGACTGATCGCATCCAACAGGCGGTTGATACGCCGCCGACAGGGCCGTGGGCGGGCGTACCGATGAGTGTGAAGGAGACCTATGGGCTGAAGGGCGAGCCGCTTACCGCCGGCTCAAAGCGGGCTCCGACCCTGCATCCACAGAAGGATGCGATGCTCGTGCAGCGGATGGCCGCGCAGGGCGCGGTGGTCTGTGCACGGGGCAACATCCCGGAGTTTGCCATGACGCACGAAACCGAAAACTTGCTCTACGGGCGCACGCGCAACCCGCTGAATCCGGAGCGCGGCCCTGGCGGGTCGAGCGGCGGCGATGCGGCGCTGGTGGCCTCAGGCGCCGTGGCCGTAGGCTTTGGGTCGGATCTGGGGGGCTCGGTGCGCTACCCCGCACACTGCTGCGGCATTGTGGGCTTTAAGCCCGCCTCGGGCGAGATCGACGACACTGGCACCTGGCCGCTCCTTGACGCGGAGCCGCCGGAGCCGCTCCTGGCGGATTCGATGCTGGCGCTGGGTCCGCTGGCGCGCTCAGTGCGCGATGTGCGCACCGCGTACGCGTGGACCGCCAACTGTTCGCTACCCGAGCCGCCCCCGCTCGATTCGCTGCGCCTGGTGGAACCTGCCGACTTTACGATGACCGCCCGCGAGCGGCTCATCCCTGCAGCCGTTGACTACAGCCGCCGCCAGCTGGAGGAGGTGGGGCTCACGTCCACCCGCATGCGTCTGCCCGATGCCGGCGCGCTCTATCAGGCGTACCTCACCGTGGTCGTGCGCGACTATGCCACGTTTCTATACGATGCCCTTACTACGCGCAACGGCGAGGCGCTGTCGTGGACGCGCGAAGCATGGCGGCAGGCGCGCAACCGTCCGACGGTGCACTGGTATCTGTTTCGGCTACTGGCCTCGATGCATGCGCTTCGCCCCTCGGCGCAAGCCGGATGGAACGCCGAAGCCGAGATCCGCCAGGCGCGTCGCACCATTCGCACCCAACTGGGCAATGACGGCATCGTGCTGCTGCCCACCAACGGCGCACTCGCCATGCCGCCCGGCGAAGCCGCCGCCTACATGGCGCGCCCCGGCATTCGCGGATTGTTTACGCCGACGATCTACCCAAACGTACTCAACCTGCCCGCGATCTCTATTCCCGCATGGACGCACCAGGACGCGCGCTCGGGACTGGTGCCGGGCATCCAGTTAATTACGGCGCCCGGCAACGAGGCCGCGCTGTTCGCTGTGGCAGAGGCGCTCGAATCGCGGCTGCACGATGGCCCGTAACGCCCCCCTTTGCATCCTCCTGTTTCTATTCACGTTCTGACTGCTGCTTATGGTTTCCGATCTGTTTGATGCTGAGGCGTGGGCTCCTGTTGACGGCTTTGACTTGACCGATGTCACGTACCACCGCGCCCGCGACCAGGGCACGGTGCGCATTGCCTTCGACCGGCCCGACTCACTGAACGCGTTTCGTCCGCAGACGGTGGATGAGCTCTATCGCACGCTCGACCACGCGCGCCAGACGTCGGATGTAGGCACCGTGCTGCTGACGGGCAACGGCCCCTCGCCGAAGCACGGCAAGTGGGCGTTTTCGTCGGGCGGCGACCAGCGCATTCGTGGCAAAGACGGCTACAAGTATGCCGGTGACGACGGCGAACAGGATCCAGCACGTCTCGGGCGGTTGCACATTCTGGAGGTGCAGCGCCTCATTCGCTTCATGCCCAAGGTCGTCATTGCGGTGGTGCCCGGCTGGGCCGTGGGCGGCGGACACAGCCTGCATGTGGTGTGCGACCTGACGCTGGCCAGTGCCGAACATGCTACATTCAAGCAGACGGATGCGGATGTGGCCAGCTTCGACGGCGGATTTGGCTCAGCCTACCTGGCACGCCAGGTCGGGCAGAAGCGCGCCCGCGAGATTTTCTTTCTGGGACGCAACTACTCGGCGGAAGAGGCGGTGGAGATGGGCATGGCCAACGCAGCGATTTCGCACGAGGAGCTGGAATCGACGGCACTGGAGTGGGCTGAGGAGATCAACACGAAAAGTCCAACGGCTATTCGGATGCTGAAGTACGCGTTCAACTCGATTGACGACGGCATGGTCGGCCAGCAGCTCTTTGCAGGCGAAGCCACCCGCCTGGCCTATGGCACCGACGAGGCGCAAGAGGGCCGCGACGCCTTCCTCGAAAAGCGCGACCAGGACTACAGCGACTTTCCCTGGCATTATTGATGCGAGCCGCAGCCGCACCGCGCATCCGTTTTCCTCAACCTCCTATAGCTTCAACTTCTTATGGCTAACACCACGACCACCATCCACGGACGCGCCGTCCCCACGCTGGGGCTGGGTACGTACAAGATTACCGGCGACACCTGCCGCGAGAGTGTGGCGCATGCGCTCACGATGGGCTACCGCCACATCGACACCGCGCAGATGTATCAGAACGAAGCCGAGGTGGGCGCAGGCATTGCCGAAGCCCCGGTGGACCGCGAAGACGTTTTCCTGACGACAAAGGTGTGGCACACCAACCTGGCACCCGCCGATGTAAAGCGTACCACCGAAGCAAGTCTGCGCGCCCTGAGCACCGACTACGTGGACCTGCTGCTCCTGCACGAATGTCGTCCGGCAGATGCGAAGGATCCGGAGCTCCGGTCGTTTCTCGACCAGTGCGTCCAGCAGGGAAAAATTCGGCACTACGGTCTTGCCACCAGCGTGGGGACGTGCAACGAGGTGCTCCGGGAATATTCTGA
>CAJXLX010000016.1 GCA_913056335.1 uncultured Rhodothermaceae bacterium
CAGTGTCGCTTCACCTACCTGAACGATCGCGCCGAGCAACTGCTCAACCGCCCCCGCACTGACCTGCTTGGACGCAACGTGTGGGACGAGTTTCCCGAAGCGGTTGGCCTGGAGTTTTATACGGCCTATCATGAGGCGGTTGAAACCCAAGAGAGCGTTCACTTTGAAGCGTACTTCCCGCCGCTCGACACGTGGTTCCAGGTGAATGCCTATCCGTTCGAGGGCGGCCTGTCGGTCTACTTCGACGATATCACTGAACAGCGTGCGCTTGAAGACACACTGCGTCGCAAACAGGCCGAGGCCCGCCTGCTCTTCGAAGCCAATCCGCTGCCCATGTGGGTCTACGACCCCGACACGCTGCGCTTCTTGGACGTAAACGAGGCTGCATTACGCGTCTATGGCTACAGCACAGCCGATTTTCAGGATATGACGATTCTCGACATTCGTCCTAAAGACGAAATTGAACGGCTTCAGGAGTACCTGACTACCGACCGCCCTGACCTGCGCTCCCCGCCAGGTGTGTGGACTCATCACCGCGCCGACGGCTCGACGCTGAAGGTGAAAATTACATCCTCATCGGTTGAGTTTGAGGGATCCAATGCCGTGCTCGTTACTGTGAACGACGTGACGGAGCAGCATGAGGCCCAGCAGGCGCTTCGCGAGCGCGAGTCGCTCATTACGTCCATCAACGAAAACATTGCCGAAGGGCTCTACCGGGCTTCAACAGACGACGGGCTCGTCTACGTGAACGATGCGTTTGTGCAGCTCTTTGGATACGAGAGCGCCGAGGAGATGCTGGCGCTCCCCGACCTAACTGTGCTGTATGCGCATCCCCAGGAGCGCTTCGACTTCATTGATCAGGCGCACGGCCAAGGCTATCTGCGCAACCAGGAAATCAAGTTTCGGCGTGCCGATGGCTCGACGTTTTGGGGCCTCCTTAGCGCCAGCGTCACCCGCAATGACGATGGCACAGTGCGCCACCGCGACGGGTCGGTGCTGAACATTGATGCGCGCAAGGCCGCTGAGCAGAAGCTGCGACGCCGCGAGGAGTACCTCACCGTTACGCTCAACTCTATTGGCGATGCGGTCATTGCAACGACACCCGAAGGCCGCATCACCGAGATGAACAGCATAGCGGAAACGCTTACCGGCTGGCCCGCCGAAGAGGCCATTGGGCGTCCCCTGCCCGTTGTGTTTCGCATTCATAACGCACACACCGGTGCGACCGTCGAGAATCCCGTAGACAAGGTGCTTCGCAGGGGACAAGTTGTGGGGCTTGCCAACCACACCGTGCTCACGGCCCGCGACGGCACCACGTACCAGATTGCCGACAGCGCCGCCCCCATCCGTGCCACCGATGGCGGCCCGCTCCTGGGCGTAGTGCTCGTATTTCGCAACGTGACGGAAGAATATAAACGCCAGGCGGAAATAGAGGCCGAGCGCCGTCGCCTGAAGCTGGCGCTACGCGGCGGCGACCTGGGACTGTGGGACTGGAACCTGGACACCGGCCATGTGCACTACAATGATCGCTGGGCCGAGATGCTGGGCTACGATCCCAGCGACATTGCCCCAACCGTCGACGCCTTTCGCAACCGCGTGCACCCCGACGACCGTCCGCGCGTCTTCGATGCCGTTGATGCCCACATAGCCGGTGAGACGGACTTTGTCGACCTGGAGATTCGGATGCGCGCCCGCGACGACTCCTGGCGATGGGTGCTGGACCGTGGCCAAGTTGTAGAGCGGCATTCCGATGGATCGGCCAAACGCATTGCAGGCACGCACCTTGACATTACCGAACGCAAAGAGCGTGAAAAAGCGCTGCGCCAGGCCAATGTGATGATGGAGCAGGCACAGGCTGTGGCCGAAATGGGCAGCGGCGTGTGGAACCTGGAACGCGGCACGGTGCACCTCTCTTCCGAGGCCCAGCGTCTGCTTGGACTCAATGCCGCCTCGTTGCCGATCAAGGCATTCATAGACTTGGTGCACCCCGACGACCGTGAGCAGCTCATGCAAGGCGCTGAGCAGCTCGAAGCCGGCGACGATGCCCACAGCGAGTACCGTATTTCCCCACACAACGCAGACGACATTCGGTGGATTCGGGGGCGCTCGCGTGTTACACAGTTCAATGACCGGGATAAGCCTACTCGTATCCTCGGTATTCTGCTGGACATCACAAAGCAGAAACGCACAACCCAGGCCTTGACGCGCCAGAAGCGCTTGCTGGATACGATTATCGACAGCCTACCGGGTATTTTCTATCTATTCGATGAGAAGGGGCAGTTTCTACGATGGAATGATAATTTTGAGGCTGTCACTGGCTACTCGGAAGAAGAGCTTGCCACGCTGCATCCTCTCAAATTATTTGAAGGCCACGACCGCATCCACGTAGCTCAACGAATCGAGCGCGCACTGACCGATGGGCATACCAGCGCCTCGGCAACGTTGGTCTCGAAGTCGGGCACCCAAACGCCCTACCTATTCACAGGCATCCGCCTGCGCATCGATGGCACACGCTGCGTGGTGGGGATGGGCATCGACATCACCAGTCGAAAGCACGCCGAGGCCGCCCTTCAAGAACGCGAAAAGCGGGTCGAGGCATTCTATGATGCGATGAGCGACCTCACCCAGGCCGAAACAACCACTATGCTTGCTGAGCGCGCTTGCACGCTCATCACCGATACGCTTCAGTATCCCATCTGTGCGATTCGCTTCGCGCGCGACGGCCAGCTTGTGCCTGTAGCGGTGTCGAACGGCTCCACAGACATCATGGGCGGGATGCGTCCGTCGTATGCCATCGACGGACTTGGCGCGGTCGTGCGTGCGTATCGCCACCAGACCACCATCCGATACAGCGGCACCAACCCTAACCATTCGATTCAGTCGCCTGGCAATGTGCGGTCGGCGGTGTACGTACCGATTGGCACACATGGCACCATCTCGGTGGCCAGCCCCTCATCCGATGGGGTCGCCTCGTTCGATACGAAGCTCCTTGAGATTCTTGCTCACAATATGGCGAGCATCCTTGATCGCATTGAGCGCGAGGCGGACTTGCGCGCGGCTCGCGACGAGGCCGAGGAGATGAACCGCCTGAAGTCGGCGTTCCTCGCGAACATGAGCCACGAAATCCGCACGCCGCTCACCTCCATCATCGGCTTTGCCGAGATTCTGCGCGACGAGGCCGACGAATCAACCCAGCGGTTTGCCAACCTGATTCATACCAGCAGCCAGCGCCTCATGGAGACGCTCAAGTCGGTGCTCGACCTGTCGAAGCTCGAAGCCGGGGCTATGGATCTCTCTCCTGAGTCTGTGCAGGTGGATGCGGCAGTGCAGAGCACGGTGGACCTGTTTCAGCCGCGGGCCTCAGCACAAGATGTCGCCCTCACAACGCATGGCACAGATGCTGAATGCCGTGCGGTGCTCGACAAGAGCGCCCTCGACCGCGTGCTCAGCAACATGATCAGCAACGCGATCAAGTTTACCCCCAGCGGCGGATCGGTTGACGTGCACCTGCACCCCGCACCCGACGCTATCGAAATCGCGGTGGCCGATACGGGCGTTGGGATCGAAGAGGCGTTCCTACCGGATCTGTTTGAGGCGTTTACGCAAGAGTCCACCGGCAACACGCGCGCCTTCGAGGGGAGCGGGCTCGGCCTGGCCATCACCAAACGCCTGGTAGACCTGATGGGCGGCACCATCTCCGTGGAGAGCACGAAGGGCGAGGGGACCACGTTTACCGTGCGTTTGCCGCGCGAAGCATCGACAATGCCTGAACGCTCCAGCACCGCGTAGTTCGCTACCGCACCGGGGACAGCCCCGATGCATCAACGCGGGCTTTGCACGTTTCCATGTTCTCGCATTCCCAGTTGAGCGAGGTCCAGGCGGTACCTTCGATCCCGTCCAGTTCAAAGCCGCCGTCGGTGCTTGAGAGCGCAAAGAGGAAGCGATCGGCTTCCTCGGCCTCAGTCATGCCAAAGTAGTTGACCTTGACGCCGTTGTGGCCTGCCCAGCTTAGCGTCTCCCACGCACAGCCTTCGTTGCAGGTCAGTGCAAAACCGTCGTCAGTCGGTTCGACAACGATGTCAAAATCGGCCAGCGATGACTGGGCAGCGACCGGGGGCGTGATTGCACACGCGACGACCATGAGAAGCGCGCCGATAGCGATGGAGCGTGCTGTGCGTGCGATCATGAGGGTACGGGAGAATGACTTTAACAGAGGCTATGGATGATGCCGATGTCAGCGAGGATGGGTCTGGCATTTTCTGCGAACGGTATCTGATTTGATTCAGGATCTGCATCCGTCTGGGACGACTCTGGAGGGACGAATGTGATTTCCTGTAGTCGCGTCTTGATGTTATGTATACATCAAGAAAACCACCCTGTCGCCCAAAAGCAACGCTCGGACATAGTTGAGGCTACTCTCGCTCCGCCACCAGCACCACAAAATCGCCTTTACCGGCGTGGGACTCAGGATCGAACGTGTCCGGGTTGGATACGGCGTCGAAGTAGATGACGAGCTGGCGGGTGCCGGGGCGGTAGTGCGCGAGGGCTTCGGGCGTGCCGGTGCGCTCGGCGATGTGGAAGCGTCCGGTGAGGTGCACAATCAGTGCGTTCGGCTGGCGCAGCAGGTGTTCGGCGATGGTGTAGGCCATCGTGGCATCCCACAGCATCTGGGCGTCGAGCAGACGCGTGAGGCCGCTACCGTGGCCGGGGGGCATAGCGGTATCAGTCGTGTCGGATTCGGTGGCATCCGCTTCGGTGGTGTCGCGGGGCGCGTGGTTGCTGCCGTGCATGCCCCCGCTCATCTGCGCCATGAAGCGGCTGCGGTATGCCTGGCTGGGGTCGGGATACGGGCGCGGAGCCAGCCAGTTGGCAGCGTGCGACGGAAGGGCGTTGAGGGCGGTTCGTCCCTCACTCGCCACACGGTTTACGTAGCGGCGCGGCGCGTTGGCGGCCAAGACGGGGGCGTTGTGGGCGCGGGCGGTGTCGACCAGCGAATGATAGTCGCGCTCGTAGGTACTCCACGGGCGGCTGGCCCGCAGGAAGTGATCTTGGGAGATGAAGCCGCTCAAGTACTCGTTGAGCACGGGCTGCACATCGCGCTCAAACATTTCGAGGGAGAGCACAGCCGGGCGATCGGTGGCCAGGGCGCGCTGCCAGAGCGTATCCTGCAGGGCATGGATGGGGGCGTGGCCGTGCACCTCGCCCAGGAGCACCACGTCAACGGTGTCGAGGCTGGCGACAATGTTGCTGAGGGCCACCAGCTCTCCGTCTGCAGTGTAGACCTGGTAGGTGGAATCGGCGACTGTGGAGCTTGCGAACGACGGGCTCGACGTCGCCGCTGCTTCGTATCCCCCTAACTCTGGTGCGGACAGCAGCAGAAGCGCTGCAAAAACGAGGGTCTGAACAGCACGGCGAAGCATAGCGGCTGAAGGCAGTGATGTGGGATGCGTCGCGTTGCCCGTCGCGAACGGGCGACCGTTCGCTTCAGGGCGGGGTTTGGGGTTCTGGACGTTATGCATCCTCAGCATCGGCGTCGAGATCGCTCAGGTCTACATTTTCGTCGATGAGGTGCGCCAGCAGCTCGGGGTGCTCATCGGCCAGGCGATCGACCAGGGGCATGAAGCGCTGTACGGCGTCGTTGTCGTGAGCGTTGTTGTAGTGGAGGCGCAGCTGATTTTCTGCTTCGTCGAGCGGATCGACGGGTAGTTCGGCGCGCTTCATTTCGATGCCGTAGGCTTTGGCCATGCGGATGAGCTCGAACTCATCTTCGTGCGTGGCCAGGATGATGGTGGTGCCGGTTTTGCCCGCGCGGGCGGTGCGTCCAGAGCGGTGGATGAGGTACTCGCGGTCTTGCGGCACGTCGTAGATGAACACGTGACTAAGTGCCGATACGTCGATGCCGCGGGCCGCTACGTCGGTGGCCACGAGCATGCGAAGCTCGCCGCTGCGGAGGCGGTCGATAGCCTCTTCGCGCTTGCGCTGCGACAGATCGCCCGACATTTCGTCGATGCTGTAGCCCGCGTTGCCCAAGAACTTGCGCAGGTACGTGACCTCGCGCTTGGTGTTGGCAAAGATGAGAGCGGACTCGGGCTCTTCCATCTCGATCAGCTGGCGCAGCGCGCGGTCTTTTTCCATCGGCGCCACAAGGTAGTAGCGATACGCGATCTCGTCGACGCTCATGTGGCCCGAGCTAAGCGACAGGAAGTCGGGATCACTCAGGAACTCGCGCGCTACTGAGCGCACCTTGGGCGGCATGGTGGCGCTGAACATGCACGACTGACGATCGCGACTCAGGTAGTCGCGAATCTCCTTCATGTCCGGGTAGAAGCCCATCGAGAGCATCTCGTCGGCTTCGTCGAGGATGAAGAGGCGCACCGTTTTCGCCTTGAAGTTCTTCTTTTTCAGATGGTCGAGGATGCGCCCGGGGGTGCCAATAATGACCTGCGCACCGCCCTTCAGCGCATCGATCTGCGGGCCGTAGCCCACGCCGCCGTAGATGAGTGCGGCTTCGAGATCGTTCGTCTCGGGCGTGGCAATTTTCATGCGCTCGAACTCCTCGTGCACCTGACGCGCCAGCTCGCGCGTGGGGGTAAGAATGAGTGCTTGCGCCTCTTTCTTCGAGGAGTCGAGGCGGTCGAAGAGGGGAAGCAGAAACGCCCCGGTCTTGCCCGATCCGGTGCGCGACTGCACAATGAGGTCGCGTCCAGCAATGAGATACGGAAGCGCCCGGCGCTGTACCTCCATGAGGTCGTCCCACCCGGCCGCACGCATGGCCTGCTCCACCTGGTCGGGCAGTTCCGGAGCGGTAATCTCGTTGAGGGGGTTTTCCGGCTCCTGCAGCTCCCCGACCTCCTCCTGCCGTTTTTGGCGCTGTCCTTTAGAAGTCAGGTCGATGACATTAGTGAACGAGGCGCTGGACGAATCCGCCATTATACAGCCAGGGATGATATCAGCAAAACGAAAAAGACAGCTGGGTGTGCTGTTGGGTTCATTACGTAAGCATACGCGTAAACGATCCACACCGAACCGCCGGGTTGAGCCGCGTTTGGGGGATGTTCAAACCCTGTCACATCCCCCGGACCGCGGGGCATCTAAAGGGGATTACATGGCCAGGCCGCCGTCGACTTTGAGCACCTGACCGGTGATGTACGACGCAGCGGGCGACGCCAAGAACAGCACCGCCTGCGCAATGTCGTCTGGATCTGCGGGGCGGCCCAGCGGCACGGCGTCGAGCATGGCCTGGCGGGCGTCATCGTTCATCGCATCGGTCATATCGGTGGCTACGTAGCCGGGGGCCACCACATTGGCGCGAACGCCGCGTCCGCTCAGCTCTTTGGCAAAGCTCTTCGTAAAGCCAATAATCCCAGCTTTCGAGGCCGCGTAGTTGGTCTGCCCGGCGTTGCCCATTATTCCCACGACCGACGAGATGTTGATGACTGCCCCGCTGCGCTGCCGCATAAACGGACGGTAGGCCGCCTTGCAGAAGTTGAACACGCCCTTCAGGTTGGTATCGAGCACGGCGTCCCAGTCGTCGGCATCCAGGCGCAGCATGAGTCCGTCGCGCGTGATGCCCGCGTTGTTCACGAGCACATCGAGGCGCCCCCACGCGTCGGTTACAGCTGACACGGCGTCTTCAGCCGCCTCTGGCTTGGCCACATCGCCCTGGATGGCGATGGCTTCGACATCGCGCGTGCTCAGTTCGGCCACGATCTCGTCAGCGGTTTCTGCCGAAGAGCGATACGTAAAGGCCACACGGGCCCCCGCATCCGCAAACGCTTCAACGATCGCACGGCCAATGCCTCGGGTGCCGCCGGTTACAAGAACAGTGGTGTCAGTCAGGTCAAAATCCATACAGTGGGTTTCGTGCTACGTGATTATAAAGTAGGAGGATACGAAGTGGAGTCGCTATGCCGAAGCAGCGATCTCATCTAAGAAGGCGGCGCAGTCGTCGGCGGTATCTACGCCTTTGCGTTCGGCATCGCGGCCCAGCGTGCGTTTCACCAGACCTTGCAGCACCGAGCCCGCACCAATCTCTACGAACCGGGTGGCGCCGTCGGCCTCCATGGCGCGCAGAAGCTGCGCCCAGCGCACCGGCGACTGCAGCTGGTCGAGCAGTCGCTGGCGGATTTCGTCGGGGTCGGCGGTCGGCTTTGCGGTTACGTTCAGGTAGACCGGGCACTGCGGTTTGCTGATCGTGACGGCCTCCAATGCGCTGGCAAGGCCCTCGCGGGCGTAGTCCATCAACGGCGAGTGGAAGGCGCCGCTCACCGATAGCGGGATGGTGCGGGCATCGAGCCGCTCGGTGGCCCGTTCGATGGCCTCCACATCCCCCGAAATAACGATCTGGCCGGGCGCGTTGAAGTTAGCGGGCTGCACTACGCCTTCGCCGGCGTCGGTGGCTGCGGTGCAGGCGGTCTCAACGGCCTCGTCGTCGGCCCCAAGCACAGCGGCCATGGTGCCCGGACGCCGCTTTCCGGCTTCGGCCATCAGTTCGCCGCGTCGGCGCACCAGGCGCAGTCCATCGTCGAACGAGAGCGCTCCGGCCGCGGCCAGGGCACTATACTCGCCCAGGCTGTGCCCGGCGACCATTGAGGGGGCTGCGCCGTGCGCACGAAGCACCGCCATTGCGGCCAGGCTGTGGGTGTAGAGGGCGGGCTGCGTCACCTCGGTGGCGGTGAGGGCCGCTTCGGGATCGTCGACATCGGCGGTGCCAAACATGAGGGCGCGCAGGTCGAAGCCCAGCACCTCGTTAGCAGTGTCAATGCGCGCGGCGGCTTCGTCGTACGCATCGTAGAGCGACTGCCCCATGCCCACGTACTGAGCGCCTTGTCCAGGAAAGAGATAGGCGGTTGCGGCCATAGCCAATATGGTGGTCAGTGGTTGAAGTGTGCGATTAGTCGGCGTATTCGGAGCCGTCATAGGCCCAAGTCAGGTACGACGCGCCCCACGTGAGTCCGCCGCCAAAGGTGGTGAGCACCAGGTTGTGGCCGGGGCGCAGCTCGTGCTGCCAGTCGTAGAGGCAGAGCGGCACAGTGGCAGCGGTGGTGTTGCCGTACCGATCGATGTTCATCATCACCTTGTCGGAGGAGAGCCCCATGCGGTTGGCCGTCGCATCGATGATACGCTGGTTCGCCTGATGCGGTACGAGGTAGTCCACATCGCTGCCGGAGAGGTCGTTGCGCTCCATGATGTCGGTACAGACATCGGACATGCCTGTGACGGCATGACGAAAAACAGGGCGTCCGTCTTGCTTAAGATAGTGGTCGCCTGCATCGACCGTTTCATGGGAAGCAGGGCGCCGGCTGCCTCCGGCGGGCAGCTTAAGCAGATCGGCGTGAGCGCCATCGGCGTGGTGCACCGTGTCTTGGAGGCCGTAGGTATCGCTGGGCTCCAGCAGCACGGCCCCAGCAGCATCGCCAAACAGGATGCACGTGCTGCGGTCGGTATAGTCGGTGATGGAGCTCATGGTGTCGGCTCCAATGACAAGCACGCGCTCGGCGCGCCCACTCTCGATGAAGCTGGCGCCATTGGTCAATGCGAACAGAAACCCGCTACAGGCTGCTGACAGGTCGAATCCCCAGGCCGAGCTGGCCCCAATCTGATCTTGCACCAGGCACGCCGTCGCCGGAAAGAGCATGTCGGGCGTTACCGTGGCCACGATGATGAGGTCGATCGTGGCCGGGTCAATGTCGTGCGTGTCGATAAGCTCTTGGGCCGCCTGCGTAGCCATGTAGGCGGTGGCTTTGCCATCGTCGTCGAGGATACGGCGCTCTTTGATGCCGGTGCGCGACTGAATCCACTCGTCCGACGTTTCAACCATCTGCTCCAGGTCGGGATTGGTGAGGCGGCGCTCGGGGAGGAAGTGGCCCACCGCAGTGATGGCTGCCTGCGGTTGCGTCGAAGAAAATGTAGACATACGGAGCGGAGCCGAAAACGAGAGTTTAGCGGAATCGGGTAGGCTACGGTGCGCCGGAGACTTCGTTCGCCCACCGCAGGCATAGGGGCCAAGCACGGGCTACAGGGATCTGCAGCCGTCTCGTACTACTCGGCAGCGAAAGCGTCTTCAAGCACGGGTACGAGGTTGCGTGTGGCAAGGTCGGCCACAGAGTAGATGCCCTGCTCAACGGCCCGTGCCGACGAGCGTCCGTGCCCAATGAATACCGACCCGTTTACGCCAATGAGCGGCGCGCCCCCACGGTTTTCGTGGTCGAACCCCTTCTGCACGTTCCCCAGCACCCCGGCGACCAGTTGCTGTTCTTCTTTGGAGAGCTGTTGGCGCTTCATCTCTTGTTTGGTCATGGTGGAGAGCACCGTGGTCATTGACTCGCCAAATTTGAGTAGCACATTCCCCATGAATCCATCGCAGATGAGCACATCGGCGGCATAACCCAAGAGATCGCCGCCTTCCACGTTGCCGATAAAGTTGAGCCCGTCATCGTTATCGAGCAGCGGGTAAGCTGCTTTCACCTGCTCATTGCCCTTCCCTGCTTCTTCTCCAATGTTAATGAGGGCAACCGAAGGCTCTTCGATCTGCATAACATGGCGCGCGTAGATCGTGCCCATGCGGGCAAATTGATGTAAGTGCGCTGGTTTGCAGTCCACATTGGTCCCAATGTCGATGACAACCGAGAAATCGCCCTGTACGGTTGGGAAGAACCCGACGATAGAGGGTCGCTCCAACCCTGAGATCCGTCCCAAGATAAACATGGAAGCGGCCATAACAGCCCCCGTATTACCCGCACTAATGAACGCATCGGCCTGGCCGGTACGATGCGCCTGCAGCCCCAGGTGCACCGACGACTGCCGTTTGGTTTTGACGGCAGCGGCTGGCGCATCTTCCATGGCAATGACATCCGGGGCATGGTGCACCGACAGGGGGGCACCGGCCGGCACGTCGTGCGCCTGCAATGCTGCTTGCACCCGTGCTTCAGGGCCGTACAGCGTGAGTTGGAGATCGGACTCGGGGCGCTGCAGCGCGCGCAGGGCCCCTTCGACGACAGCATCGGGAGCGTGGTCCCCTCCCATAGCATCAACGGCAACGTGGGTAGGCATGTACAACCGGCGGGTTTGTCAGGAGGCTCGCGACAAAATGTAGGGGAGCACGCGGGTAAGGTCTGACATAGACGCCTGCCCCCGCTTGCACTTCGGTGCTTCCCCTCTCAACATAAGCGGTTTTATGTGAGCAGCCTTAAGTAAACAGCCTGCACATTAAAATGCACGTCTTGCCCTTCACCATTCACGGTAAAGCACAAAACGTGCATCAGAAAGGGGGATGTACAGCAGACGTGCAACAGCACATTCCGGGAAAGCCAGCGCGCTGAACATGCTGGGCAGTAGGACCGACCTGCACACGACCCACGCTATACAGCACTACCCGAGCAGCTCTTCGGTCGGTTCAATGACCTGCCGCCCACGGTAGTGTCCGCAAAACTTACAGGCCCGGTGCATCACTTTGGGGTTCCCGCAGTTGTTGCACTCCATCAATTGTGGAGCCTTCAAACTGTTATAGTAGCGGGAGCGGCGCTTGCGCGAGCGCGATTTAGAGTGGCGGCGCTTTGGGACAGCCATGACGTCAGCGTACGGTAATGGGTTTGTAGGTGCGAATGTGCCAATGCAAGCGTCCACAGCGGATCAGGCAATGGCCTGGGCTATGCTGTAAGCAAAGCGATGCAACAGGTCTGCATAGCAACGCTTGCACTATCTCTGAACTAATTGGGGGCGCGGGCTGCAGATTCCATGCCATCGTGCATTTTGCCCAGAATTAGCATTGCAGTTAGTCGATTAACTGCCGTGCCACGCAGCGTAGCCGTTTACGCATCGCCGTTCTTGAGCTTTTTCAGCTTCTCCCAGCGCGGATCGATGTCATCGTTGGCTTCTGGCGGCGCCGTCGCCTCGTCTTCGAAATCACCAAACTGCATGGGGATGTCTTCGTCTTCAGCCCCCGGTGCCACAACCCGCTGTGGAATGGATAGCTTGAGCGTGTCGTGCACAATATCGGTAATTTCGACCTCTGTGTCGGTAGGGTGCATGGGACGCACTTCGTCGTAGGCATCATCGTCTTCGCCTACCAGATGTTCGGGACCAAAAAGCACAACGTAGGTGCCTTCCACATCGCCCCAGAACGTGCGCAACGTACGGTCGCAGGTGAGATGCGCCTGTGCGGTCATCGTCATGGTGGCCAGAATGCGGTCGCGCTGGCACTGCAACTGCATATGCACCTGAATGCCGCGGAACGTGTCCGGCTCCAGGTCTACTGCATCTGGATCAGGATCCAGCGTAGCCTCGTGCACGCCAGAGCGAAACGGAGTGATGTCAAGCGTAAGCATGCAAAGTGCGATGCCAGAGAGAAGGTATACGCAAGGAGTGTAACTGTGGGAGCCTGTGGTATCTTTCCTAAAAGTGCGATGTTCCTCTGCTACCCTCCGTCCTGATTGATCTGCAGATACGTGTTGATCCGATCACAATCACCTGACTCCAGCCAGCATGCGCTGTGCGCTCATTGCCCCCAACCGCACACACAGGGATGCCAAGCGGCAACAGGCTTTGCACATTTTGTGCTTGATGTTACTGCGTGCAGTCGTTATAATCCGAATTCCGTATTGTCTACAGAAAGCAGTCCATTCGGCACGATAAAAAACGCATGCCGTCTCGTGTCCTGCTCTTCCTCCTTTGTGCGTAACGCACATGCACAGGGCAGGTGCCGTTGGCACACGATGCAGCCGTTTCGTGTGCTGCCACACATAGACATGAAACATGCCCAAGGTGGCACGCATTGCCTTCTGCGCTTTTGTCGCCAGGATTGCCTCCTGCTGTACCGATGCACGTGTATGAATGCACACCTTGACCTCCAATGCGAATCATTGGAACAGCACTTTGGTGCCTCTCCCCGACATCCCATGGCATCGCTGTGGAGACTGGAGAGCACAACACGTGCATGTATCGCGACTTTTGCCCAACAGTCCTGTTTAGCGCAGACTCATCGCTAACACAGGGCCTTGGCCCCGAACTGCTTTCACGTTCGTGCAGTCTAAATCCTCGCCCGCGCGCGATGTGCATAGAATGTGGATAACTTGTGCATCACACAAGGTCGCGGGCTGCATGACGCTGGTTTTCCACATGCTTGGAATGTACTGATACATCTTTCATCCACATATTTTCCGCAAGTCTCTCCAAATCAAAGCCTTGGGGAATGTTGATAACATGTGGAAAAAATGTGGATAACTTGCAGTTCTCGCAAAGGCGTCGCGGCAGAGCCTGGCGAACGCGGTAAAAAATGTGGATAACTTGGTGGAGATGCGTTCGTACGCAGTTCGCCTTTTGCGCCTGCCGTCGTGGTCATGCCAAACCGATGCATACGCCCTGCCACGCGCATCCCTTTTACTTGGCTCGTTGCATCGGTGCGAGCCGCTAATCACACCACTGGGTATGGAGCGATCTGCAGAAGACGTTTGGGAGGCCTGCCTCGACCACATCCGGGAGCATGTCAACCGGCAAAGCTTTAAGACATGGTTTGAGCCCCTCTCAGCCCAGTCGATTGAAGAAGAGGAGAACCTGTGCAAGCTCACCATTCAGCTCCCCAGTCGATTCTACTACGAGTGGCTGGAAGAGCACTACTACTCGCTTCTCCGCAAGACGGTAACGCAGGTCCTCGGTGAAGATGGGCGTCTGTTCTACGACATCGTCGTCGAGCCCGATGCCTCTAAAGGAACCGCCTCCTCAACCAGCGCAGCGCCTAATGGAGGCGATGGTGCAGAGGCCTCCCCCAATGCCGGCGCCGTTGGTACCGCCTCCTCCTCCCCCCAGCAAGGAAGCAACGCCTCGACAGGTCCAGCCAACTTTTCGGGGCAAAATGTGTCCTCCGAGTCCAGCCCCGACGAGGATGACGACACGGTCCGCAACCCGTTTGCGATTCCGGGTATTCAGAAGGCCACAATAGACAGCCAACTCAACAGCAACTATACGTTCGACCGCTTCATTCAGGGCGACTGTAACCGCCTGGCGCGTAGTGCCTCTTGGGCCATTGCTCAGGAGCCCGGGGGCACCAGCTTCAATCCGTTCTTGGTGTATGGAGGCGTCGGTCTGGGCAAAACACACCTCATTCAATCCATTGGCAACCAGGCCAAAGAGACCGGCACCGCAGATACCGTGCTATACGTATCGAGCGAGCGGTTTACTACCGAGTTCGTGCAGTCGATTCAGCGCAACCGGATCAGCGAGTTCTCGATGTTCTACCGCCAGATCGACCTGCTCATTGTTGACGATGTACAGTTCTTCAGCGGCAAGGAGAAAACCCAAGAGGAGTTCTTCCACATTTTCAACGCGCTGCATCAGAGTGGCAAACAGATTGTGCTTTCCGCTGATCGTCCACCACGCGAAATCGATGGCATCGAGGAACGCCTGTTGTCGCGGTTTCAGTGGGGCCTTTCGGCGGATGTGCAGGCGCCCGGCCTCGAAACACGGATTGCCATCTTACAGCGTAAAGCCGAAGACGACCAGATCGACCTCGACCAAGAGGTCATCGAGTTTATTGCGCATAACATCAAAAGCAACATCCGTGAACTCGAAGGCGCGCTCATCCGGCTGCTGGCCCATGCCAGCCTACACCAGCGCGACCTGGACCTCGACCTTGCCAAGGAGGTCTTGCGCGATCTCATGCAAGACGTGCAGGTAAATCTCACCATCGAGGAGATTCAGCGCATTGTGTGCGAGTACTTCGACATCAACGAGGATCTCATTCGCGCAAAAACCCGCAAGCGCGAGGTGGTGCGAGCCCGTCAGATCGCCATGTACTTCTGCAAGGAAATGACGCAGCACTCACTCAAAACGATTGGGCTGCACTTTGGCGGACGCGACCACTCCACGGTTATCCACGCGGTAAAAACAGTGGAGGACCAGGTCGATACCGATACGCAGTTTCGGGATGCAGTCGACCAAATCGGGCGCAAAATCGAACTCCGATCCCGGTAGCTCCATGTACTGGCGTAGCGCAGCCTTGTGCTCCTAAAAAGCACGTGCGCAACTCCTTGATCACCTACGCCTCCGTGATAAATCTGCACTGATATTGCGTCTTAGCGAACGGATCTGTTCGCCCCCCCCTACGGTATACATTGTTCCGAATCTTCTGCGATCTCACGCCGACGTCGCCATGAAATTTTCTGCCTCCAGCGCCGATCTTTTGGACGCCCTCAACACCGTAAAGGGGGCTGTGCCATCCAAGAGTACGTTGCCCATCTTAGAATGCATCTTGTTTGAGCAGAGCGATGACGGCAGTGCGCTGCTGCTAAGCGCCACCGATCTGGAGATTTCGATTGTGCGGCGCGTGCCCGTTCAGTTCGCCACCAACGGTACCAGCACGCCTACACGGATTGCTGTGCCCGCAAAGCGCCTTATCGACACGCTGCGCGCCCTGCCCGACTTGCCCATCTCGTTCACCGCCGACGGTGACTTTGAGATTCAGCTCGAAACCGACCAGGGTCACTACAAAATGGTGGGCCACGATGGCGACGATTTCCCCGACCTCCCCGAAGTAGATGCGGCGCATACGCTCTCGGCAGAGGGCGCGCTCGTACGCGACGCGATCGACAAAACCAGCTTTGCCGTCAGCAAAGATGCGCTCCGCCCGGCCATGATGGGCATCTACTTTCAGCTGGATGCCGAAAACAGTCGTATCGTCGCCACCGATGGGCACCGGCTCGTAAAGCTCGACCGCCCCGCCCTACAAACCGAGGGCGACGACGTCTCCTTCATCGTTCCCGAGAAGGCGACCAAGCTCGTCAGCCGCATTCTTGACGACGATGCGCTCTGCACCATCGGGGTGAGCGACGGACACGTCAGCTTCACGATTGACGAGGCGCGCATCATCGCCCGGCTCATCGACGAGACCTACCCGAACTACAACGCGGTCATCCCCGACGAGAACGACCGCCAGCTGGTTGTCAACCGCGAGGCGCTGCTCAGCGCCGTGAAGCGCGTTGGACTCTACTCCAGCAGCATGACCAATCAGATTCGCTTGGCGCTCTCTGAATCTGAAATGACGGTATCCGCAGAAGACATTGAACGCTCCAGCGAGGCCAAAGAGGTGATTCGCTGCGAATACGACAGCGAAGCCATGGAAATTGGGTTCAACTCGGAGTATCTCACTGAGGTGCTTGGCAACGTAGACACCGAAGAGGTGCTCTTTCGCCTAAGCTCACCAAACCGCGCCGGCATTGTTGTCCCCAACAACACCGACGACCCCGACATCTTGATGCTGATCATGCCTGTTATGCTGAACACCTACGCCTAACATTCGGGCTGGAGCTCCTCCGCTACACTTCCCGAATGCGGACCGACCCCTACCATCTGTTAAACCCAGCGCACCTTGACTGGAGGCGCTGGGTTTTCTTTTTGCGGTTCAACGAGTTCAACGCTACGTGATGAAGGAAATATGCCAGTAGACAGAGACTGAGAGCGCCACTTGGCACAGACGTCTCTGGGGCAGGCCGAACGGGGGACCGTTCGTCTCAGGAAAGGTTTGATCAGGAGCGTGATTACTTAACGCCTATCCACTACTTTTTTCGAATCACAACGAGTGGCTACAGCTGTGCGCCCTCTGGAAGCGCAGAGGGCGCCTCCATCGGATAATGACGTTGCAGTGATTCAAGCATACGCGTTGCTTCGTTGATGCGCCGTCCTTCTCCCATCACCACGCGCTTGAGCGCTTGCCGGGCGGGCTCAATTTCTGACTGCGCCAGGTGCGTCTTGGCAAGAAAGAATGATGCTTCCAGTTGTAAGAAAGAACCGGCTTCTTCATTATCTACAACTTCCGTAAGGAGGTCCTGCGCTTCCTGCACCTCGGCGTCGTTGAACCGTGGGAAGAGCCCAAGTGGCGCGCTATGAGCTGCCTGTAACACTTCAAGGGCCTGCAAGAAGCGTTCGTCATTGCTACGCGGTGCAGCAGTTGCACCGCGCGTGCGCACCTGGTATCCTTCGACTTCCATCTCATCGGGGTCAAGCACAGCCATGCGCTCAGCGGGCGCCTGTGTGGCGATGCTTATGCCAAGCAGGCCCCCATATACGACAAGAAGAACAGCTGCAGTCATTGCTGCATATCGCATCCCAAGCCACACCTGCTCGGATACGCGGCGCGGCGACTCGGTGCGGGCGCTTCGTGATGCCGCCCCACGATCGGCATGCGAAGATGATGATGTCGTAGTCGCGTTCTTTCGCCTGTTTTCCTCGGGCCCGTTCTCGATAGGTACGCCCGCAGACGCCAGGGTACCGTTCTCGTTTCCGAGTTCAGCGTTGTCGCGAACGGGCACCGTCTCCAGATCAATGCCGGTTACCGCTTGCAGATGGCTCGTCACATCGAACGCATCGTCGAGCTCTTTTGCACGGTCTATCATCGGCTCCACCCGACGCTGCAAGTCCGTATCGTGGGCAAGGCGTGCTTCCACATCTTCAAAAAACGGCTGTAGTGCCTCACGATCCGATGCCTGTGCAGAACGGGCGCGGTCAATGGCATACAGCGCGAGTAGAGGCGCTGGCATAGTCTCATCCGTGTCTGAGACGTTAGGAAGACGTACGCGGCGCAGCTCTGTCTCTAACTGTTTGACCTTGGCGAGCAACGCCTCGTACTCAGGACGCTCGGCTACGCGTTTCTCCACGGCACGTTGCTCTGCATCCGAAAGATCTACATACCGAAAAATATCGTGCTCAAGCGTGTTCATGATTGCTCAGCCAAACTGACCGTTTGTGCGTGGAAGTCGAGGTACCGCACTCAGTGCTCGCTTTCGTCTGCTCATCGCTTTGGATGCTTTTGTTCTGGGGCCGATAGGGGTATGTGTGTTACTGTGGATAACTCTCTGCTGAATACTAATGGGGGCCCAATGGTACAGGGACTGTAGGTTGATTGCATATGGTAGCACCGCAGGCTGCACCAATGAAATAGTCCGAAAAGGTCATGCCTGAAATGGCAAGCCCTCTCCTACTTTTGCATCGCTCCCATTTCGTAATTGCGGAAGCGACAAACGTCTACCATAATGCCCTTTGTTATGATACGCATTATCAATTACTCATTTTACTCGCCGGCTCCCCCTATCGTTAAAATTGGAGCGCCAGGCACCGTCATAAATGCGAAATCAAATTACTTATACATGGCGCTGGTCTTTACCTTACTGTTGCGCGCTGAGATATTACGTCTAAAAGCGCACCTGAAGGTCACAACTCACCCAAAAACATAACGTCTGCCTCTACAAGACATACATTCTTTACGATAGACCTTACTGAATACAAAAAACTACCTTTCTTACGCACACGGCTCTGAAATCACCTTCTGTAGCAGTCATGCGCGTTCGCCTTTTTGTGCAAGCCCCCTACGGCTCTTCCAGCACAGCCTGGAGGCGCGTGTCTTCCCGAAGTGCTTTGAGCGCACGCGACTTGTACGTGCGCACCACAGGCACATCTTTGTCGATGCGGTCTGCGATTTCCTTGAACGTACATTCTTCAAAGTAATAGAGTTCAGCCACGCGGCGCAGGTATGGAGGTAAACGCCGAATTGCCGTCTGCAACTGCGTGCGCATTAGTCCCACATTTGCATCAATCTCCTCAACGGCGCCAGCTTGTTTCAGCGTAGGCGGCTGCGGCTCGTGAATCGACGTGGTTTCTACACGATGTCGATTCACATAGTTGATAAACGTATTCTTGGCGACAACACTCACCCAGTGAGCATACTTGTCGGGATTCCGAATGCTACTGCGCCCGTCTTGCACTTTCTCGTAAACTGTTGAGACGAGCTCCTCCATATCTGACATCTGGCGAATGCTACCCCCCGCGTATTTTGCAGCCATGTAGCGATATATGTACCCGTAGGTCCACAACTCAATGTGTTGCCTTTCGGACCGCGTTGGTGTTTCGCCACATGATGCATATAGCTCGTTAACGGCATCTGCATCATCAATGGCGAATGGCAGCCGCTCGGTGATCAGCTGTAGATTGGTTCGGTCAAGCATTCCGCTGATAGGCCGTCTTAAGAGAAACCCTACGTGGAGGCGCCCAGCGTACAAAAAGAGCAACGGACAACGTATCAAAAGGTTGATCCGTTGTCCAGCGTTGCACCCAGACTGCAACACCACATTCTGCGGCGCATCATCTGGAAGAGTGGCAACGCGCTTCCCCGCTTGCATAAAATTGTTTAAAGCCTTGGTGTTACGCGCTATATAGGGAACGCAGAAGATGCCAATGTTGGGATGCGTTCTCCGGGCGCCTGGTTCGGTTGCGCGCGTACGACTTCAGTTCCCTGTCAAATCCGCAAGCCGTTTTTTTCCATTCGCCCATCTTCCATTCCCTCTCCACCTCGTCTACTTAACGCGATTTTACCCCGTAGTGCGATTGGCCCACCCACCGGGGCGGGAACACAGCGCATCCCCAAATAATATAGAATGGCACCTTTGCGCGGGGACACCCCGCAACGGTTGGGCAAGTCCCACACGGCCAGCTCCCTCTGAACTCCGTCAGGGCCGGAAGGCAGCAGCGGTAGGAGGTCGCAGCGGCGCGATGTGGGTCGCTTGCCCATTTTTTGTTGCCCCCCTTCTTGTTCAGTCGCTCCCCGCTCTGCACTGAATACTGTCCACATCCCCTACCCACAGGGCTTCCTGCAGCAAGGCTGCCTCCGCACGCGCACTCATTTTCGCAGCACCTGTGCGAACCCGTATGTGGCCCTTTCGTTTAGACGGCGGTTGCGTACCGTTTTCCCTTGTGTCTACTCCCTTTTTATGCTCTCTACGTTGCTCGTTGGATTGCCCTCATTCCTGCTCACCGGTGGCAGTACCGATAGCAGCGGCGGCATCTTTGGACTGCTGCTGCCGTTTGTACTCATCTTCGGCGTGTTCTACTTCTTTATCTATCGCCCGCAGCAAAAACGCGAGCAGGAGCACAACGCAATGGTCGACGACCTCCAGAAAGGCGACCAGATCGTGACCATCGGCGGGATTCATGGCACTGTGCGCCGCGTTGACGAAGACAGCGTCTTGGCTCAGGTGGATAGCAACGGCGTTAAGCTGCGCATCGACAAACAAGCCATCTCCAGCGTAGGCGGCCAAGACACCGAGTAGCGGCTGTCGGATGCGAATGCGTTGCGCTGCCGCTCATTCGGTAGCAGTATTGCAGCTTGGTTGCACCGCTCCTGAACAGGCCGCTTCGCCGTCTCGTTACCCCTATCCACCGTTTGCCCACGCACACTCGCAGCCATGGCTTCGTCTTCCGCCTCTAACCCGGATGCCTCCGACTTCGACACCATCGAAACCGCCCTGGCTGCCTTGCAGCGCGGTGAACTCATCATCGTGGTCGACGACGAGGACCGCGAAAATGAGGGTGACTTCATCGGCGTGGCCAGCGAGATTACGCCTGAGCAGATTAACTTCATGGCTACGCGGGGGCGCGGGCTCATCTGTACGGCCATCACGCCCGAGCGCGCCGGGGACTTGGACCTGAACCTGATGGTGGAGTCGAACTCCGAAATCCACCATACGTCGTTTACCGTCTCGGTCGATTACAAAGAGGGCACCACCACTGGCATCTCGGCAAGCGACCGGGCCATCACCATTCGTGCGTTGTCTGATGATAGCGAGCCCGCCCACGTCTTTGCGCGTCCGGGTCACGTCTTCCCGCTCATTGCCCGCACCGGCGGGGTGCTGCGTCGCGCCGGGCACACCGAAGCCGCTGTCGACCTGGCCCGCCTGGCGGGGCATCCGCCCTGTGGCGCGCTCGTCGAGATTATGAACGAAGACGGCACCATGGCGCGCGTGCCCCAGCTTCTTCCGCTGGCCGAGGAACTGGACATGCCCATCATCACAATCCAGGACCTGATTGCCTACCGCATGCAGCACGAGCGGCTGGTGGAGCGCGTCGGCGAGCACACCCTCGACACCGCGTTTGGCACCTTCCGCATCGTTCCGTTTCGCGACCAACTGACCGGCGAGGTGCACCTGGCCCTCACCAAGGGCCAATGGCGCGAAGACGAACCCGTGCTCGTGCGCGTGCATGCGCAGAACGTACTGGGCGATGTGTTCGCCGCGCGCCGCGATCCGCACAGCGAACAGCTTGCCGCCTCTCTTATGATGGTGGAAGACGAAGGCCGCGGCGTGGTGCTCTACATGCGCCAGTCTGCCGAGTCGTCGACGCTTCTTCGGCGGCTGCAAGCGCTCGACACGCCCAAGGCCGACACCAAAAGCACCATGGATCCGCGTGACTACGGCATTGGATCGCAAATCTTGCGCAACCTGGGCATCCGCAAGTTGCGCTTGCTGACCAACAACCCCAAAAAGCGTGTAGGACTGCGCGGCTACGGGCTCGAAATGATTGAGAGCGTACCCATCCAGGTCCCTGAGTCGGCCTCTGAGCAATTGCTCAACGCTCCTGCCGCCGAGCGTATCGTGCACGCCCTGCGCCTTCCCATGGCTTCGTAACCTAACCGCTTTCCGCCCCTACTACGCCATGTCGAACCTCAATCGCCTTCTGCCGATCTTCTACCTCGTCATCGCAACGCTCGCGGTGTTTATGGTAGGCTACCGCATCATGGCAGGCATGTGGGGGCGCGCCCTGCTCATGGCCGCGGCAGCCACGTTCTGTGCCTATCGCTACCACCAACTGCGCACCGAATCTGAGGCGTAGAAGACCACCCATCTCTTCGTTTTCCATCTCTGCGGGATGCAAAGGTCTTTGCATCCCCCCCTCATTCTCGTTCAGCTTTGAAGGCCCCACGTAAACTGCGGATGTCGAATCCCGGTCGTGATGGACCTCTTGCTGTTTTGTGCGTTGAGTGCTATGCGTATCGCATTCACTCACTCAACCTCCGCACGCTCTATGATTCGCTTAGACGACACCCACGTGCGTCCTTTCTTGGACGACTATAGCACCTCCGACCTTCCCGAAGCAATCCAGAATGCCCATGCCACCGTGCAGCGCGGCGACGGGCCTGGCAACGACTTCCTGGGGTGGCGCGCACTCGCTGCGTCTCCGAACGAGGAGCTCATCGGCGAGATTGAGGCGCATGCCACACGCCTCCACAGCGATGCTGATGCGCTGCTCTGCCTGGGCATCGGCGGCTCCTATCTCGGGGCGAAGGCCGTGATCGACGCCCTCACGCCATACTTTCCAACCGATAACGACGACGCGCCCGAGGTCTACTTTGCCGGGCACCAGACCAGCGGCGCATACCTCAAGCAGCTTTTGGCCCACCTCGATGGGCAATCGGTGTTCGTAAACGTCATTTCAAAGAGCGGCACCACGCTGGAAACGGCGCTGGCGTTCCGCATCGTGCGGCAGTGGATGGAAGAGCGCTTTGACGATGCCGATGACCGCATCATTGCAACAACCAGTCCCGAGGGCGGCGCGCTCAACGCCCTGCGCGAAGATCATGCCTACACCCGCTACGTCATTCCCCCAGATGTAGGCGGACGCTTTTCGGTACTTACGCCAGTCGGCCTGCTCCCCATCGCTGCTGCTGGCATCGACATTCGTGCGCTCATGAACGGCGCATCGGAGATGCACGACCATGTGAACGGCACAATGCACAATACGTCGCTTCAGTATGCGGCGCTGCGCTATGCGCTCTTGCACGAGGGCTACGACGTGGAGGTGCTTGCTACGTTTGAGCCGCGCCTGGCCAGCATAGGCGCGTGGTGGCAACAGCTCTTTGGCGAAAGCGAAGGCAAAGACGGTAAAGGGCTCTTCCCGGCAACGGTTGAGTACACCACCGACCTGCACTCGCTCGGCCAGTACATGCAAGACGGCCAGCGCATTGTGATGGAAACCTTCCTGATGGCAGAGGACACTGGCGACGACCTCACCGTGCCGACCAGCGAGGCCAACCTCGACGGACTCAACTATGTGGCCGACCGGCCCATGCGCGCTGTTACGCAAGGCGCCTACGAAGGCACAGCCCAGGCCCATACCGATGGCGGCGTACCCAACTGCACGCTCTGGCTCGGTGACATCAGCCCAACATCTATCGGGGCACTGATCTACTTCTTCGAGCACGCTGTAGCCG
Organism: uncultured Rhodothermaceae bacterium; assembly: GCA_913056335.1. GTDB lineage: Bacteria > Bacteroidota > Rhodothermia > Rhodothermales > Salinibacteraceae > Longimonas. The sequence continues at coordinate 23,027 of CAJXLX010000016.1, forward strand.
TCAGTGGATATGCTCTTGGCGTCAACCCATTCAACCAGCCCGGGGTAGAAGACTACAAGCGTGAGATGTATCAGCGCCTGGGTCGCTAACCCAGAAGCGCCTGTGCTGCGTGGTCATATGCGCAGGCGTTGTCCACATGCCGCCCGCGCCGCTGAAGCCGCCATACACCCTGCATATCCCTTATTTCTGGCCTTCAGCGGCGCTCAGTGGCGATTCCCAGAGTTATCCACAAAACCTGTGGATAACCTGTTGATAACCGGGGGATAACTTGGGGATAACTTCCAAGTTACCAACATCCGATTTCGGGCTGTGGATAAGTGATGGGTTATCCACAAATGATACCAAGTTATCCACAGTGTGGATAGCTGTGGATAACCTTATCCACAAAATGGCTATTTTGACTCCTTCGTTGTGGATAAGTGTTCAGAATCGGCGTTTGTAGGCGTAGACCGACTTTTAGGGGTTCTCATTTTGTGGATAACCTGTGGATAAGTACCGAAAGTTATCCACAACGGGTCTCGGTCGATGTGGATAAATCGGTTATCCACATATCCACAGTCCCTACTACTACAACAACCTTTTATTTTTAAAAACATAGTATCTATAATATAAGGGTGTGGAAAACTTAGACGGACACATCAGCCGGCCCCCATATTGTCGCTAATCAGATCGATCAAGGAAGCTATACCAGTCAAGGAGCTCGGTGCTCTGGTATACGGAAGCATATCGGAGTATAGAGAATTGGTCTACTCTATTGGAATATGGTTGATGTGGCCGAGAACAGGGTGCTATGCCCAAATGTAGTGCTCCTGCCAACAAGTTCAGGAGTCACCAATCGACACGCCACACGCAGTTGCCATCTGTGCGAAGCCACACGGCACGATGTGCGGTTTCATGAACGATCGCCGCATGATGACCCCACCGATCAACAACTGCGGCACTGGGGAAATCGAATTGGTTTTGGTCACCAGCACTGATTACAGCATGCGTTTTAGCACTGGCCACTGCTTCCAGAAATGCAGGGGTGCTGCTTGTAGACGACCCGTGGTGGGGAACGGTTACGACATGGCTACGAAGCGCATAGCCGTACGTCTCCACAAGCCAACGCTCTGCCTCTGCTTCCACATCACCAGTGAAGAGCACTTGCACGTCTCCGTACTGAAGTGCTGCAACAACTGAGCGATTGTTAGAGGATTGAAACGGTGCATTTGCTTCCCCTGCTGGAGGCGCGAGTGCAACAACTCGCGTGTGTTTTCCAACCTGCAACGTATCTCCTTGCTGTATGGAGTGGTACGGGACATCCGTTGCATTGGCAAAATGTGTTGCTTCTGCCTGTAGTGGACGGGCCGGCAGCTGCCCATTATCCCATACGGCTTCTGCAACACCTGCACGCAGAAGTGCAGGCGCTCCGCCCATGTGGTCACTGTCGGGGTGGGTGATGAGCACGGCATCGAGGGCAGTTGTCCCCGTGTAGCGCAGATGCGGGAGTAGCGTAGATGCGGCTGCATTGGTGTGTGGAGTACGGTATCCCGCATCAACAAGAAGGTGCTGGCCATCGGGCGTGCGAATGAGCGCAGCATCCGACTGGCCGACATCGAAGAAGAGCAGATCAAGCGTGGGAGTGAGCGGTCGTGCAGTGAGCGGAATCCAGACAACGAAGACTACGGTGGCAAGTCCGGCGGCAAGCCCGTGCCACAGACGCCATGTACGCATCCCGCCAAATACCAGAAGGCTGGCTATCATGAACACGACAGCACCGCTCGAAACGTGGGGAACCGCCCACTGCCAGTGCCCAAGCCAGGCAGCACCTGTTTGGGCCATCAGGAGGAGCAGTTGCGTTAGGATGTCAGCGGCTCCTCCAAACAGATGAGCTACCTGTGGGAGGGCGCTGGTTGCAATGGTGAGCACGCCCGCTGCCAGCGCCAGCGCCGTAAGTGGAATTGCAGCCACGTTTAGCAGGAGTCCTGCGCCAGAGGCAAATCCAAAGTGTAAAAGAAGGAACGGCGTGGTGCCCAGCAACGCCGCCGTTGACACAGTTACCGACTGGGTAACGAAGCGCTGCGCCGTACCGTGCGTGAACATGCTGGGCAAAAGCCCCATCAGCTTCGGATTGAACAGTACAATGCCGATGACGGCAGCAAACGAGAGCTGAAAGCCGGGGTCGTAGAGCGCTGCAGGGCGCATCCACAACAGCATGAGGGCCGCGGCACCAAGCGCATTGAGCGAAGCATATACGCGGTTGGTGAGCGTGCCTCCAATGAGCAAGGCCGCCATGAGCGTAGCCCGCACGACAGATGGGCGTCCGCCTGTAATTGCCATGTAGGTAAGCAGCAGCACCAGCGTGAGTACGGCCCGCACGGCATCAACGCGGCGGCGTGACCAGCCCAGTCGCATGAGCACAGGACGCAAAAGCTGATACGCAAGCATGCCCACCAAGAGCACGTGCAGCCCCGACACCGCCAGCAAATGCATAAGGCCCGTGTGCGCAAATGCAGTGCGGTGGGCATCGTCAACATCGCTCCGGTCGCCCAAGAGCAGCGCTTGTTGAACGCTGCGGGCCGTCTCGGTAGGTACATGCGTCTGCAGCGTACGGGATACGTAGCGCCGTGCGTTGTGGACTGTGCGAGCGTATCCCAAAGGAGCTGTCGCCCGCCGCTCTACATCCGCCGGACGATCCACGGCGAGCGTCCAATGAATGCCGTGCTGGCGCAGGTACGCCCCGTAGTCAAAATCGGCCGGATTGCGTGGGGGAGATGGAGGCTGCAGGCGACCGGTCATGGCCCAGCGATCACCAGCTACCACGTTGGGAAACGACGGCGGATCGTCGTCCCAGAGCGAGGTGCGCCAGCGCACTTGGATGCGGTCGCGGATGTGCAGCGTATCGGTGGGAGTAAACAAGCGGCGGGCTACGAGAACGAAGCGTGTGCCGGTCTCGGTCGACAAGACGGGCCCTTCTACCGTGCCTGCCACCTGCACTGCAGGAGCATCATGGAGCAGTGAGGTGGGCAGAGTACGTAGACTGTTTGGGGCGGCGTCTTGCCATGCCAGGTAGCGGACTCCACCAGCAGCACACACCACTACGAGCAGCGCCAGCGTGTGGACGAGCGGCCCCAGACTCACGAGGTGATGGCGCTGCCAGAGCAGGCCCAGCACACAGGCTCCTGTTGCAACGAGGCAGACAGCGATCCAGAACATGAAGGGTCCCCAGCCGGCTGCTGCCAGGGCAATTCCTGCACCGTACGCCACGGCACATGCTAAGAGCGGAATGGTGTTGAGATCAGACACAGCAGCGTGTTGGAGAGAGCCAAACGAATGCCGAAGCGCCACGCGCTATCCAACACGACACGAAACGACAGGAAAACGCAACGTGGAGGCGCGTATCGCTGCGAATCGGGTGTGAAACCGCACCGTTTAGCCTCTTGAGGTGAATCTGTTTGCCAGCACAAAAGATAGTACACGTCTACACATGTTCTATACCTGCCAGTCTATCCTTCTATGAGCTCTCGACGAGACGCCCGCGAGCGTGTCATGCAAGCGCTGTATGCTCGCGAATTGGCCGGTGGAAAGCCCCGCCACCATGTGTATACGCTCATTGAACCCGAATTTGAAGACGACCCCAATACGCTCGACTTTGCACAGTCGTTGTTTGAAACCACGGCCCGCAGCGAGCGGCAGATTGACAACTATCTCGAAGCCCATCTACAGAACTGGGACCTTGACCGTATCTCCGCCATCGACCGGGCAGTGCTGCGCATGGCCACGTGCGAGCTGCTCCACTTCGAGGACGTGCCCCCCAAGGTGACGATCGATGAAGCTATTGAGATTGTAAAGCGCTTCAGTACCCCCAAAAGCGGGGATTTTGTGAACGGTGTCCTCGATGCTGTGCTCATGGAGCTGTACACGTCGGGGGATCTCAACAAAACAGGTCGAGGTCGCGTGGGGCTGGATGCTATTGCTGAGCGAGCTTCGCAGACATGAGCGAGGGGGGCGATGCAGAAAGCAGTGGTTCGTACCCTGGACGTCTATTTGCTAAAAAGGAAGATTCGAAAACCTTGGTATCTGTTGAACCGAGCCGTCCAACTCTCGTACGAAATTCCCATGCACGCTAAATCATAACCGTTTTTTATTTTTAGCGTGCCAGCGGCTATCTTAGTATCCGTTGATCATAATCTCCTGCCACCTGCGTGTGCGTTGTAGGAACGCCGTTCGCGCCCACTCCGCCAGTCGCCCGCGCGCAGTTTCCCTGACACTATGGGCCTTATCGCTATCGGAGACATCCACGGATGTGCCGCCTCGCTCGATGCTCTACTCGACGAGATCGACCCGTCAGAAGACGACCACCTCTTGTTTGTTGGCGACTACATTGATCGGGGCCCGCGTTCGAAAGGGGTCATCGACCGGCTTCTGGAGCTGCGTGAAACCTACGAATGTACGTTTCTGCGCGGCAATCACGAGGCGCTCATGCTCGATTATCTCGACATTGGCGCGTTCAACTTGTGGCGCATCAATGGCGGCATTACCACCATGCAGAGCTATATCTCGGAAGACGGCTCAGAGGTTGTCATTCCGGAAGCCCACGAGCAGTTCGTGCGGGATACCAAGCTCTACTACGAAACCGACGACTTTTTCTTCGTCCACGCCGGGCTCAGAGCCGACAAATCTATCGAGGAGAACACCGAGGAGTTTGGTGAAGAGGTGTTCCTGTGGGAGCGTAGCCACCTGGAGGCCAACGACGTAGCCTGGGAGAAGCCGGTCGTATGCGGACACACACCCCACGCCGAGCCCATCAATCGGGATAAGCTGTTGATGATTGACACCGGGTGCGTGTATCATGAAGAACCCGGCATGGGTCTGCTCACTGCCGTGCGGTTGCCAGAGCGCACGTTCGTCACTGCCCAGTACGCCGACGGTACACCCGCCGTGCAATAAGCGCGTTGCCAACATAGAAGCCGTCACGGAGCCGGGGCGGGGCACAATCCCGATGAAGATTGTGCTGCAAGGAGGCTACAGGGGGAGGCCCAGGGGCACAATTAGCCCGCGGCCTCGTCCGACGTACGTGTGCCGTTCGGTGCGCTCGTATGTTTGAAATCCATCCGCCAGTCTATGTCTCTCCGTTGTGGATTCGTCGGCTTGCCCAATGTAGGCAAGTCCACGCTGTTTAACGCGCTAAGCGATGCCGGGGCCGAATCGGCCAACTATCCGTTCTGCACCATCGAGCCCAATGTGGGCGTGGTGCCCGTGCCCGATGACCGGCTGCAGACACTGGGCGAACTGGCGGAATCGGCCGAGGTCATTCCGGCCAGCATCGAGTTTGTCGACATCGCGGGGCTGGTCGAAGGCGCTGCCGAAGGCGAAGGGCTGGGCAACCAGTTCCTGGCCAACATCCGCGAGGTCGATGCCATCATTCATGTGGTGCGCTGCTTCGACGACGACAACGTAGTGCACGTATCTGGAAGCGTCGACCCGGCCCGCGACATCGACGTGATTAACACGGAGTTGCTGCTGAAAGACCTCGAAACCGTCGAGAAACGGGTCGAGCGTACGCGCAAGCCCGCCAAATCGGGCGAGAAGGAGGCACAGCAGAAGCTGGATACGTACGAGCGCCTCTACGACCACCTGGCCGACGGCAACCCAGCCCGCACCTTTCCGGCCAAAGAGCGCGACCGTCCGCTCATCAAAGAGCTCTTCCTGCTCACCAGCAAGCCGGTGCTCTACGCCGCCAACGTAGGCGAAGACCACCTGCCCGATGGCAACGCGTACGTCGATGAGGTGCGTGACATAGCGGATGAGGATGAGGCCGAGGTCGTAGTCATCTCCGCCGAAATCGAGTCGCAGATTGCCGAGTTCGACGACCCCGACGAGCGCATCATGTTCTTGGACGAGCTGGGACTGAACACACCCGGACTGGAGCGCCTTATCCGCGCCGCGTTCGACCTGCTCGGCCTCATCACGTTCTTTACGGCGGGTCCCAAAGAGGCGCGAGCGTGGACGATTCGTGAGGGTACCAAAGCGCCCCAGGCGGCAGGCACCATCCATAGCGACTTTGAGCGCGGCTTCATCCGCGCCGAAACCATTCACTTCACCGATTACGTGGAGGCCGGCTCCGAGTCTGCGGCCCGCGATGCGGGCGTGATGCGCGCCGAGGGCAAAGACTACGAAGTCAAAGACGGCGACGTCATGCTCTTCCGCTTCAATGTGTAGTAGGACACGGCGCGGCGTGTCCCTGCAAATATCTTCATTTCTGAGGGTGAACGGTCCCCCGTTCACCCATCCAGAAGCTGTTTAGAGCTCCACGATCAAGCAGATACGTAGGCGTATGTCCGCTCGCCCATCGCGCCGTAGCCGTCGAAGACAAACTCGTTTTTGGGCGTCGTGAATGCCTCCACAGCGACTTCTGCGTCATAGGTGTGGGCCTGATGGACGCGCTCGTATTCGTCGAACGAGAGATCGTACCGTGCATCCAACTGCTCCACGATAGTGAGCGCGTCCATCTCTGCGTGCCAGTCGGGGCACACGGTTTCGGTATGCATCTCGGCCTGTGCGCCTGAGCCGTACGAGCCCACAAGCATGCGCTGTCCGGCAATGTCAACGTCGCGCTCGGCCGCTTCGAGCAGCGCACTGGCGCGCGCGACGTGCACCGAGCCGGTGTACCAGTTGCCGGTGCGGCGCGAGAGCGAGAGCGTGGGCCGCACTGTAGCCTCATACCACTCGCGGTAGAGTGGCGTCTTGCGGATGGCCTTCTGATGGTCGTAGCGCGCCTTCTTGTACGCCTCAGCATCGTCGAACGCCTCGGGCTCTGGGGCCGTGCCCACCAGCTCACGAAGCGCATTGGCCTCGTCTGTGCCGTCAATGAGGTGACGGTACGTCATGAGTGCCGCTTTGCGCACCATGCCCGGAAACGGCGTGTGGAACGGCAGAAAGGCGACATCGGCCTTGTGGATGCGCCCAGCGACCGACTCGTAGTCGTGCAACGCCTCACGTACGCGATCAAGGTATACCCCGATGGAGCGCTTGCCGTCGACACTTGGAAACTGCTGGTTGGGCTTCAGGAAGTCGGTTTCGTCCTTACTGCCGATGCCCTGCTCGCGCGAGAGCGCCACCACCGACGGCGTTTCGGTGATGTAGAGCGCAACCGCTCCTGCGCCCTGCGTGGCTTCCCCCGGATCGTCGCGCTCGTACAGCGCGGTATCCGTAACCACCACAAGCGCGCCGCGTCCACGATGGCGCCCGGCCCGAATCCAGTTGCAGGCGTCGTCAATGGCCTGCGTGCCGGAGAGACAGGCAAACTTGCGCTCGCCCTTGTTCGCATGCGAGAAGTCGCCGTCAAACACCTGCTCCAGGCATCCAGCAATATAGGTGGATGCGGGTTTGGAGCGGTCGAACGAGGACTCGGTGGCCACATCGATGCGCCCAATGTCATTGGGCGTAAGGCCCTTGCGCTCCATAAGCCGCTTGCACGCATTGGCACCCATCGTCACGATGTCTTCGTACACGTCGGGGAGGGAGGAGCCGGTGAGGCCAAGCCCCTTCGTATACTTCGCGGGTGCTTCGTCTTTTACAGGAGCAAATGTATTGGGGAGATCGAGAACCAACTTGCCGGTCCAAATCTCCATTGCGTCGATGCCAACAGCAGCCATAGCAGGGAGCAGGTTCAGGGAATGCGGGAGAGCGAGCATGGACAAGGCCGCCTGCGCATCTGCATGAACCCACGGATCGCTTTATGGGTAGAGGCAGATGAACCATTCTTGGGGGCCTTTGCTCAACGAACTGTTGGGGTGCACCCTTCCTTCATGTTGTGGGTTCCGGAGCCTTGCGTGCCGGGGTATCCATTACGATTCTGTCGCGTTCACCAACACGTTTTCCTATGCGTATCTGGATCATTTGCGGTTTTTTAGCGGGCATGCTGTGTGCTGCCGGGTGCTCGTCGCCCGAAGCGCCCTCGTCGCCCAGCGAGCCCTCGGCGGCTGAGCAGTTTACTCCTGAATCGGCTGCCGACTCGCTTGCGCTGCAGGTGTACCAGGCCCACGGCGGGGCAGCGTGGGCACAGGCACCATACCTGCGCTTTGACTTTGCTGTTGAGCAGGGGCAGGAGGAGGCCGTGGTGGCTCGCCATCTGTGGAACCGCACAACCGGGCAGTACCGCGTGGAGTGGACGAACGACGGCAGCGATTGGGTGGCGCTGCTCGACCTGCACAGCAGCGAAGAGCCGCCGGTTGGGCGCGTGTTCGAGAACGGCCAGGAGGTTGCCGGAGACGATGCCGATGCGCCGCTTCAGCAGGCGTATCAGCGCTATATCAACGACACGTACTGGCTGTTGGCCCCACTCAAGCTGCTCGACCCCGGTGTAAATCGGTCGATAGGAGACGCTGAGGTAGTGGCCGATAGCACGTTGGGGACCGATGTGTCTGTCTTGCATCTTACATTTGGAGATGTAGGGCTCACGCCGGGCGACCAGTACTGGATGCATATCGACCCCGCGACAAACCGCGTGGAGGGATGGGCCTTTCATCTCCAGAATATGCCCGAGGATGCGGAGCCCCGCGCGTTCGACTGGGCCGAGGAAACGACGTTCGAGCAGGATGCAGGATCCATCTATCTGCATACGCGCAAGCAGAGCGCTTCGGGGGATATGGCCATTACTATGCCCACACTGGGCCTGCCCGACACAGTAGACGGCGCGCTGTTTGAAGACGGCACGCCGAATCAGTTGCAGTAGGAGTGCCGCGTGCAGGTCCCCCTGCCGTACACGCTGCTTGCTTCACGCATTGGCTGCGCCCTGCATGGGCGGCTTTGTATGGACTACCGGCTTCAGATTGCTGCGCGATATCTGTTTAGCGCCAAGCGCGTTTCGCTGATCTCGCTCATCACCGGACTCTCTACGGTGGGCGTGGCGCTTGGGGTAGCGGCGCTCATTGTGGTGCTATCGGTCATGAACGGGTTTTTCGACTTCGTGCGCGATCTGATGGTGGCTCTCGATCCGCATGTACGGGTGGAGAGCACCGATGCGCGCGGGCTGGATGATCCGGGCGAGATTGAGCGTCTGGCACTGTCGTACGACGAGGTGGCCTCGGCTTCGGCCTTTGTAGAAGGGCGTGCGGTGCTCGTACAGCGGGGTACGTCGGGGCGTGCGAACACCGTGGTGACAGTGCGCGGCGTGGCGCCAGAAGCTACCGCTGGTATGCAAGCAGCCATGCGCACGGGTGCGTTCAACATCGGCACCGCAGGTGTAGAGGGGAACGCGGCAGGCATTGTGTTAAATACGGGGCTGGGCCGAAGTCAAGGGCTGGTGCCACGCGCCGACAGCGACGCACCACGCATAGGGCTTATTTCAGCCGCTGGTATCGAACAGAGCCTCACGCAGGTGTTTAGCGTGCCGCGCCTCCATTGGTTTGCTGTGCGCGGGCTCTTTGCCATGCAGGCCGCACAGCAAGACGCTCGGGTCTACATTGGCGTGCCGCAGGCGCAGCGTCTTTTTCAGATGCGGGATCGGGTCTCAGGCATTGACATCCGACTGCACGACATTGAGCAGGCAGAGGCCGTCAAGGCACGGCTCCAGCGCGCCCTTGACAGCGAAGCCTTTACTGTGCGTACCTGGTACGACCTGCAGCGTGCCCTCTTCGACGTGATGCAGCTCGAAAAGTGGGGCGCCTGGGCCATCCTGTTTCTGATTGTGATTGTGGCGGCCTTCAACATCGTTGGCTCCCTTACCATGGTCGTGATCGAGAAGCGGCGTGATGTGGGCGTGCTACAGGCCATGGGCGTCTCCAAGCGGAGCATCCGGCAGATCTTCATGGCAGAAGGGGCCCTCATTGGAGCTGTGGGCACAGGTACAGGTGCTGTGCTGGGACTGGGGTTGGCCTGGGCGCAGCAGCAGTACGCGCTGGTGCCCTTGAGTCGTGCCGAATCGTTCCTAATCGATGCCTACCCGGTGGCTATCCAACTGACTGATGTGGTGGCGGTAACCGGCCTCTCGTTTGGACTATGCGTAGCCGCGGCGCTCTATCCGGCTACGCGGGCCGCCTCGGTTCCCCCAGCGCAAGCCGTTCAAGGGGAGGCGTAGCATCTGCTTTCACAGAAAGAGCAAGGGAACCCGGGTGTATTTTAGTGATTGCACTCTGTCTTAACAAACAAAAAGGTGGGCAGTCGCCTACAAAGAGACTGTCAATCATAATGCGCAACCGTACGTAATGGTCGCGCTAATATGCACTGGCGGCACCTTTTCTGAGTAAATGACGGCCTGCACCATGGCACGCAAAGACGACTTAACGGGCAAAGGACCGGTATCTGGCAACACGGTATCGCGCTCCAATAACAAGAACAAACGTCGGTTTGAGCGGAACCTGCAGAAAAAACGGTTCTACATTCCGAGCCAAGACCGCTGGATTACCTTGAAGGTGTCCGCAAAAACGCTGAAGACGATCAACAAGAACGGCATCGAAGCCGTGTTGAAAGAGGCACGGCAGCAGGGTATCAATGTGTAAGGCAGGTTTGGCCGAGCGTATTGCGCTTTGGCACGACCTGCTCCCCACAACCTGTTCAACACAGGCTGCAATCATAGGCGAGCGAAAGAGTTATGGCAAAAGGAAACCGCGTTCAAGTGATTCTTGAGTGCACCGAGGCGCCCGGAACGTCGCGGTACCACACCACCAAGAATCGCCGCAACACAACGGACCGGCTTGAACTGAAAAAGTACAACCCGGTCTTGCGTAAGCATACCATTCATCGAGAGAAGAAGTAACCATGGCTAAGAAAGGAGAGAGCGCGAAAAAAATGGCGCGCATTGTCTTTGCAGAGAAAAAAGACAATGGGCACTATAGCTTTCGCCAGAAAATGGTACCGCTTGACTCTGTGAAAGAGAAGTTGAAGCAAGCCCGCGCAAACTGATGCGCGCGGGAGCGGTGCGCATGTCTCAATGAGGCACTGCGTCGCCGACTCCACTACATTTGTTCGGGGCGTGGCGCAGTCCGGTTAGCGCACCTGCTTTGGGAGCAGGGGGTCGCCGGTTCAAATCCGGCCGCCCCGACTATGGATCACAACCTTGTCCTTGCACGCACTGTCGATTGCGGCATGTTGCGGGCAAGCCAAGGTGTGTTTCCGCCCTGCGCCCGTAGCTCAGTTGGATAGAGCAGCGGACTTCTAATCCGCAGGCCGCAGGTTCGAATCCTGCCGGGCGTGCGTATCCACAGGCACGACGAACCTGCTGGAACCTGTATCCAACACGACCAATACATGCGTACGTATGTTATCTGGTGACGTGGCCGAGTGGTTAGGCAGAGGCCTGCAAAGCCTTGTACGGCGGTTCGAATCCGCCCGTCACCTCTGACAAATGACGACCAAACAATCAGCCTCCACGGAGCCTTGTGCTCGGTGGAGGCATTCTGTTGTTTTGTGGATCCGAAGACAATGCGTGAGCAGGCGTGAGAGAGATGCGGACCAGTCTGCCTTGCAACAAAACCAGACCGAGTGTGGGAAGGCTATGGTGTTAGAACGGGGCAGAGCCCCTACATGGCGGCGTCCCGAGGCGGAGCCTCGCGACGAGATCTCTCCTGTGAGGGGCCCGACACAATCAGGGCGTCCTTTAAAACGGCGCTTCCTCGTCGTCGGGGGGCGGCTCGGGAATGGCTCCGCCGCCGTCGCCGTTGAAGGGCGGGAGGCTGTCGCCGCCCCCGTCGTTGAATCCGCCACCTTGCCCCGATCCGCCGCTGTTGTCGTCGTAGCGGGTGGTCAGGTTTTCGAAGCGGGCGTAGCGGTCTACAAATGCGAGCTCGACGGTACCAATGGGTCCGTTACGCTGCTTCCCAATAATAATCTCGGCGAGGCCCTCGGTCGAATTGCCCTGGTCGTCCACCGTAATGCCGTAGCGTTCGGCGCGGTAGATGAAAGCCACAACATCGGCGTCCTGCTCGATGCTCCCCGATTCTCGCAGATCCGATAGCTGCGGACGCTTGTCGCCGCCGCGGTTTTCGACGCCACGATTGAGCTGCGAGAGCGCCAGCACCGGCACATCCAGCTCTTTGGCCAGGCCCTTCAGCGACCGCGAGATGTGCGCAATCTCTTGCTCGCGGTTCTGCGTGCGCTTGGAGGCGGAGGCCTGCATCAGCTGCAGGTAATCAACGACAACCAGGTCAAGGCCATGCTCCGCCTTCAGGCGGCGGCACTTGGCGCGCAGCTCCAGCACGCTTAGTCCGGGCGTGTCGTCAATGAAGAGGCTGGCGTCGGAGAGCTTCCCGGCAGCGCGAGCCAGCTTCTGCCAGTCGTCGTCTTTCATGCGTCCGGTACGGGCGCGCTGGGCATCGACGCGGGCTTCGGAGGTGAGCAGTCGCTGCGCCAATTGCTGCGCGCCCATCTCCAGCGAAAATATAGCTACGCTTTGGGGCTTCTCTGGATGCGTGGCCGCGTTCAGCCCGCACGCCAGCGAAAAGGCAGTCTTGCCCATGGATGGCCTGGCCGCAATAATAATCAGGTCGGAGGGCTGCCAGCCGCTTGTCAGGTCGTCGAGCTTGCGGAAGCCGCTCGGCACGCCGGTGATGCCGCCCTCCTGGCCGTGAATAGATTCCAGCTGCTCCAGCGTGTCCTTCACGACCTCGTTGATGGGCGAGGCGGCCTTGCGAAGCTGATTGTCGGATACTTGAAAGATCTTGCTCTCGGCCTCGTCCAACAGCTCAAACGCATCGGCACCGGGCTCGTAGGCTTCGCCCACGACCGTTGTCATCGTCTCAATCATTTTGCGCAGAAGCGACTTCTCGGCGATGATGCGGGCGTGGTACTCCACATTCGCGGCCGAGGCCACCTCGGTCGTCAGCTCCGAGAGATAGTAGCCGCCGCCCACGTCGTCGAGGTCGCCGTTACGCTTCAGTTCGTTCGTGAGCGTGACGAGGTCAACGGGGTTGCCACGCTCAAACAGGTTGAGCATGGCCGTGTAGATTTTCTCGTGCTTGGCGCTGTAGAACGCATCGGCCGAGATGACCTGAATGGCTTTCGGGATGGCTTCGCGTTCGAGCATCATGGCGCCCAGCACCGACTTTTCCACGTCAACAGCCTGCGGCGGTACGCGTCCGGCTTTGTCGTGCATGTCGTCGGACTGCGCGCGACTGCGGCTGCGGTCGCGCCCGCGCATCTTGTCGAGTGGATACGAGGGCTGCCCAGCGTCGTCGGGGTTGATACTAAAGCGGTCGTTGGAGGAAGAAGCCATAAGTCGGAACCACACAGGGGGATTTGCAGCGGATTGCTGTGTTCAGCACCACAGGCTGCATCCACAAGAATACGCACGAGCATTCAGTAAACGAACCCGCTGGTTTAGGAGGTCCGTCGTCTACGACAGCACAATGTTAACCAGCGGTCAGTTCGTCGTAGCGGGTGCGCAGGAGTTGCACGTCTTCCCAGGTAGGGCGCTTCCAGTTCGGGTTGCGCAGCAGCGCCGCAGGATGGTACGTGGCCATGACGGGGATGCCGTAGAAGTCGTGCTCGGTGCCGCGGAGCGACGACAGCGAGGAGCGGCGGTCGAGCACGGTGTTGGCCGCCACTTTGCCCACGCACAGCATAATCTTGGGTTGGATGAGCGCGATCTGCTTGTATAGCATGGGGATGTGCGCCTCGACCTCGTCCGCTTCGGGGTCGCGGTTGCGCGGCGGACGGCTCTTCATGATGTTGGTGATGTAGATGTCGTGCCGCGAGAAGTTGATCGCCTCCATGATCTTGTCGAGCAACTGCCCGGAGCGTCCCACGAAGGGCTCGCCCTCTTTATCCTCATCGCGGCCCGGCGCCTCGCCAATCACGATGAGATCGGCTTCGGGGTCGCCCACGCCAAAGACGGGATTTTCGCGCATTTCGTCGAGCTCGATGAGCACGTTGTTGGCGGCAAACGCTTCTACCGCATCGAGCGTGTCGAGTGCTTTGAGCGTGTCGTAGGGCGGCGTGTCGGGGATGAGCGCAGTGATGCGCTCCGACGGCGGGCGCGACGGGTCTTCGCTGGGATCGACGGCGTTGCCGAACAGGTCGCGGTTGGGCATGGAGGCAGCAGGGGCATCAGGAAGGGGAACGAAGCGTCCGAACAGCCTGCGTTCGTGCTCTATGGCCTCGCGCAGGGTTCGCAGTGCGTGGGGAGTCATGGCGCGGGAGAGGGTTGAAGCGCAGGCGTGTGGCGAACAACGTGCGTAACGAGCGCTTCGGCCACTGCGCGCTTGGGGGCAGTGGCAATGGAATGCTCGTGGCCGTCGGGGCCGAAGAGGATCAGGGCGTTGGTGCCAGTGCCGAAGCCGCTGCCCGCCTCGCTGGCGGTGTTGAGCGCGATCCAGTCGAGGTTTTTGCGGGTGCGCTTGGACTGCGCGTTAGCACGGGCGTTATCGGTTTCGAGGGCAAAGCCGACAAGGACTTGCCCGTTGCGTTTGTGCTGGCCCAGCGTGTGCAAGATATCGGGCGTGCGCTCTAACGTAAGGGTGAGGGGACCGTCGCCCTTTTTCTGTTTGGTATCAGCGGAATGCGTGGGTGTATAGTCGGCCACGGCGGCCGCCATGAACACGATGTTGGCTTCGTGGCGACGCGACTGCACGGCCTCGTGCATCTCGGCGGCAGTGCGCACGTTTACGCGAGTTACGCCCGGCGGGGTGTCGAGATGCGTGGGTCCGCTTACAAGCGTCACCGTCGCGCCATGTGCGGCAGCAGCCTCGGCAAGGGCGAAGCCCATGGTGCCCGTGGAGGGGTTGGTGAGCATGCGCACTGGATCGATCGGCTCCTCGGTTGGTCCAGCGGTAACAAGCACGTGCTGCCCGCTAAGGGCGTTGGGGGGAAGCGAAGCTGCAGCCTTCACGCTTGAGGCGGTGCCATCGATCAGGGCAGCCACACGCGCGGCAATGGCCGGCAATTCGGGCAAGCGGCCCGGCCCTTCAAGTCCGCTGGCGAGCTCGCCATGCTCTGCCGGCATCACGTCGTATCCAAACGAACGAAGCTGCTCGAAATTCGCCTGCGTGGCCGGGTGCTGGTACATGTCCAGATCCATGGCCGGGCACACCAGAATGGGACAGCGTGCCGACAGCGCGGTGGCGGTGAGCATGTTATCGCTAAAGCCGTGTGCCAGCTTGGCTACGGTCTGTGCGGTGGCGGGCGCAATGACAAACGCATCGGCCCAGAGGCCGAGCGAGACGTGCTCGGTCCAACTGTCGGGGTTGTTCTCGGGGAAGATCTCGGTGTGTACCGTGTGCCCCGAGAGCGTGCCTAGCGTAAGAGCCGGGATGAAGCGCTCGGCGCTCTCGGTCATGAGTACGCGCACCTCGGCCCCGGCTTTTTTGAGGAGCCGCACCAGAGGAGCTGTTTTGTAGGCGGCAATGCTGCCCGTAACGCCCAGAACGAGCTTGCATCCGTTGAGCGCGGTGGTAGAAGGCGCATCGGAAGAAGGCATGGGCGAGAGGCCGCCAGGTGGACACAAGACGAGACGGTCGCTGCAGCGTGCAGACGGGTCGGTTACTCGGGCTTGCGGAAGTAGAGCTTGTCGTCGAGGAAGTCCTCAATCGCCATTTCGGTCGGCTCGGGCTTGAGTTCGTACTCGATCGAGATTTCTTCCTGCTCTTCCTGCATGCGTGCGTCCTCCATTTCGGGCCCAAAGCCCTCGAAGTACTGCAGCTTTTCGTCGAGCTCAGAGCGCTCATCCGACGAGATCTGCCGGGCGCGCTTGGCCATAATGGCCACGGCCTCGTAGATGTTGCCTGTGCGTGAGGCGAGTTCGTCGATGTCGAGCGTTTCGATAGCCATAGGTCGAAGCCACAAAAGAGAAATACACAGAAGCCAGCACCGCCCCATTGATTTATGGGACTGTTTTTGACGATGGTGCTGTAGACGTTAGCTTGCTATAAACCGATTGATGTGCTGCAAGGTTTCCTGCACGGCGGTGTCGAGGTCGTCATTGACCACGACCGCATCAAAGTCGTCGGCGCGCTGCATCTCCATTTTGGCGCGATCGAGTCGGTCTTGCACCGCCTTACTGGTTTCGGTACCGCGTTTGGTCAGGCGGTCTTCGAGCACGCTGAATGAGGGCGGTGCAATGAAAATGACGAGCGCTTCGTCGCCGTAGGTACGCTTTACGTTGTCGGCCCCACGCACGTCGATGTCGAGGAGCACGGGAGCGGTGGGCGAGGAGTCTTCGACCTCCTGCTTGAGCGTGCCATAGAACTGATCCGGGTAGACCTCCTCATACTCCAGCAGGCCGCCGTCTTCAATGCGAGCCTTAAATGCATCGGGGGTAAGAAAGTGGTAGTCCTCGCCATCGGTTTCGTTGGGGCGGGGGGCGCGTGTGGTGGCTGATACCGAGAAACGCACCGCATCGAGCGTATCGAGCACGCGGTGGGCAATGGTCGTTTTACCGGCTCCGCTGGGGGCAGTGAGCACGATGATGGCACGTTCAGGCATAGGCAAGGGGGACAAAAACGCAAAGAGAGCGCAGAAACAGGTACAGGGGGATGCGGAGGGCTACTCGACATTGCGAATCTGTTCGCGAATCTGTTCGATGACCTCCTTCATCTGCACGGCGTGCTCGGAGATCGTGGCGTCGTTCGCTTTGGCACCAATGGTGTTAACCTCGCGCAGCATTTCTTGCATGATGAACTTGAGGCGGCGTCCGGCGGGATCGTCGTCGCTGAGGGCCTCGCGGAACTGGCGGATGTGTGACTGCAGGCGCACGCATTCTTCGTGGACGTCGAGCTTGTCGGCGAGGACAGCGATTTCGGTTTCGAGGCGGTCGCGGTCCAGGCGCTCATCGCTGAGCAGATCGCTCAGGCGAGCCTGCAGCAGGTCTTGCGCCTCATCGACCCGTACCGGGGCGCGCTTCTCTACTACGCCGAGATGCTCACTCAGCGTATCGAGCTGGGTAGTCAGATCGTCGAAGAGGGCCGCACCTTCGTCGCTGCGCATGGCGTGGAGCCCGTTCAGCGCGTCGGTGAGGGCGTGCTCCACGGCATGCCAGGTCGCATCGGGTAGCGAGCGGGCGGCGGGGGCTTCCGTGTCGTCTAAGAAGCGGTGGGCTACATCGAGCACGTGGTCAAGCGTCACGGGGGCGTCGATGCCGGCGGCGTCGCGCAGAGCACGAAGCGTGTTGGCCACGGCCTGGGCGCGCTCGGGTCCAAGCGGCAAGATGGAGGTGGATTGCGCTTCCAGGTCGACCGACACGCGAAACTGGCCACGATCAAACCGATCCTTGATGGCCTG
>CAJXLX010000017.1 GCA_913056335.1 uncultured Rhodothermaceae bacterium
TCCCCCGGCGCTGCCCCCTTCCCAGGCTCGTTCATTCCCTTCGGGCGCAGATCCCTGTCTGGGACGCGGACAGCATGGGGGCGGACAGGGAGCTCCTGGGCCTGAAGGGGTCGCCCACCTGGGTTCAGGCCATCTTTTCCCCCCAACCCAAGGAGCCCGGACCCCAGTTCCAGGCCGGAGAGGATGCCTCCCAAGCCGTGTCCGAGGGACTGGAGGCCCTGTTCCGGGACGAGGATTTCGCGGAGAAACTGCTCAAGCACTAGGAGATCTGCACGGGTATGCCCAAGAATGCCAAAGGGATCGAAATCGCGGAGATCCTCCCGGACCAGTGCATCGGTTGCCAGATATGCGAGTACGTCTGCTCGTATGCCAAGACAGGGGAATTCAACACTTTCCGCAGCCGGATTCGCCGACGATGCCGACGGTCTGCCCGGTGTCCATTCGGATTGATATGTTCTGGAGTGCGGGCTGCTTGGCGCCAGGGTAGCGAAAGGTGACCGCGTCGAACGTCACGGCTTCGTGCAGCGGGAGCGGCTTGGGGGCTGGTGCAGATGTTGGGGAGGCCGAGGCCTTCGCATCCCCCTGAAGACCGTCGCGCAGATCACGCAGCGCGGCGGTGTTGAACTGGACGCTGGCTGCGCCCTTGAACGCCCCCTGCAGTGCAGGCAAGAGGCGGTATCCGGCAAAGGCGTACACGCCCAGTGTGGGGATGACGCCCGACATGGTGTCTTGCACCGCAATCAGGTAGACGGCAATCAGGATGATGCCGCCAAAGGCCACGACTTCAAGCGCGTAGCGAGGCATGTGCTGCAATGCGCTGTAGCGAGCCTGGTAGCGCGCGTATTGCGCCGAGGGGGTGGTGTACCGACGCAGACGCTCGGCGGCATGGGCACTGTGCAGCTTGCTCTCTTTGATGCTGCCAAAGGCTTCCGCCACATGCTGATAGCGCGCGCTGTTGGCCTGCACGCGCTCCTCGCCATAGCGGCGGATGCGGTGGCGTATGCCCACGTACATAACGACATAGGCGCTCCCCAGCACACACGCTGCAATGAGCGCCATCCACGGATCGTAGACCACCAAGAATCCGGCAATGAACAGCGCCACGACGGCTTTGGCGCCGCCTTTCAGCGCGGGCACAAGCATGCCGTTCACGACCTCGCGGATCTCTTCGAGCACGTTTTTGCCAAGCTCAGCGCTGTTGCGCGTCAGGAAGTAGGCGTACGGGCGCTCCATGTAGCGCTGCAACAGCCGCCGCGACAGGTGGTGGTTCCACATCCAGGCGTAATGGTAGATGGCCCAGGTGGTAGCGACAATGACCGTATTGCTGACGAGCATGGCCGCGAGCGCAGCGAGTCCCAGCGCAATGAGGAAGACGTTCGTATCTGCAAACCCGAGCGTTTCATACGTCCACTGCAGGTAGGGCGTTGTGTGGATGCGGGCGGGATCGGCGGCTACGGACAGAAAGGGCATAATGGAGGCGACGCTCACCACCTCCAGCAGTGCCATCACCACGACCGCTGCGAACAGCCCGTAGAGCCGTCGCCGCTCGCGCGGGGTAAGGAGCTGGAAAAACAGGCGCAGGGCGTGCATGGCGCAGGGGCGTTACGGGGTGGGCGAGTCGGTGTTGGGCGTAGTTGTCTTGTGCCTTCACAAATGATGGTACGTGACGCAGGGTGCTCCCTGTAGGCTACACAGATATCAAATTGGCTTTACCAATGGCGCTCCACCAGGTGCCATCAAATCCTCCACACACCCATAAATAGGGGGCTCGCAAACTTACTTATTACAGTGAAGAGTGCAGTATATTAAACCACGAATGAGACGTTGTTCTTAGACAACTAATGCGATAGAACGATTCTCTGTTCTCTCTACTGAATGCGCGATTGATCCTGAGTTCGTGTCCGCTCTCTGCCTTCTTTTCTGAGCACCGAGTCGCTACGCGGATCAGCATTCTGAGCCTTGCGGAGTATCTGCCGGTGTAAGTCTCGTGTACTGCTGTGTTATGCGGCTGCTCGGGATTGCGTATGCGCTGGAGTCCTGGCGATTGCTTTTTTCTCTACACAATCTGTCTACTTTTATATGTCTGCCCCAGATCACCCGCTCGTCCTTGTTCTTGGCGGTGACGATAATTACGCTGTTCCGATGGCCGTTACACTGTACTCGTCGCTGAGACACTGCACAGCGAACCTGCCCGTTGCCGTGTATATTTTAGATGGCGGCATCTCTTCAGGCAGCAAGCAACGCCTGGAGTATATCGCTCTGCGTGCTGCGCCTCATGTTGAGATGAACTGGATACCTGCGATGCCCGAATCTGTGCCACACGGCATGCATTCCGCTCCCTGGCTCAACGATACCGCATTCTTGCGGCTGCTCATCCCCGATGTCTTACCTGACGACTATACACGGGCGCTGTATCTGGATAGTGACCTTGTCGTGCAGGGTGACCTCATGGAGATGTGGCAAGTGCCTTTCGACGGTGCCGCTATTATGGCCGTGCAGGATGCAGGCGTTCCGTATGTTTCCCACCGCCATGGTATTCCCTCATACCGTTCAATGGGCCTTTCCGCAACATCACCTTATTTCAATTCTGGGGTGATGGCGTTGAATTTACCGCGCTGGCGTACCGAGCGCATAGGTCAGCAGGTTATGGACTACCTGCATGCCCATGCCCATGAAAACCACTTTGGCGACCAAGATGGGCTGAATGCAATATTAGCACGTGACTGGAAACCACTTTCGGCAACTTGGAATGCACTGTCTTTTATTCAAGCGCCTTACTGGCCACGTAACGTGCGTGCCTGGGCTGACTCTGATTTTCTTCGTGAGATGCAAGCTCTTCGCACGCGCCTGCCAGCAGCAGCTCGCATCATTCACTATGCCGGGCCCAACAAACCGTGGCACCAGACAGCCCCGTCTCCGCTGCGACGGGTGTGGCATCAATCGCTCTGGAAAAGCGGCTGGTACACGCCTGCCGAAGAAGCGCAATCTCGGCTGGCCTTCTACCCACGCTGGGCAGCCGAACGCTTCGTCATCAAT
Source organism: uncultured Rhodothermaceae bacterium (assembly GCA_913056335.1). Lineage (GTDB taxonomy): Bacteria > Bacteroidota > Rhodothermia > Rhodothermales > Salinibacteraceae > Longimonas. The sequence goes on from CAJXLX010000017.1 coordinate 3,037, forward strand.
CCAGTGCGACGTAGCACCCGTCCGTTCCGTCATCGGCTTACGAACTGGCTTGCTAAATAATTCAGGGTATCACCTGACTGTCATTTTGAGCGTCCTGATGTGAACGTTGGCCGGTTTCCAATCAGGACTCGATCTGTTGCGTCAGGCAATTTGATATAATGCGAGCCCCCCAGGGCCAAATACGGCACCTGGTAAATGCTAAGTGATGGAAAGAATGGGTCTGTAGCCGGAGACTGGAAGCGCCCCCCGGCGCGACGTCTCCGTTCGCCCCCGGAAAGATTATTATTGGGAGAGCGATCACGTAGCGTCTATTCACTACCCCAAATACGTACGTTTCCTATCTCAACGGGGAATCTGAATCACATCGCTCACCCGGTCAAGTAGCGCCTGATTGCTCATCCCTCCTCCTTGCGGAACGCGAGCGTGGTGTTGTGCCCGCCAAAGCCAAAGGCATTGGCCAGTGCCACGTTCACCGGACGCTCTTTGGATTCGTGCAGCGTGTAGTCGAGGTCGCAGCCGTCGTCGAGGGTTTCCGTGTTGATGGTGGGCGGCACTTCGTCGTTCACGACCGCGAGCACGGTAGCTACCGCCTCAATAGCACCGGCGGCGCCCAGCAGATGCCCCGTCATGCTCTTCGTGGCCGAGCAGCTGATGGCGTGCGCATGATCGCCAAAGACGTGCTTCACCGCGGCCGTTTCGACCGGGTCGCCTGCGGGGGTCGAGGTGGCGTGCAGGTTGATGTGGTCGACGGATTCGGGGGCTACGTCGGCGTCGTCGAGGGCCTGCCGCATCGCGCGGGCCGCGCCCTGGCCTTCGGGGTCGGGGGCGGCATAGTGATGGGCATCGTTCGACTTGCCAAACCCGCACAGTTCGGCGTAGATACGGGCCCCACGCGCCTCAGCCACCTCGCGGCGCTCCAGCACCAGGGCGCCCGCCCCTTCGCCCGCCACGAAACCGTCGCGGTCTACGTCGAACGGACGACTGGCCGTCTCGGGGTCGTCGTTGCGGGTGGAAAGCGCCCGCATGGCCCCAAATCCGCCTACGCAGAGCTCATTGATCGAGGCTTCGGTGCCGCCTACGAGCATCCGGTCGGCCTGGCCCTGCTTTAAGAGCATGAGTCCATCGGCGATGGCGTCGTTGCCACTGGCACAGGCCGACACGGTGCAGTGGTTGGGTCCGCCCAGGCCGTACTCCATCGCAATGAGACCCGCCGCCATGTTGCTGATCATCATGGGCACGAAGAAAGGCGAAATGCGACGGGGCCCGCGTTCGTGATTGACCTCGGCTTGTTCCATAAACATGGTGCCGCCACCGATCCCAGTGCCAAACACGACCCCAAACTGATTGCGCTCGGCATCAGACAGGTCGTCGGGGGCGAGGTTCGCATCACGAAGCGCCTCGCGGGCCACCGCCAGCGCATACTGGCTGAACAGATCTTGGCGCCGCGCCGACTTAAAGTCGATGCCGTGGTCTTCGGGATCAAAGTCGCGCACCTCGCACGCAATTTCGGTCCGAAAGTCGGTGGTATCGAACTTGGTGATGCGCCCGGCTCCGCTCGTTCCGGCAAGCAGATGCGTCCAGAACGCATCCACCGAATGGCCAATGGGAGTTAGAGCGCCAAGGCCCGTCACGACAATTGCGTCCGAGGCGGAAGGGGTAGCCATTAATGCGTGCAGAAGTTCGTGAGCAATCCAGTAAACGCTGTGCGCGGCTATCGTGTAGTGTAGCGACTGTTCGGCTTAGGCGCAAGGCACACCTGGAGTCCTGCGTGCACATCCTACGAAAAGACGGTCCTATGCCTCCCCCTACGGCCTCTGCCCGGATTCCGTTTGCTCTTGGTACAGCCGCTGCGTGGTGTGGTGCACGCCCCATACCATAACCGGGCCCAGTGCTGCAAGCAGGGGCACGCTGATCCATAGCACGGTGCGCGTGTAGACGGGTAGCACGCTTGCCTCGTGAATTGCTACGCTGTAGATGCCAACCTGCAGCACAGTGAGCACGAGCAGAACCAACGCCGCAATGCCGTACACCACGTCTTGCATCAGGTGAGTGACCACCGCACGGCGATCGGGGGTAAGGTGCTGAAAGGTGGCGGGGTCGGGCACATGCATGGTGCCCGGAAAGCGACGCATCAGGTGGGCGATGCCATAGAGCATGGCAGTGAGCAGGAGACCCAGCATCGGCATCAGGAGCCACCGTGCCAGGGTCGTGCCGGTAAAATACGATACCTGACCCAGCAGGTCAAAGTGCCCAGGCATGGCATCGGGCAGTTGCGGGTACGCCCACAGACTACCGGCCCACAGCAGCACCAGCAGCGTCGCGTTTTTGGCATGAAAGAGGGCGGTCGAAAACCGCATGCTGGGTCTGGCCGTGCATTGGGGAACCGTTCAGGGGGAGGCGCAGGGCGGGCGTGATTATGCCACAGCCGCCTCAGCCTCCAGGCAGCGCGCCACCAAGTCGGCCACGGCTGCCATCCCGCTCAGGTTGTGCGCTTTTTCCACATCGGGCGAGTAGTTCGAGGTGCCGTTCACGTCGTACGTCCAGCAGCGACCGTCTGCATCCTCAATAAGCTCAATGCCGGCTACATCGATCTGTTCGCGCTTTAGGAACGTCTTGTATTTGTCAATGAGCGCCGAGGGCAGGTCTGTGCGCAGCGCGAAGAGCGAGTCGGGCGTCTCGTTATCAGCAGGCTCGGTGCGGCAGGCCTCGGCCGGGCAGAGCTGGAAGCCTTCTGAGGTGTCGGAGGTGATGGCGTAGACCAGCTCGCCATCGACGAACTCGCACCGCGTGATGAACGGCTCCGCAGCCTGAATGTACTGCTGCAGCAGCATCACGCCATCGGGCGAGGGTTCGATGGCACGCTGCTCAACAGCGGTTTCGAGTTCGCTGTAGCTATTGAATAGCTGCACGCCCAGCCCTTTGCCGCCGCGGTTGTGCTTGGTGATGAACGGCGTATCCATGTCGTGCGCTGCATCGAGCCATGCCTCCGGCCCACCCACCACGGCACGCGTAGCCGGAGTGCGGATGCCCGCTTGCTCCAGCGCAGCATGCTGCTTCACCTTGCTGATCTCCAGCTCAAACGCGTGCTGCCCGTTGATCACGCGCCGCCCATGGCGCTCCAGCCACGCCAGGAGTTGGCGCGTGTGGGCTACCCCTGCTGTGTGACCACGCGTGTGCGAGGAGGCGCTCATCCGGTTGATGAAGACGCCTTCGGGTGGCGTACCGGTCACGTCGAAGTGTCCTTCGTTGATGAACCACTCATCGTAGGGGATTCCCGCATCGTCAAGCGCGGTGCGCAGCGGGGGCATCCAGTCTTCGTTTTCGTAGATGATGTGGGCGTGCATAGCGGGGGAATGCTGGTGGAAAGAAGCAGGAGGTACTCCGTCAGTTACGCCCTGCCGGGTTCAGAAGTTGACTGTAACCAGCGACAGGGAGCGCCCTGAGCACGGATGGCTCCGGCAGGGCTGGCAGGAGCGAACAGTAGACCGTTCGTCTCAGAAAGGGTTCGGGGGCGCTCAATGTGCAATGCTCAGTACGCCAGCAGTCGCTCAATGGCGTCACGCAGATCGCTCTGGGCCGAGAAGGTCGTTTCTTCGAGCTCTTGGGTAGCCGGAATGGGTGTGTCGGCCCCGGCAACGCGAATGGGCGGCGCATCCAGCAGCTCAAAGTGGTCTTCGGTGATCTCGGCAGCCAGTTCGGCACCAAATCCGGCAGTACGCGTGGCTTCGTGCAGGACCAGCACGCGGCTGGTTTCACTCAGAGAGGCACGGACCGTCGCTTTGTCCCACGGCACGAGTGTACGCAGATCAATCACAGCAATCGAGCGGTCGTGCGCCTCGGCCCAGTGGGCGGCCTCATCGAGCGCCCAGTGCACGCCCAGTCCGTACGTTACGATGGTAGCATCGGCTCCGTCGCGCACCGTGCGCGCCTCGCCCAGCGGAATGCGGTAGGGCGTGGAGGGCACCTCGCCCCGAATGGAGCGGTACAGCTTTTTCTGCTCGAAGAAGAGGGTCGGGTTCGGGTCGTGCAGCGCGCTGTGCAACAGGCCCTTGGCATCGCGCGGCGTGGACGGCATCACAACTTTTAGGCCGGGCACATGGCAGAACCAGGCCTCCGGCGACTGCGAGTGGAACGGCCCGGCGCCAATGCCGCCGCCGTAGGGCGCACGGATCGTCACGTTCACGGGCTGCCCCCAGCGGTAGTGCGTCTTCGCCAGGTTGTTCACGATCTGGTTGAATCCGCACGAAATGAAGTCGGCGTACTGCATCTCCACAACCGGACGCAGCCCCTCGATAGCCAGGCCCAGGCCCGCTCCAATCGCGCCGCTTTCAATGATGGGCGTGTTGCGGATGCGCTCAGGCCCGTAGTGATCGACGAAGCCATCGGTGACCTTAAACACTCCGCCGTATTCGGCAATGTCTTGGCCCATCATGAGCACATCGCTGTCGGCGGCCAGGGCTTCGTCGAGCGCGTCAGTGAGGGCGTCGATGTAGCGGCGCTCGGCGGTGGCCGTACCGTCGTCAAGGTCCGCTTCGAGGGGCGGGGCCTCGCCATGCGGCTCATGCGGCGCATACACCGCGGCAGACTCGTCTTCGGGCGTGCTCTCAATCGGCGGCTGGTCGAGGGCCCACTCTACGGCATCGTTGACGGTGGTCGCAATGTCAGATTGCAGCGCGTTAAGGTCGTCGTCGGCCCACCCGCCGGCTACACGCAGATACTCTTCGAGGCGCTCCACCGGATCGCGCTCGGCCCAGGTGTCCATCTTTTCATCAGGTACGTACGCGGTACCCGAGGCTTCCTCGTGGCCGCGCATCCGGAATGTGCGCATCTCCAACAGCACCGGACCCCGTCGCAGAGCAGTTTCGCGAGCGTTTGTTACGGCTTCGATGACGCCAAAGATGTCGTTGCCATCCACCGAGCGCCCGGGCATGTTGTAGCCGGAGGCCATCGACACGATTTCGGTTTCGGCAAGCGCTTCGTAGGTGGGCGTAGACAGGCCGTATCCGTTGTTCTCGACCAGAAAGACCACGGGCAGATTCCACACCGCAGCCAGGTTCAGCGCCTCGTGGAAGTCGCCCTCGCGGGTGCCCCCATCTCCGCAGAAGGCAAGGGCCACGGCTTCCTCTTGCTTGTACTGAAGCGCCTGCCCAAGGCCGCAGGCCACCGGCAGCATCGCGGCCATGTGCGAGATCATGCCGATGATGCGCTGCTCAGGCAGCCCAAAGTGAAAGGTGCGGTCGCGGCCCTTGGTGAAGGCCCCCTCGCGCCCAAAAAGCTGGCAGAGCAGCGGACGCAGCGATACGTCGCGGGTGGTCCACACGCCCAGGTTGCGGTGCATCGGCAAAATGTAGTCCTGCTCGTGCAGTGCCCACGCCGTACCCACCGCAATGGCCTCCTGCCCATATCCGCTAAACCACTTGCTGATACGCCCTTGCCGGATGAGATGCAGCATTTTTTCTTCGATGGCGCGTGGCGTTGCCAGCGCGCGGTAGAGCGCGTCCACGTCGATGCTCGTGGATACAGTAGGGGCAATCATAGGCACAGGGCGTTGCGGTGTAAATGGTTATTCGAGGCGGAAGGTGAAGGTGATGATCCCGGTCTGGTTCTCTTGCGGAGCGCCCTCGGGCAGGGCGTTGAATTGCCAGCGCGACAATGCGTTCATAACGGCCTCGTCGAGCGCAGGGTCGCCCTTGATGAGCGGAATACGGCGCACAATGTTGCCCTGCGGATCGACGGTAATACGGACCCGCACGCGGGCATTCACCTGTTCGTTGTAGGTGGGAAGCGGAGCGAACTGTGGATCGCGGTTGAGCCCCTCAATATCGTAGGGCGCGCTGCGGTCATCGTCGGTCGAGGTGCCGTCTTCGGCCTCCGTTTCGCCCTCATCGGTCGGAGCGTCGTCGGTCTCCGCGCCGTCGTCGGCCTCGGGATCCGGCTCCGCATCCGAGTTGTCGTCGCCCTCAGCGGGTTCGGTTTCGGGCGCGGGCGATTCCTCTTCGGGCTCTTCTTCCGTAGGCGGCACCGCCTCCTCGGCCGCGTCCGACTCAGGCAGCTCCACCGGCTCGTCCGGCGCTTCCTCGACCGGCTCGGTATCCGGCTGCTCCTCGGATTCAGGGGATTCAGGGGCGGGCTCGGGCGGCGTGGGCTCTTCGGCGGCCTCGACGGGCTGCCCCTGCGCCAGCGGACCAAACTCAACCTCCATGTATCCGATCTGTGGTGCATTGGGGCGACCTGCCGAAAGCACAGCAAAAAGCAAAAGCAGCAGCAGGTGCAGCCCCGCAGTCGTTCCCAGGCTGATCCAGTCGTGCCGAGTCATAGCAGATGAGCCGTTGCGATGCAAAGAAACAGGCCGCTCTCATTTATTGCGCGTACGCCAGCCCCAACACGAAGATTCGGTGCCCCCGTGCGGCACAACTGGCCTACCGGCTGGGTACAGTCTGATGCACGTATTTTTTCCTCCACCTAATTCTGTTTTGCATGCCTTCCTTGTCGCCGGTTGACGGCACCCAACGCCTTCATAACTTCTCCGCGGGCCCCGGTACGCTTCCTACCAGCGTGCTACAAGAGGTTCGCGACGAACTACCGGTATACGGCACCGCTGGCGCCTCCATTATGGAGATCAGTCACCGCTCGGCCGACTACGATGCCGTGGAGCAGAGCGCCCGCCGCCACCTGCGCCGCCTGCTGGGGCTGGACGACGACTGGCACATCTTGTTTCTGCAGGGCGGGGCCTCCATGCAGTTTCATCAGGTGCCGCTTAACTTCCTGCCGCCCGAGGGCCACGCCGACTACGTGCTCACCGGACGCTGGTCGGTCAAGGCGCTGCGCGAAGCGAAGCTCTTGGGTACCGCCCACACCGCCGCGACCGCTGAAGACACCGACTTCACCACGATTCCTGATCGCGACACGTGGACGCTCTCGCCCGAAGCTGCGTACCTGCACATCACCTCCAATAATACCGTGCACGGCACCCAGTTTTCGGGGGATCCGGAGGCCGAGGTGCCTATCGTGACCGATGCCTCCAGCGAGATCTTGAGCCGCCCGATGAACCTGGACCCGTACGGACTCATCTACGCGGGGGCGCAGAAGAATATGGGGCCGGCCGGCGTTACGATCGTGCTCGTGCGCGATTCGTTTTTGGCGCAGCGTAACGACAATCTGCCTACCATGCTCGATTACGGCACCCACGCCGAGCGTCGCTTCAACACACCGCCGGTCTTCCCCATCTACGTGGTCGAAAAGGTGCTGCGCTGGCTCCGCGATCAGGGCGGGGTCGAGGCGATGCATACGTTGAATCAGCAGAAGGCGGCGCTGCTTTACAATCGCATTGACCGCACCGATTTCTACGAGGGCATTGTGGCTCGCGACGCGCGCTCTACCATGAACCCGGTCTTCCGCCTGCACGACGACGCGCTGCAGCCGCGCTTCCTGCAGGAGGCGAAAGCCGAGGGCCTCATTAACCTGAAAGGCCACCGCTCCGTGGGCGGACTCCGCGCCTCTCTCTACAATGCGCTCCCTATGGAGGCCGTGGAGGCGCTCGTCGACTTTATGGATACGTTTGAGCAGCGGCATGGCTAAGCCAGTTCAGGGGGATACGGAGGCCGCCGTGCATGTGCTGGGCTTTCCCGGCGCAGAAGAGCTCGACGTGGTGGGGCCGTACGAGTGCTTTCAGACGTGGCACACCCAGGCTGCAGGCTGGCCCTGCCGTGTCGTGGCGCGGTCTGATGCGCCGTTTACCGGGGCCAAGGGCCTCACCATTACGCCGCACAGTCGGCTGGATGCAACATCGCTCCCAAACATCCTGGTGATTCCAGGCGGCGAAGGCAGCCGCTCTGTTGCACGGAGCGAGGTTGTACTGAACCGCATTCGCATGTGCCTGGACCGTGGGGGCACGGTAGCTTCGGTATGCACGGGCGTGCGGGTCTTGCACGCTGCCGGCGTGCTGCAAGGCCGCACCGTCTCCACGCATCACAGCGCGCATGACGAGGTTCGCAGCTGGCCGAATGTACAGCTCGCCCAAAAACGCGTCACCCGCGACGGTCCGGTGTGGACAGCCGCGGGTGTGTCGTCGGGCCTTGATCTGGCCCTGGCCCTTGTGGAGGCGAAGGGCGGCCCTTCGGACCGGCAGATCGTATCGCGCTACGTCGAGTATCCGCCCGACAGCGGCGCTGCTCCGCCTCCCCCTGAACGCATTCCTGTTTGAGCGCGCCTGCGTTAGAGTCCGCTGAAGAGGCGCACGTTGGTCTGTAGCTCAATGCCGCCGAGCAGGCTCCATTCCGAAATGCCATCGACCCCGTCGAAGCGGCTCCGATGATGCTGGGTCATGAGCACCGGGCCCAGTTCCATCGTGGAGATGCCCAGATCGAAGCGGTAGCGCAGCGCCAGGCGAGCCGTGCCTTGCGTGTTGGCACTCCCTGCATCGGTGATGAACCCCCAGCTCTGGTCGGCTTGCCCCCACACATCAACAACGAGCGGGGCCGCCCCCAACTGAAACGGACGCTCCCACTGAGCCAGCAGGCTCACGCCCGCCTGGCGCGCGTCGGGGCGCGTCTCGAAGATGGAGGGCCGGTCGCGGAAGTACGTGGGGCCGAGCACAACGCGGTACGCATAGCCGGGGCGCTGTACGTCGATTCCCATGAGCATGCGCAGGCGCTGATCGCTCTTGCCGAAGTTCTGCTGCTGGAAGGGCGTGTCTTCGAGTGCAGCATCACCGATGAACATGAAGGCACGCTCCTGCCCGATGCGTGTGGCAAACTGCGCCCCGTAGGGCACATCATGGTGATCGCCATCGGATCCCAGCGTAGGCTGTGAGATCGCGAATACGCCGGCCTGAAACCACAGGTCTTCGCTGGTATGCCAGCGCAGCGCGGTGGTGATGTCGCCCCGCCCCCGGGTGGCGCTGTACTCCCGATTCGGATTGCGCGGTAGCGTGGCACGGTTCGCTCCGGCCATGAACCCAACGCGGGTAATCCACTCCAGCTTCGCCTGACTGGGGCGGTCGCGGTATACAATCTCGCGGCGCGTAACCTGCGGGGCAGGCTGCTCTACCGAGATTGGCTGAAACAGCGCCAGTTCGCGCGGCTGCGTCCGCTCAAGCGGCGGGTCTTGGCGCACCGTCAGGTAGAACGACACGCGTTCGCCGCCTGGGGCCGTGCTCTGCAGCTTTCCATGCAGTTCACGCGTGAGCGGCAGGTCGTTGAGGCGGTGCGTGGTGGCCCGTACCGGAGCCAGCGACAGCGCCCGGCTGTTCGCGCCCGTGTACCACTCATATACGTCAATGACCGTCTGCTCGCCCGGAATGGTCTCCAGCGCCTCAATGCCCGCCGGATAGGCCACATCGTAAAAGTCGTCGGCAGGGGGGCGGATGATGAAGCGCGCAGGCCGCTCGCCGCGAAGCACTTCGGGCGCGATCCGCACTTCGGTGATATCGCCATTACGCGTGAGGGTAGCGTGCTGCAGGTTTACATCAAAGCCGTACCGGGCGTCGCGAAAGGTAATCGCGTGGCGGTCTTGGGGACCGCGCGGAATGCGAATGAGCCCCAGGCTATCGGGCGGGGCATTGCCCTCCTGATACCACAGGCTGGGCGCCTGCACCACGTCTTCCCCACGCTCAATGCGCACCTGCACGTCTTGCACCGAGGGCGCTACCGGCGTTGGAATGAGACGAGATTCGGAGGAGGGCGATTGCGCTGCGGCAGGCAGCACGCTTGCAGCCAGCAGAACCACAGGAAGCAGCACGGAGAGCATAAGCGTACCCGATCTGCCCAGCGCACGAATACGACAGATTGTTGGAGACAGTAAGCGAAATATATTTGTCATGATAAACACCTTGGGGGGTGAGCAGTCAGCGAATCGGCACCGTGCCGGTCGCATCCGCATCGGTGCGGCGCATCTACACAATACGTAGTCTGTTGCGTGGAGCGGTACGGTCTTGGCTGATGCCACCCCGACTACCTGCGCATCTGCAGGCGACTTCTGGCGCGCTGGCTATGCGCCAAACACGACAACCCCGTGTGCACCGTGCGCCACACCCGTACACGCTGCCTCGGTCTGTACTATCTCCGACTTTTGCCGGACCTGGTGCTATGGTCCCTCTTTTGGCAGGCTATCCGCCATCCTTTCTGTTCATTCACAACAGATTACGGGCTCCTTCACCCAAATGAATGAACTCTCGCCCCCCAGAATGACTTAACGTTCATCGAATGACTGACCAGTCACATTTTCCTGTGTTCTGCATGGCCACTGATTCTGATGCTCCGTTGTCGCGCCGCGAGCGCGAGCGCCGTACCCGGCGCCAGGCCATGCTACGTGCTGCCGAGTCGGTGTTCGCTGAAAAGGGCTACGACCACGCTACGCTGGAAGAGATTGCCGAGCGGGCCGAGTTCGGAAAGGGCACGCTCTACAACTATTTCGAAGGCGGCAAAGAGGGCATTTTCTTTGCCGTTCTCGACACCATCTACGATGAGCTGTGCGACCTGATTGCTGAGAGCGTAGCCGAGGCCCTCGCCTCCGACCGCGTTGACCCGCGCGCTTGCTACCATACCCTGGTCGGAAAGGCTATCGATTTCTATCACGATCGCGAAGACCTCTTTGTGATCCTGATCAAAGAGGCCTATCGCATGTGCTTTAGCCACGATGCCAGCAAAGTCGCGTACTTTCAGCGCCAGCAAGAGCGCATGGTAAACGCACTGTTGCCCATGCTTCAGCAAGCCGACGAGAACGGGGCGCTGCGCGACCTGCCGCTGGAAGCGATGGCGCATCTTCTCATCGAAAATATTGATGGGCTCATTGTGCACCGTGCCATTATGGCCAACCACCCCAACCGGCCCACGTCGTGCCAGCATCAATCAATTCTGGACGATCCCGAGAAAGCAGCTACGTTCCTTACTACGATGCTCTTTGACGGCGTAGCGGCGCCCCCGTCTGCATAGTGTTGGAGATGCGGCCTGCGTTGTCTTCCCTTGAACTTGCTTTTTGATTCATGACTCGTTTTTCGCTTGCGTATGCTGCGCTTTGTGTCTGTCTGGGCCTGATGGCGGCACCAGGGCCTTTGGCCTCCGCCCAAGACCGCCCCGACCGCGATGCGCTGCTCAACGATGCCAGCAGTGAGGCCCCGGCGGTGCTCTCACTCGACGAGGCCGTGCAGATTGCGCTGGTCCACAACTATGCGCTGCGCCAGACTCGCTTAGATCAGGAGAACGCAGAGCTTCAGGTGGGAGAAGCTTGGGGGCAGCTCATCCCCAGCGTAACGCTCAACAGCAGTTATACGCGCAGCGTGCGCTCGCCCAACCCGTTTGCCGGAAGCGAAGCGGGCGGGCTGTTCGAGTCGCTCGGCTTCGTGGACTGGCTTTCATTTAACGAAGAGGCCCGCACCGACGACAACCCGGACACGCAGCCGATTTCGTTTCCGGAGTTTCAGGAGGAGCAGCAGCAGGGGCTGCGCGAGGCGGGCATCTCGCCCAGTGGGAGCGGCAACCCCTTTGCTGTACCCAACCAGTTCGAGGCGGGCGTTACCGTGTCGCAGGTGCTGTTCAACGCGTCGGCCTTTGCCGCGGTGCGCGGCGCCGACCGGCTGCGTGAGATTCGCGAGCGCGGCACCGATCGCGAAGAGCAACTGCTTATCGACGAGGTGCGCGCCACGTACTACCAGGCTGTGCTGGCGCGCGAGCGGGCCCGCGTTACCCAGCAGAGCGTAGACCGTGTGCAGCGCACCGTGCGCGAGATCTCGCAGGCGGTGGAGCAGGGCACTGCGCCCAAGTTCGACCGCCTGAGCGCCGAGGTCGAGCTTTCGAACCTGCGCGCCAATCTCACCGATGCCTCCAACCAGGCCGAACTCGCGGTAAATGCCCTTAAGAACGTGCTGGGCATTCCAATAGATACGCCGATTGTGCTGGGCGACGACCTGGACGCGCCCGCAGCGCCCGAGGCCATCGGCGAGTTCACCATTGCAAGCGCGACCGACATGGCCCTGCGCCACCGTCCCGACCTGCGGCAGGCCCAGCTTGCAGTCGAGCTCACCGAGATCGACCGCTCCATCACACGTGGCGGGCTCTTTCCTACGGTCAGCGCCTTTGCGAGTGCAAACTACGTAGGCTCCGTCCCCGACAGTCGTACCGTTACGCTCTCTGACCCCGACGACCCGTTCGCCTTTGACCAAGAAACGCGCGGCTTCTTTGACACCGCCTACTGGGATCAGTCGGTGAACGTGGGGCTGAGCCTGACCTGGAATATCTTCGACGGCAACCAGACGCGCCGCCAAGTGCAGCAGCGCACGATTGCAGTAGAGCAGGCCCGCATCGACCGCGAGCGCGCTCGCGAGGGCGTCAAGCTGGAGGTGGAGCAGGCGCTGCGTAACCTGCGCGCTGCGCAGCAGCGCCTGGATAGCCAGACGGAAAATGTGGAGCGCGCCGAGCTCAACTACGAGTTTGCGCAGCAGCGCTTGCAAGAAGGCGTGGCGCGCCCCATTGAAGAGCGCGAGGCCTCGCAGCAGCTCGACCAGGCCCGCCTCAACCGCCTGCAAGCCGCCTTCGACTACGTCTCGGCGCTGAGCGCGCTCGAAACGGCCGTGGGGCGCCCGCTGCGCTCCGATCCTGATGCGACCTTCCAGTTTTAAAGCCGCCCTTCGGTTTTAGCTGATGCACAGGGGCTCTCGCGCCCATCTGTGCTGTATCATCCCTTTTGCTTTCTGCCTTTTTGCTCTGTCTCCATGCGTACCGCTCTTATGCCGCTGCGTTTTCCCTTTGCTTTTGCCGTTGCCGCCCTGATGGCGTGGACGGGGTGCACCTCCGAAGAGGTCACTGAATCTGCCGATGAGGGCGTGCCCGTGACTGTGCTGCAGGCCAGCGCCCAATCGTTTCAGGACCGCCTCGACCTGACCGGCACCCTTGAAACCAACGACGATGCTATCCTCTCTGCTGAGTTGGGTGGGCGCTTGCAGTCGCGCGTGGCACTCGGCACCCAGGTGCAGGCCGGAGCGACCATTGCCCGCGTTGACCCGACACAGGCCCGCGCCGCGCAGCGCCAGGCCGAGGCCCAGCTGCGCGCTGCGCGTGCTGCCGAAGCACAGGCCCAGGACAGCTTCAACCGCCAGGAGCCCCTCTACCGCGATTCGGTGATCAGCGCTATTGAGTTTGAAAATGTGCGGGCGCAGCTCAACCAGGCCGAAGCCCAGGTCGAACAAGCCGAAGCCGCACTGGAACAGGCGCAAGACCGCCTCAACAACACCACCATTAGCGCCCCCTTTGCCGGCTCAGTTCAGGAGCACTTTGTGCAGGTGGGCGAACAGGTGGGAGCCGGTGCCCCTGTGCTGCGCATGGTAAGCACCGAGCGCATGTACCTGAACGTAGGCGTGCCCGAACGCTACATCAACGACATCGACCCCGACGCGGCGGTCGATGTGCGCTTTCGGTCGCTCGCTGGCGAATCCATACAGGGCCGCATTGCCTTTGTGGGCGGCACCGTGAACCCGCGTAACCGCACGTTTCGGGTGGAGGTGGAGCTCGACAATGGCAACGGACGCCTGCACCCGGATATGGTAGGTCGCGTGCTGCTTCCGCGTCAGCAGTTGGAGGATGTGGTGGTCGTGCCTCGCCGCGCCATTGAACGCGATGAAGACGGCTACCGCCTCTACGTGGTCGCCAATCCCGACGGCGATACGCCGCGCGTAGAGAGCCGCTTGGTTACACTCGGACCCACCGCGCAGGGCCGCACCGCCATCCTCGACGGCCTGGAGCCGGGCGCCGCGGTCATCGTCACCGGCCAGAACAATGCGGCCGAGGGCGACCGCGCCAACATCGTGGAGCGCTACGCCACGCTCGACGACGCGATGATCGACCCGGAATCGACGCAGCGTCCCGTATCCACATCGCGCTAACGGGCCCGCGCTAACTAACCGGTGCGTGCCCCGGCCTGTGGGGCTCGTGCCTCCTGTGCGCTCTTTCTATTGCTTTCCTCTGTGCCTCCATGCGTATCAGCGATCTTTCCGTCTCGTTCCGCACCGCGGTGATGGTGCTCGCCGTCATCATTACGGCGGGCGGCCTTACCAGCTACCTCACGATCCCGAAAGAGGCCAACCCCGACATCGAGATCCCCACGATTATCGTGCAGACCATCTACCCGGGCGCCAGCCCGGCGGATGTGGAGCCGCTCGTCACGCAGACCATCGAGCAGGAGCTGCAAGGCATCGAGGGCGTCGACGAAATCCGGTCGATCTCTGCCGAGGGCGTCTCCGTCATCATCATCGAGTTTCTGGCGGGCACGCCCACAAGCCAGGCCTATCAGCGCGTCACCGACGACGTTGACCGCGCGATCCCTGACCTGCCCACCGATGTGGAGGAGCCGGTTGTGAACGAAGTCGACCTCTCTGACTTCCCGATTCTAACGGTGAACCTCTCGGCCGATTACCCGATTGCGCGCTTGCAGCGGGTCGCTGAGAATCTGCAGGACGTAATCGAGGCCGTGCCTGGCGTGCTCGAAGCCACCCTCAGCGGCGATGTAGAGCGCGAGGTGCGCGTCAACGTGGATCTAAACGCCCTGCATGGCTACGGACTCACCTACAACAGCATCGTCAGCGCTATTCAGCGCGAGAACGTGAACGTACCCGGCGGCTCCATCGACGTAGACCGCCAGAACTACCTCATCCGTGTGGATGGCGAGGTGGACGAGCCGCGCGCCATCGAAGACTTCGTGGTCGCCAGTCCCGACGGCACGCCCGTCTACATTCGTGACGTAGCCGACGTGGAGTTTAGCTTCACCGACCGTACCTCGTTTGCACGGCTGCGCCAGCTACAGACGGAACAGCCCAACGAAACCTTCGAGCCGGTCGAAAACTGGCAAGATAGCGAGCAAGTCATCAGCCTCGAAATCACCAAGCAGTCGGGCGACAACATTCTGGAGACGGTCGACGCGGTGTTTTCGGAGCTGGAGGCCTTCCCGTTTCCCAATGGCACCAGCTGGATCATCACCGGCGACGAGAGCGAGAACGTGCGCAATCTCGTCTCTGACCTCGAAAACAACATCATCAGTGGGCTCATCTTTGTGGTGCTGGTGCTGCTCTTCTTCCTGGGCGTGCGCAACGCCACGCTCGTTGCCGTTGCCGTGCCCCTATCGATGTTTGTGTCGTTCATGGTGCTGCAAGCCCTGGGCATCACCCTGAACTTTATTGTGCTGTTTACGCTGATTGTGGCGCTCGGCATTCTGGTGGATAACGCCATTGTGATTGTCGAGAACATCTACCGGCTCATGGACGAAGAGGGCCTGGGGCCGATCGAGGCCGCCAAAGAGGGCGCCAGCGCGTTTGCGGGTTCCATTACCGTGGCTACGCTTACCACCTCGCTCACCTTTGCGCCCATGCTGCTATGGCCCGGCCTCATCGGCGAGTTCATGAGCTTCCTGCCGCTTACGCTGATCATTGCGCTGTTGGCCTCGCTCTTCGTGGCAGTGTTCATTAGCCCGGCCACCATGGCCATCTTTGGCCGCACCGACGACATGGACGACAGCGGCGGCCTCTCGCGCACGGGCTGGTACCTGGTGCTGGCCGGGCTTGCTCTCTCGGCGCTTACGCTGGGGCTGGCCAACTGGCCAACGCTGCTGGTGCTGGCCGTTGCTACCCCTGTGGCGTATCTGCTCTTTATCTACGCGTTTCAGCCCGTCTCCGAGCGCTTCATCCACGACGTATTGCCGCGCGTGCTGGCGTACCACCGCATGCTGCTAAGCTGGGCCCTGCAGCGCGATTATAGCGACAACCGGGCGCATCTCAAAAACATGTGGGCCCTGGGCAGCCTTACAAGCGGTCTGCTTCTGGGGATACTGGGCGGCGTCATCACGCTCGTAAGTCCGGTAGCAGGATACGTATTCTTAGTGCCTGCGGGGCTCTTGTTGGTCGCCGGCGTGCTGGGTACCGCGTTGCACTCGGTGCTCGGCCTGATGCGTGGCGGCTGGTTCACGGTGCAGTCTGGCGCCGTGCTTGCCGTGGGACTGGCTGCTGTGCTGGGCCTAACGACGCTCGTGCTGCGGTCTATCGACCCGATCGTCTATCTCATCATCATGGTGCTGCCGGTGGCCATTATGGCGCTGGGCGCGCTGGGCATGGTGCTGCCGGCCCCGCGCCTGCTCACCGACAATCGCTCGGTGCTGCTGAACGGACTGCTGGGCAGTGCGCTGGCGATCTTTGCGCTCTTCTATGCCGCTAACCCCGGCGTCGAGTTTTTCCCCGAAACCGACCCCAGCCAAGTGCGCGTTACGATGGAGGCACCGCTTGGCACCAATATCTACGCCAACAATGCCTCTGCGCAGCGCGCCGAGGAGCAGCTTGTGGATCTGCTGAGCGAGGACGAGCGCGTGTTTGCCAACACCGAAAACATGCTCACCAACGTCGGCGTGGCCAGTTCGGGCGACTTCGGCGGCGGCCAGCCGCGTGCAGAGCTGGCGCGCATTACATTTAACCTGCGCGACTATGCCGACCGCGCCGAGCCCAGCACTACCACGCTGGCGCGTATTCGCGAAGCCATATCGGGCACGCTGCCCGACATCCTGCTCGACATTCAGCGCGACCAGGTGGGGCCGCCCACCGGTCCGCCGGTAAACATCGAGATTACCGGGCCCGAGTTCGACGTGATTGCGGACCTCTCCGAGCAGGTGCAGCAGCGCCTGGCCCAAGGCGTAAGCGAGGGCACGCTCGACGGCCTCGTCGATGTGCAGGACAATCTGGAGTTGGCTCGCCCCGAGCATCGCATTAATGTGGACCGGCAAGAAGCGGCGCGCTACGGGCTGAGCACCGGGCAGATTGGGCAAGCCGTGCGCACAGCCGTCAACGGCATCGAGGCCAGTACCTACCGCCAAGACGAAGAAGACTACGACATCACCGTGCGCCTGGCCCCCGAAGATCGCGCCAGCCTCGAAAGTCTGGAGAGCCTGCGCATCGCCAATGCCGAAGGCGCGCTTATTCCGCTTTCTAACGTGGCCGAGTTTGAGGATGGCGCCGGCCTCGGCTCCATCACCCGGCTCGACCTAAACCGTGTGGCGGTTATCGAGGGGCAGAACGCCCCCGGCTACTCGGGCCCCGAGGTCTTGAGCCGCGTGCAAACGTATCTGGCCGACTTCCGCCAGAACGAGATTCCCGACGGATACACGATGCAGTACACCGGCGAGCAGGAAGATCAGAATCAAGCGTTTAGCTTCCTGCTCTTTGCGCTGGGGGCCGGCATCATGTTCATCTTTCTGGTGACGGTCGCCAAGTTTAACTCGCTGGCGGCCCCGCTCATTGTGCTGCTGGCCGTGGGCCTCAGCCAAATCGGCGTCGTGTTCACGCTGGCTGTCAGTCAAACACCGTTTGGGCTGATGGTCTTTATCGGCATCATCAGCCTGTTCGGTATTCTGGTGAACAACAACATCGTGCTGCTCGACTACATTCAGCAGTTGCGGAACCAAGGCGCCACCGATCGCGCCTCCATCATTAACGGCAGCGTCGACCGGCTGCGTCCGGTACTGCTTACGGCCCTTACGACGATTCTGGCACTCATCCCGCTTACCTTCGGGCTGAATGTAGACTTCATTGGACTGCTGACTGAGCTTGATCCGGCGTTTCAGTTCGGCTCCGAAAACACGCAGTTCTGGAGCCCGATGGGCACGTCTATCATCGGTGGGCTGATCTTTGCACTGTTTCTTACGCTGGTGGTGGTGCCGGTCATCTACTCCGCGTTTGAGTCGTTCGGGCGCTGGTCGCTGCGTACGTTGCGGCGCGCCTAACGCGCTGTTAGCCTATCGGCGAATGCATCTGAGGCACGGACACGGGGGGCGGTTTCGCTTCTCGTGTCCGCGCTGTATCTTGCCGGATGTCGTGCTCTGTTTCGTGCCGTACGCCACCGTCTATGAACTTCAAAATGCCCCACACGCTTGCGCTACTCTTCTTCCTGATGGTCGGCGCCCTCGCGCTAACCTGGGTGGTCCCCTCCGGCGCGTTCGACACCGAGATGGTAAACGGACGCGAGGCCGTGGTGCCGGGTACCTTCGAATTGGGGACCGATGCCGATACGCTCACCCCCGTCGACATATTCACAGCCATCCCCCAGGCGTTTGCGGATTCGCAGAACATCATCTTCTTCCTGTTTATCATCGGCGGCGTGCTCGCGGTCATCCGCGAAACCGGCACCATCGACGCGCTCCTGGGGCGGCTGTTGGATGCGCTGGGCGGGCGGCCGGGCCTGCTCATCTTCATTACGATCTTTGTGTTTGCGCTCACCTCCAGCATTATGGGCGCATCGGCGGAGTACATCCCCTTTGTGCTCATTCTGGCGGCGCTCTGTCGCACCATGAAGATGGATACAATGACCGCCGTCGGCATTATCGTAGCCGGATACGGCATTGGGTATGGCGCAGCGGCGTTTAATCAGTATACGGTGGTTGTGGCCCAGGGCATTGCCGGACTTGAGACGTACTCGGGCTGGCCCGTGCGCATGGCGCTGCTACTGCCTTTTGTGGCCGTAGGCACGCATCACGTGTATCACTACGCCCGCCAGGTGCAGGCAAACCCAGCCGCCAGCCTTGTATCCGACCTTGCGATGCCGGTTGAGGAAGAGGACACCGACACGGCCAGCTACCCCGCGCTGCAGTGGACGCACATTGCGATCATGGTTTCCTTTCTTGGGGCGCTGGGCACGGCGGTGTGGGGCATTGCCACGCAGGGCTGGTACCTCACCGAACTGGGCGCGGCCTTCCTGATTCTGGGGGTCGTAACCGCTGCCATTGGTCGCCTGGGGCCCAGCCTGATGGCCAAGGAATTTGTCGTGGGGGCCAAGGAGCTTACCGAAACCGCCCTGCTCGTGGGCATTGCGCGCGGCATTGCGCTCATCATGGAAGAGGGCGAGATTCTGCATACCATCGTGTATGCCCTCTCCGTGCCACTCGACGCTGTTGGCCCCGAAATCGCTGGCGTGGGCATGATGGGCATGCAGGCCGTCATCAACCTGTTCGTGCCCTCGGGCAGCGGCCAGGCCTTCGTCACCATGCCACTGCTGGCTCCGCTCAGCGACCTGCTGGGCATGTCGCGCCAGATTGCGGTGCAGGCGTTTCTCTACGGCGACGGCTTCGCCAACATGATCGTGCCTACCAACGCGGTGCTCATGGGCATTCTGGGCATGGCGGGCATCCCCTACGACCGCTGGTTTCGGTTCTGCATGCCGCTGGTGCTCAAGCTCCTGGCCCTGGCCGCCGTCTGCATGGTAGGCATGGTGATGCTGGGCTTCGCGTAGACTAAGAACCTGTTTTGATTTTTTTACTTTGGGCTCCGAGCGGCTCCACTGGGCTGCAAATTGCCCCTAATTTCGGCCCGTAGCCCCGGCTACGAACCTCGATTGAGGTCCAATTTTCGCCTCAGCGGCCCTCGCTCTCGCCCTCAAACCAAAACCCAAACAGGTTCTAATACTGACGCCCCCTGCTCAAAAACGATTTCGGCAATCACGTGAAGAGCATCGACATGGTTGGAAGCCGCGTCTCGAATCGCAGCGCCGTTCCGTCCTTCAGCAGCAAGCCCATCGGCGCTGGGGGCTCTGCCACCAGATCATCGCGAGATATGCCTACGGTGTAATGCGAACGCTCCGGCTCCGTAAACGGGTTGAGGAGGACAGCTCGGAGCCCGTTGTGTCTGTCGAGGCGCGGAAGCGAGAAAAGCTGCTGCAACTCAGCCTTCCACCGATCGCAAGCCTTGCTTCTGCGCTCATTCCGGGGCAGACCAGTCCGTTTCCTTGAGATTACACGGGGGCCAGATGCCAAGTAAACGGCGCACCGTAACGACTTGTCCGAGGTGATAGGCATTGTGATCCGCAATGCTTCCGATCTCCTCAGCGTAGCGGGTACTGTGGTAGCCTACCCCACTGGCGTGCGGAATCTCGCCCGCCATGTCGATAGACGGATTGTTCACGAGCATCCGTACGTCCTGCAGATCAGCTTGAAACTGGTTGAGGCTCTTGGTCCATGCCGCGTCGCTGGGCGGCCCGAGCGCGTCGGGCCAATAGTCGTCCGGCCACGCCGAGAAGGTGTAGTTGGGATCTGTGCAGTACCGGAGGTAGTCGGCCTGTGACCGTCGCATGTGCTCCAGGATCTGCCAGAGCGAATACGCCTCGGGCAGTCCATCGGGCAATACGCCTCGGGCGGGAGCAGGAATCGCCCGGAGGATCTCCGTGTGCGACCGGCGGGCCACGGTGGCGTCGAGTTGTGTAGTGAGGAGGGCACGGAGGGCATCAGATCCAGTCATAGACATTGGCGCGACGCGGGGCGTGAGAGTTAAGCAAGGCGTAATGGCCCAACAGGAGAAAAAGCGAAGTTGTTTGAGATCCTGATTGCGGTTTGGTTTCCAGGCGAGAGCGAGCGCGTCCGCATCGGTTGTGAATCATGGCCAATGCTCGCAGTTCGGCATCCTGCTGCATGCTCTCCTTTCGCTCGTTCACCCGCTTGCTCTTTGCATGATGCATCAGGGTGACTCCGCCAATGCTCCTTCCGTCTCGAATGCCTTCATGCCCGTCTCCGCAGCAGCCTCGTACATCGATTCAAGTGTGTTGATGAGATCCACGTCGGATCGCCAGAACGGAAACTTGCCCAGCTGTTTCGGGAGAGCCGCGTGGGTGGAGGGCCTTTCGACGGATCCGTACGCGTTGCTTGGCACGTTGGGAGCATCCCAGAATCCGTCGGTCTGCAGCGGTACAGGGGCAAGCGCCGAATCATTGGCAGATGCGGCGCCGGGATCGGTGGGAGCATCGTTGCCGCCAATGCGATCCATGAGCGCGCCCTGTCGCATCCCTCGCAGACGGAAGAGCAAGAATGGGTCGCGATCAAACTCCTCGGCAAGCAAGAGATAGACCGCCGCAATGTGCTTGCAGGGTTTCCTGCCAGCGGGCATGGTACGTGCTGTTCCGCTCTTGTATGCCGGGCAGGAACTGCTCGCGAGCTACCAGGGCCCCTGCAAAGCGGACAACATGAGCCCAGTAGACCAAGTCGCTCCCAAACAATTGGCTGGGCGCAAACATGCGACGCTCAAGATCGCCCGCACAAAGGTCGATGACTGCCGCCCGGTCGAGTGGAAGCGTCGGCACGCGCCATGGGGCGAGGGAGGCCGCATCCGCATGGCTGGGGAAGTCGTTGCCCTCATCCAGTACCGGCGATGATGGCACAGCGGCACCGCGTACCGTGGGCAGCCACGCAACGAGCGTATCTGGTGCTTCGTCTACCAACAGCCCTTGCTCATTGAGCAGATTCATTAGCACATCGGGCTGGCAGGCTCGGGAACGGAGGTTGGGCTCTGCATCACCAATCTGATATTTCGGTTCCGACGTTTCGCCCCACAGATGTAGCTGGTTGCTCCACCAACCGAGATGAAAAATATGCATGCGAACCACTGGATAAAATGGAGAACCACACGGGAGCGGTCAGAGCTGGGCTTCTTTTGATGCCAAGAAAAACGGCCATCGCACCAGCGCGCCACACTGACCGGCGATAGGTCGAATTGTTCTTCGTCGTTGGTGCCCGTGTTGCCTGGATGCTTCGTTGCCCGTCTCGAGAATTGATCAACGCTGAACGGTGATGTAGCCCAGGCTTTCCTACGTTGCACATTGCTTGCAGACCTCCTTTTCATCCACTGGATACCGGGGCTGTGATAGTCGTGGGATCCCATTGATCGTTATGGATCTACAGGTCTACTGTGTAGAGAGAGACGGTCCTTCGTATTCTGATTCCTCATTTACGTATTTACTATGCCCACCCGCATCCCGCTAACGCGCCTTGCCCACGCTGCCGACCTGCCGCTACCCGAGCACGCTACCCCGCACAGCGCAGGCGTAGACTTGCGCGCTGCCCTGCCCGACGATGCCCCGCACACGCTGGAGCCGGGAGCGCGCACGCTTGTGCCGACTGGACTTCAAATTGCGCTCCCTGCGGGATGCGAAGGGCAGGTGCGCCCCCGTAGCGGATGGGCGGTACGTACGGGCGTGACGGTCCTCAACGCACCGGGTACTATCGACGCAGACTATCGGGGCGAGGTGAAGGTTGCACTTATCAATCTGGGGCAGGAGCCGGTGACCATCGAGCGCGGCATGCGCATCGCCCAACTGGTGGTCGCGCGCTACGAATCCGTCGATTGGAACGAGGTCGACACGCTGGAACCCACCACCCGCGGCACAGGTGGATTTGGATCCACTGGTACATCCTAACTCATCTATCTGAGCGATGGCTTCTGCCCCCTACGCCCTTGGCCTCACCACGGCAAACGAGCACCCCGAGTCCCGTGCGCTTCCGGTGCGGGGTACGCTGCCGCCGTGGCTACGCGGCACGCTCGTGCGCAACGGACCCGGACGCTTCGAGGTCGGGGACGAGGCTTACAACCACTGGTTCGATGGCCTTGCGCTGCTGCACGCCTTCACCATCACCGAGGCCGGCGTATCCTACCGAAGCCGCTTTCTGCAAAGCAGCGCCTACACCGAGGCCGAAGCGGAAGGCCGCATCACGCAATCCGCGTTTGCGACGGACCCGTGCCGCTCGCTGTTTGAGCGCGTGATGACCGTCTTTCGTCCGCAGCTTACCGACAACGCCAATGTAAGCATCCACCGGCTGGCCGGGGACTGGGTCGCGCTTACGGAGACGCCGCTGCCGGTGCGCTTTGACCCACATACGCTCGACACGCTGGGCGTGGTGGACTACGACGATACGCTTAGTGGACCGCTCACGACCGCGCATCCCCACCGCCTGCCCGATGGCACGCTCTACAGCTACGTGGTCGATTTCTCGAAGCCTACGAGCACGTACCGCCTGTACCGCCTCGACGCGACTACGGCTACGCGCACTGAATTGGGCACGCATGCGGTGCGGCGTCCGTCGTACATGCACAGCTTTGCGATGACCGAGCGCTACCTGGCGCTGGTGGCGTTTCCGCTGGTGCTCGACCCGCTGGATGTGCTGCTCAGTGGCAAACCGTTCATCGAGAACTTCGAGTGGCAGCCTGAACGCGGAACCCAAATTCATGTGTTTGAACGCGCTACTGGCGCCCACGTCACGACCGTGCCGACCGACCCGATGTTTGCGTTTCACCACATCAACGCGTTCGACGACGGCGATGCGCTCTGCATCGACTTGGCGGCCTACCCTGATGCCACGATCGTAGACCGCATGTACCTGGATGCGCTGCGCAGCGGCTGGGACGACGTGGAGATGGCGCGCCCCGAACGCCTCCGTGTAGATCTGAGTCAGCACACGGCCACTCGCGAGCGTCTCAGTGATACGGGCATCGAGGTGCCGCGCATCCACTACGCTTCATGCAACGGACAGCCGTACCGATACGCCTATGGCACCGGCAACCGCACGCCCGGCCACTTCACCGACGAGCTCGTCAAAATTGACGTGACCACGGGCAGCGCCCAGCACTGGCACGCCGACGACTGCTTTCCCAGCGAGCCGATTTTCGCCGCAGCTCCTGGATCTAATGCCGAAGACGACGGCGTCGTGCTCTCGGTGGTGCTGGATGCCGAGGCGGAACGCTCGTTCTTACTGGTGTTGGATGCAGAGTCGTTCACCGAAGTCGCCCGTGCGCCTGCCCCGCAAGCCATTCCGCTGAGCTTTCATGGTCAGTTTCTGGATGCCGATGCTCCGCTTCAGGGACTCCACCGATAGCCAGTTGCATCAGTTGGCAGTAGTCACCGGATGGGCCGTCGCATCGGGCCACAGCGAGGTGGTCGTGGCCAGCGGGTGGGTCGCCATCGCATCGAGCCGCTTGATGAGCGCATCCGTGTCACCAGTCGGCACCACGTATCCGTTCACGCCGTCCGTGATGTATTCAGCCATGCCAGTGTCTTCAGTGACAATGACCGGTACCCCGCAGGCCAGCGCCTCGGCAGGTGCGTAGCCGAATCCGTCCTCGAAGCTCGGATGCACAAACACATCGGCGGTGTGCAGGGCAGGAAGCGGATCGCCGGGGGCAACCGTGATGCGGGAGTCGGCACGCAGCGCAGCCTGCATGTAGCGGCGCATGGCAGACGTCGACCAGCCTCCGACTAACGTCAGGCGTGCGTTGGGGTGCGGCCACTGCGCAAAGGCGTCGATAAGAAGCGGGAGGCCCTTCGTTGCATCGAGCCGGCCCACGTACACGACATGGAAAGCCCCCTCGTCGGGACGCGTCTCGGGCGGCTGGAAGCGCGGGGCCGGCTGCGACTGTATGCGAATGAGTTTGGAAGCGGCGACTCCAGCTTCTAAAAACGATTGGCGCGCATACTCTGAGAACACGTAGATCGCGTCGGCGCGGTCGTATTCAGCATGCGTTTTGCGCTGTTGGGCTCCGTTCAGCCACGTATCGTGCATGCCTGTGTGCTCAGCAGCCTGTTTGTGTTGGACCGCTACATTATCGACATGACTGTTCGCCGCAATCAGTTCCAGGCGGTCATATCCGATCGACTGTGCGGCCTGGAACGTGCGCAGCGCCTTGCCAACGAATCCCATGTATGCCGTCCCATTTGCTGGAAGCATTGCAGCTAAGGCGCGGTCGTATGCTTCGTTGCTCAGGTGGTTGCGCCACGATGGCGACCATCGTACCGGGGGACAGGCATGCACATACCGCGTCCACCATGGTACCTGCACCGTCTGGGCATGCGAATCATCGGGCTTGCCCTTGGGGGTTAGATAGCGGCACAACGTGCGAGTTGTGCGGCTTTCTTCAACCATGTGAGCCAGGAGTTGCCCAATGCCCCCCACTCCATAGGCAGCGTTACATCCAATGATGCGTTTCATAACAACCGATCACTCTCAAGAAAACAGATGGAGCTGCAAATATCGGTTGCAACAGACAGCAAGGCGACCTGATTGCACGCGCCTGCTGGGGCAGATTTGGTGTATATCAGATGCGCCAATGGAGCATATGTCCACTGGCGCATCTCGACCTATGCGATATTAGATACGGCTAAAGTGCTCGGTGTCGTCTTCGTCGTCGCTATCGTCGACCATATACTGGTCAGTTGGCACTTCGAGGTAGTCCATGAGCCAATCGAGGGCCCATACCTGGTTATCGACGCCGATCCACTCGTAGCCCGGTTCGATGTAATCGGCCACCTCTTCCCAGTCAACTGTCCAGTCTTTGTAGACGTGAAACGAGAATTGGTGATCATCGGTCTCGAAGTAGATGGCCCCCTCTTCGGGATCGTAGATGGTTTCGGAGCCGTCGTCTTCGCGAGCCAGCTCGGCCCCAAGGACCAGAAGCGGCACCTTGAACCGATAGTCCATCTTATGAACGCGCTTGGCCTGGCTATTCAGGTAGTTGGCCAGTACGGCGCAGCCATCGCTGTAGGCAATGGCCGCTTCGGCCGCTTCGCGCGTGGGCGGGTCGGCCTCGATCTTGTCGAGCGCCGCCTCAATGAGTGGCCATACGGCCACTGGGTCGTCGCTTTTCGTCGTGCGCTCCTTGCGAGGAATATCTACGGTGCGCGATTGGATGTCCACGGGTTCTTGTATTCAGTAAATGAGTGACAGGGAAAACATTGCTGCGGTCCCGCTACCGTCCAGCTACGCGTGTTCGAGCCGCAGCATGCACAACGCGGTAGCGTAACAGGGCGCAAACGTAAGCAGGAAGCAATGGGATGCTGCACGCCCAGTTGCCGTGTAGCACGGTACATATGGTATGTGCTAACGAACTGGCACCGGTGCCGTTCGCAGACTGGTGGCGCGTGGTCTGAATATTACGATACAACCAACAGAGGTGCAACTTTGCTGGAGCGGACAGGAACGATTGGAGGAGCCTTTGCTCCCGCTTCAACAGCCTTTGGTAAGCTCGTAGCCCGTATACTGCCTGCTGTCTCGGTGTTTCTGCTATCTGGATAACTCAAGTTCAGGGTATAGCCCCCGTATTTTGTCATTCTAAGGAGCAAGCGAGGGCCAAGATTGGAGGCTCATTGCAGAGCTGTTACCAGCCCACACCACCGCCGTCGCGCTCATCATCAGGCGACTCGATCATGAACTCCTCCAGCGGAAACTCCGCCTCTCTGCGCAGCGGACTTTCTTCCTCGTCGGTGCCCATGGTGGCAATGCGCTGGGTATAATCGCCCACCAAGAAGAGCGCATTGCGCCCCCCCTGCCCCCAGGCATTGGTGCGGAAGGTAATGCGCTGGTCGTTAAATCCCACCCAGGAGCCCGTCACCAAATCAGGATGCATCATGATAAACCAGCCATCGGCCCCGTCTTGCGTAGTGCCGGTTTTGGCTGCCAGGTCGTAGTCGCCCAAGCCAAACTGCGTACGGATGCGCTGGCCGGTGCCAAAGTCAATCACACCCCGCATCATGTCGGCCACCGTGTAGGCGGTGCGCTCCGACAGCACCTCTTGGGGGGCCGAGCGCGGGGCCCAGAGCAAGTTGCCGAGCCGGTCTTCAACGCGCGTAATCACCTGGGGCTCGTTGCGCAGCCCCCCGTTGGCTATCGTGCTGTAGGCCGTAACCATCTCCAGCAGCGTTACGTTGCTGGTGCCCAGTGCAATAGAAGGCACTGCTTGTAGTTCGCTTTGCACACCCATCCGACGCGCATACTGCGCAATGGTACTCGGCCCAATTTCGAGTGCCACCCGCGCGGTGATCGTGTTGATAGACCGCGCAAGGGCCTGTGTCATGGTCAACTCCTGTCCGCTGTATCCGCTAAAGTTATTCGGGCTCCAGGTGGTGTCTGCACCTACATCTTCGTATACAAATGTGCTATCCAGAAAGGTGTCGTAGGGTGAATAGCCATTGTCAATGGCAGCGATGTACGTGAAGGGCTTGAACGTGGAGCCTGGCTGACGCTGCGCAATGCTCACCTTGTCGTACTTGTCGCCTTGAAAGTCACGTCCGCCAACCCATGCTTTCACCTGACCCGTTCGCGGATCCATTGACACAAGACCTGCTTCGAGTTTCGTGCGCAGGGTGCGCAGCGAGTCGACGAACGTTTCGTTGGTGCGCAGCGACTGCAGCGCCTCTTCATCGGTCTGCCCAGCTTCATCAACAAGGCGCTGATAGTGGGGCGTGTCGCGGATGTACTCGTTGACGACTCCGGTGTTGGAGGACCAGAAGTGCGAGAAGGGCTGGTAGTCCTCGCCACGAACGAGCTCCATGTACGGCTCAAACTCACGGCTAAGGAGGCGCGTACGCTCGCTGCTCCACTCGTAGTCCACCACCGCCTGCAAGCGCGTCATCTGCGAGTCGACCGCTGCCTTTGCATGCTGCTGCATCCGACTGTCGATGGTGGTGTACACGCGCAGGCCGTCGCCATACATATCGTACGCGTTCAGTGGATGCTCCGGGTCGCGCGTCATGCGCTGGAGCTCTGTGCGCACATGTTCGGCAAAGTAGGGGGCCAGGCTGGCATAGAGCTCAGCTGAGTGGTAGCTGGCCACTATGTCTTCCTCACGATAAGCTGCCAACTCCTCATCGTCGATCATCCCGTACCGGGCCATCTGCCCCATCACCACGTTGCGGCGTTCTTTGGCGTTGCCTGGATTCCGCACCGGGTTGTAGTACGTGGTGGCTTTCAACAGCCCCACAAGCGTGGCCGCTTCGGGCACGGTCAGCTCCTGCGGCGCCTTGCCGTAGTATGTGCGCGAGGCTGCCTCAATCCCGAACGCGTTCGACCCAAAGGCCACCGTGTTCAGGTACATCTCAACGATCTCGGTCTTGGTGTAGCGGCGTTCCAGTTCCACCGCCGTAATCATTTCGCGGATCTTGCGCATGATGCTCACCTCGCGCCCCACCTCCTCATCATACAGGTTGCGGGCCAGTTGCTGCGAGATCGTAGACGCGCCGCGCAAGTCGCCCGTAAGCGTGCTGAACGCCGCTGCGGCAATACCCTGAATGTCTACGCCCCAGTGCCGCCGGAACCGGTGGTCTTCGGTTGCAATGAGCGCATTGACAACGTTGGCTCCAATGCTGTCGTATGGTACCCACGACCGGTTCTGCCGGGCATACCGGGCCAGCTCTTCTCCATCAGCGGTGTAGGCAATGGTGGCCAGCTCAACCGTGGGGTTTTCAAGACGCTGCGTAGACGGGATGTCAGATCGCAAGAACGCAAACAGCCCAATCAGTACGAGCAGTCCCACGAGTCCAACGGCGGCCACCACACCAAGCACAGACGTGGCCTGCGCCACCTGGGGGTGGTCGATCCAACGCCCGGCCCAGCCGGTCCACATCACCGATGCCCCCCCGTCGCGGTCCGCGGCCACCTCATTTGGCGTGTTCGACGACGACGCGCTCTCGTTCGGAGCGTCAGAGGCCGGCTCAGCGGGTGAGTTGGCGGATGGACCGGAGGGCGATGCGGAGGCCCCGCTGTCTTCGTTTGCATCTGGCTTGGGTTTGCGCGCCTCGGGGTCCTCGAAATACTCTTCGAGTTCGCCGTCGGAAAAAGACCACTTGTCTGACATGAAGCGTCAGCGTTCGGGAAGGTACATATGCTATGAGCGTGCCGCGCAAGCTGTCAGGCGGCACGTAGGACGGTACTGCACCCGCAGCCTGCGTGCTGGTTTCTCATCCTTACGGCTGCACCTGCGATACCGGAGCCGTTTTAATCGGGCGGGCCTTGGCTCCGTTCCACTGCATCAGCGCCCACCGATCAGGAGTCAAACGCACGAAGGTTCGTTTTTCGTACCAGTTGCCCGTATTCAGGTATATGCCGGCGCGGTCGTTGTGCAACTCGGCGACGTGGCTGTGGCCCATGAGGACTGCGTGAGCCGGTGTCGTACGTAGCACCTGCACGGCATGGGTGCGCAGCGCACGGATGACGGCAGGATCTGGGTCGCCGTGCAGGCGGCGGCTTACCCATTGCGCCGCCGCCAGTCCCCAGTCCGCTGGCAGCAGCGTACGGTATGCCGCCACAGCGCCCTGATGATGCATGACCTGACGCATCCACTGGCCCCACTGTCCGTGCGTAGAGGCCACGCGGTCACCGTGCGCCAGATGAATGTGCTGCCCGTAGTGATGCGCCGTCCACGGCCCCTCGACCACGCGCACCCCCAGTTCCCGGTCCATAAAGTCGAGATGCCACGGGTCGTGGTTCCCGTGCAAGTAGCACACTGGCTTTCGGCAGGCGGTCCACCGCGCCAACTCGCCCATCAGGCGGATACCCTGCTTCGGAATGTAGGATCGATGCTCAATGTATGCGTCGAACACATCGCCGAGCAGATACAAGTGCGTGGCCTGGTCGGCGTGGGCATGCAAGCAGTCGATAAGGGCACGTTCGTGTTCGCGACTGGCACGTGCCGAACTACGCCCCAGGTGCATGTCAGATACAAAGAGGACCACGCCAGTACCGGAATGCAGATAGCAGGATGCGAAAATTGGAGGCGGGAGCAGCGCTGCGTAGCCCGCTTCCATGCAGGCCCTGCATGGTGGGCCGGGACCTGAACCTTGCGCGGACTGTGGCGGTACAGCCAGAATGATGTGTCTCTTACATCGTTGCCCATTCGCTGACCATCCGCTTGGCCCTGGCCCTCGATGAACCAACAACAAGACTACTACCGTCCACCCCAGCAGTTCTCGGTGTTTCCGCCTGTCATTAAGAACCTGCTGGTGCTGAACGGACTGCTTTTTATGGCTCAACTGGTGGCCGAAGCCACGCTTACAACGGATGCCGCCCTTACAACGGTACTTAACTACATGGCGCTGTATCCGCCCGGCGCGCCCGACCAGGGCATAACGCTCTTCTTTCAAGGCGATGTGCCCGGCTTTTGGCCATGGCAGTTGATTACGTACAGCTTTCTACACGGCAACTTCCCGCACATCCTGTTCAATATGTTCATTCTTTGGATGTTCGGGGTACAGATCGAAAACAAGTGGGGCTCGGAACGCTTCCTCACGTTTTACTTCGTGTGTGTGGTGGGGGCCGCGCTTACGCACCTGCTCTTTATAAGCAATCCAGTGCCTACTATTGGCGCGTCGGGCGGCGTGTACGGCGTGCTCTTGGCGTTCGGCATGATGTTTCCGAATCAGCCCATCTACCTCTACTTTCTCTTCCCGATTAAAGCGAAGTGGCTGGTGGTTGGACTCGGCGTGTTTGAACTGTACACGGGTATTTCGGGCACCCAAGCGGGCGTTGCCAACTTTGCCCACCTGGGCGGCATGATCTTCGGCTTCCTGCTCATTCAGTACTGGCGGGGCAAACTGCCCACACAGCCCAAGCGCGTGATGCGATGGTAACATTCGCTTTGTATCTGACTCCTGATTGCAAGCCCTGGCCCCGAACTAAAACCTTGATCTTGGTGCGGGGTATAGACACTGTGCAGTAGCTTGCTACCCGTAACGTGCTGCTGCCCTTGCATCCATTCTGGCATCCCAATGGCCACCTTGCTGCCGTGAACCAGTTTCAATCGTGGTATAGTCGTCAACCTGTTGCGCTGCGCACACTCATTGCCATTAACGTGGTTGTGTATATCGCGTGGCAGTTCTTGCGATGGGTCGACCCGATCAACGGGTTTGTGTACAATGTGCTGGCGCTCAACACCGAGTGGCCGGGCGCCGTGCTCATGCCGTGGCAACTCCTGACCTACAACTTCCTGCATCTCGGGGCAGGATTTGGCGGCCTGCTGCACATCGCGTTCAACATGCTCTGGCTGTACTGGATCGGCAAGGAGTTTGAGCGGATGCATGGCTCGCATGAGTTGCTCGCACTATATGTGCTGGGCGGCGTGGGGGGCGGCCTTCTCTCGCTGCTCTTCGGCTTGCTGATGCCAGGCTTCTTCGGCAGCATCATTCACGGCGCCAGCGGCTCTGTGCTGGGCGTGCTCATGGCCGTGGCTATTCTCTACCCGTACAAGAAAGTGGCGCTCATCTTCCTGGGCACGGTGAAGCTGCTCTACCTGGTGCTGGGCTTTCTGGCGATCGACGCCCTGCTCGCGCTCTCGTCCTCGGGCGTGGCCGTTACCGCGCACTGGGGCGGAGCTTTGGCCGGATTCCTTTGTGCCCGCGCCGGACAACGCGGCATTGATTTGACCTCGTGGGCGCGTGTCTTCTTCGAGGATCGGTCGCGCGGAAGCCGAAGCCGCCGCCCCGATCGCAGCAGCCGCACCGCCACCGAACCGAAGATGGGCTTCTTGGATCGCCTGGAGCAGTGGCTTGGGGGGGATCCGAAGACCGGTTCGTCCTCGTCAGGCTCGTCAACCGACGTGAAAGAATCGTCGAGCAGCCGCTCCTCGCGACGCTCATCGCGGTCGGCATCCACCTCTTCATCGGGCAATACCGACGAGGTGGACCGCATCCTCGATAAGATCAGCGAGCAGGGCTACGACGCCCTCAGCGAGGAAGAGAAGCGCATTCTCTACGAAGCCAGTCAGTCGTAAGCGCCCCCCAATGTAAGCGGGCTCCAGCACGCGATGTCTGGAGCCCAAACTTATCTGCTCAATATGTCTGTGAGGTGCTATTCATAAGCTTCTCTACACCGTCACGCCCTCACGGCTTTCCTTGAGCACCCGCGCCGAAGCCTGCAGACCCTCGTGCTCGCTTTCAGAGAGCTGCGGCGTCACGCGTCCGGCAATGCCGTGGCGGCCTACCACCGCAGGTAGGCTCAAGCACACGTCACGGATGCCGTACGCCCCATTGGCGCGCACGCTCACCGGGAGCACGCTACGCTGATCCTCGACCACGGCCCGCACAATGCGCGCAATCACCACGCCAATAGCGGTGTCGGTGTGGCCCTTCCGCTCAATGATCTGATAGGCCGCATCACGCGCATTCTCAAAGAGCTGCTGCATCGCTGCTTTGTCGAAGGCAATGTCGTTAATTGGGCCTTCTTTGATGCGTTGGTTGCCGATGGTCGCGTTGCTCCAGATGGGCACCTCCGAATCCCCGTGCTCGCCCAGAATGTAGGCGTGTACCGAGCGCGGATCGACACCGTAATGACGGCCCAAGAGCGCCCGAAACCGCGCCGTATCCAGCAGCGTGCCCGTGCCAATGATGCGCTCAGCCGGACGCTCCGATAGCTCCTGCGTCACGTACGTCAGCACGTCCACCGGATTCGTTGCCACCACGAGCATCGCATTGGGGGCGTGCTCGTCGAGTTGGGCCACGATCTGCTCAAAGATGCGCACGTTGCGCTCCAGCAGCTCCAGCCGCGTCTCATCTGGACTCTTCTGGCTGGCGCCTGCCGAGATCACGATCAGCTGCGCGTCGGCCATGTCGGCGTAGTCGCCTGCGCGGGCGGTTACGTTGCCCACCAGCATCTGGCCGTGCATCAGGTCCATCGCTTCGCCCTCGGCACGCTTGTGGTCCAGGTCGTTCAGAATGATTTCGCTGGCCAGGCGCTGGTTAAACAGGGCATACGCGGCGGCTTTGCCCACATTGCCGATGCCGACGATTCCAATAGTGCGCCGTTGAATCATAGCGGGATACGAGGTTGAGTGCGAAAAACCAGCATTTCTATACACGCAGCACGCCCCCTGCGTATCCCTACCACGCTGTTTCCTGAAGCGCTTCTATACCGCCGAGGCAATGAAGAACAAGGTAATCACAAACGTGACCACCATCACCAGCCCCACGGTGAACGCCCATGCGCCCGAGGTGCGGGCCGTGTGAAAGGGCACTTCGGCTTCGGCAGACGACTCAGGCTGCCCGGTCTCCTTCTTCGCAGACGCAGCAGCTTCTTCCGATGCGGAGTCAGATGGACGCGTAGCATCTTCCGCCGAGCGGCCCGCAACGAACGTGGCCGGATCGCTCCAGTCGCTTCCGCCCGCTTCCGCCCGCACGCGCCAATGCCACGTCGACCCGTCGATAGGCAACAGCCCCGACAGCTCCGTGACCGTGGTGTCATCCACAGTAAAGTCAACGTGCAGCGTGTCAAACCCTTCACTGCGGCTGATCTGCAGGCGGTACGTGCCGGCGCCCGGATAGCTGCTCCAGTGGAACTCCGCCATGCGCCCATCAACGGTCTGTCCGTCAATCGGCGCTTGCGGACGCGGGGCCTGCGGCGATTTGGTGCGTGGGGCGGGACTGCTGGCTTCTATTTTGGGCATAATCAGGGTGCAAGATCAAGGTAGGGGGATGCGAAGGTCGGGCGCTCGCGCCACCACCGTTCACGAGCGTGGAGGCGGCGTCTCGTCGGTGCCAGGTTCATTCTTCGAGGTTGGGCCGGGTACATCATCCTCCATAAGGATGCGCATCGCGGGCGTTTCCACGTCGTCGTACTGCCCGTTGCGCACCGACCACACAAACGCGGCCACCCCGGAGCCGGCCAAAAGCAGCGCGAGCGGAACTAAGAGATACAATACGTTCATAGCAGTTCGTCTTGCTTGTATGGGGGAGCACAGCGCTCATCGTACAGCGGGCGCGGGGGCACGCTCGGTCAGACGCTCAGGAGCACGCTCGGCTCCATCGGGTGGCGAGTCACTTGGAGGGTGCTCAGTCTGCGGAAAGCTCTGCTGCATGATAGCCGCTGTCACGACTACGAGCGAGCTTACCGGCATGGCCACGGCTGCTACGAGCGGCCCCACCCAGCCCGCCATGGCTACGGCCCCGCCTGCCAGGTTGTACGCCAGCGAGAACAGCAGCGTGCCCTTTATGACGCGCATTACGTGGGCCGATCCGGCAAACAGCGCATCCAGCGGCGCCAGGCCCTGCTGCGTGAGAAATACATCGGCCGCAACCAGGCTGGGCGTGGCGCCGCCATCGACTGCGATGCCGATTTCGGCCTGTTGCAGCGCGCCCGCATCGTTTACCCCATCGCCCACCATGGCTACGGTATGGCCTTCATTGCGAAGCGATTCAACCGCAGCGCGCTTGTCGGCAGGCGACACATGGCCGCAGGCGTCGTCGTGGGGCAGGTTGAGTTGGTCGGCCACGTGCTGCACCACGCGTGGATGATCGCCCGAGAGGATGAGCACGCGGTGCCCGGCATTGCGCCAGGACTGCACGAGCGCGGGGACTTCGGGACGCAGGCGATCGCCCAGGATGCACACGGCCTGTACCGTGCCATCTACGGCTACAGCAACCGGCGTGTGGCCCTCGGTGGCCGCGCGGTGGACGGCATCGCGGAGCCTGTCGGAGCAGGTAGCAGTGCTCTGTATCCAGTCGGGACGTCCTACGGCTACGCGGTGCGGCCCCACGCACCCGGTAATGCCGCGTCCGGCGGTTTCGTGGACCTCCGTCGTTGCGAGATTTGGGCGGTGCGCAGCTGGGTATGCTGCGGAGAGGGCCTGTGCTATTGGATGCGTGCTTTCGGCCTCCAGGCTTGCTGCGAGCCGCACGGCCGCGGCGTCGCCCTCTGTATCCAACAAAGACATGGTGCCTTCGGTGAGCGTACCGGTTTTGTCGAGCACGATGGTGTCGACGGTGGTGCACTGCTCCAGCGTGTGCTCGCTCTTGATGAAGATGCCGCGCTGGGCGGCTTGCCCGGTGGCTACAGCGAGCGCGAGGGGCGTGGCCATGCCGAGCGCGCACGGGCAGGTGATGACCAGCAGCGCTACGACATGGCGCGAGGCTTCTGCGGGCGCCCACACAAGCCAGAGCGCCGCGGTAATGATCGCCAGCGTAGCCACGCCGGCCACAAAGTAGCCCGTGAGGCGGTCGGCGATGTGAGCTACGCGAGCGGTGGTCGGCGCTTCCTCGCGCACCCACGCCAGCAGTTGCCCAATCGAAGACGCCTCGCCGGTGGCGGTGACGCGTACCGTGAGTGGTGTACTTAGGTTGGTGGCGCCGCCCGTCACCGCGTCGCCGGGGGATACGGGCGTGGGCTCGTGCTCGCCGGTCAGCACGGCGTTATTGACAGAGGAGCGGCCCTCCACCACGATGCCATCCACCGGAAACGCATCGCCGGGCCGCACGCGGACCTGGTCGCCGGGCTCCAGCGTGTCCACACGCACCGCCGAGACGCTGCCGTCGTCTCCCACCTGATGGGCCATCGTGGGCAGGAGCGAGAGCAGGCGGTCGCTGGCATCGCCCGCGAGTCGGCGGCTGCGCAGCTGCAGCCATCGGGCGGTGAGCACCGCGGCGATGAGCACGGTGATGGAGTCAAACCATACCTCGCCGCGTCCGCTGACGGTGCCCCACACGCTATCCAGAAATCCGACCCCAATGCCGAGCGCGATGGGCACGTCCATGTGCAGGTGGCGGGCGGTGCCTTCCTGCCACGCCCACCGGATGCTCGACCATGCGCGCCGCACGAACTCGCTTCCGCCGTACAGCACTGAGGGCACGGCCAGCGCCATGCTGACCCAGTGGGCGGCGGTGTTCATCGTAGAGTCGACCGCGTCGAGTCCGGCGTAGAGGGCAAAGGCCAGGAGCATCACATTGCCTGCGAGCGCCCAGCAGATGCCCACCTTAAGCAGCAGGCGCCGCTCCTCGCTGGTGCGGTCGTTCTGCTGATCGCCCCGCAGCGGATGCACGCGGTACCCAAACTGCGCCAGCCAATCGGCCACGTCGGGCAGCGCTACGGTGCCGTCGCGCCACGCAAGGTGCAGGCGGGCACGAGGCAGGTCAAGGCGGGCATCAGTAATGCCGCCGAATGCTTCGGTGAGGCGCTCCACGAGCCATACGCAGGCGGCGCAGTGCACGCCATCCACAAAGAGCGTGAGACGACGCGTGCCATCGTCGCGGACAGGCGCGTGCTCTTCCAAGAAGTCGTCGGTGCCCAGTTCAGCGTAGACGAGGTCGTCGGCGGGCTGCTGGGCGGGCTGCGGCTCGCGCTTCTGGCCTACGCCTGAGAGGCGGTAGTAGGTGCCGTCCATGCCCGCATCATGCAGGGTGTGATACACCGCCTGGCAGCCGGTGCAGCAGAAGGAAGGCCCATCGGGGGCTGCTTCGGGGTCGTACACCGGCGCCGTGCCCACAGGCAGTCCGCAATGCGCACAGGCGGTGTCGGGCGCTGGAGGCGCAGCCTGTGTATCTGGGATCGATGTAGGAGAAACTGGAGCCGTCATATCCGCACTTACTGGCCGCGTTCGAAGCGTAGCGTATGCTCGATGCGCGTTCCTGCTACCGTGCCGCGGACGGTCGCATCCCACAGCCCGTCGTTCAGGGTAGGCACGACTTGTTCGTAGGTGCCCGCGTCTGCTTCAGTGAGCGGTGCCTCAAAGAACGGGTCTTCGTGATGCGGCTGCCGCAGCGTGAGCATGCCCTCGTTTACAGAGACGGGCGCGTCCTGTGCATCTTTCAGCGTAATCTGCAGGCGCGGCGGCGTGTCGGCACTCCAGCGCACCGTGCTGTTCCAGTCGTCGGTGGTGTGGCGGG